>MHLV01000034.1:353-9865 GCA_001819145.1 Candidatus Nealsonbacteria bacterium RBG_13_36_15 | reverse complement strand
TTTTAGGGGTCAGCTTTTATTAGTTTTTAAAAAGCCCGATTTCAACCGGGTTTTTTAGATTGATAAAAAAATATTTTTCAAATGTTTAACGTCGGGTGTTAAACATTAGCAACTTAGGTAAAGCCACCGCCTATGAGATTATTTATGAGACCGGGGTTCGTAATTTGACATTTTTAGATTTTTTTTGCTAAAATCAGATTAGAAAACTAACTATGGAATTTTGGTTTCTACAGCGTAATTTTGAAATTATCAAGTATAAATTAAATCCGCAAGGAATTAAAATCTTAATTGCGCTAATTTAAGTATGATGGAAAACCAAGTTTCTATCCAAAATTATGAATCAATTTATTCTACTTATTGTGGGAATTTTAGCATTGACCATGGGGTCAATTTTAGGCTATTATGCAAGGCAATCAATTGCCAGAAAACAAGTAGGAACAATAGAGGCGAGAATCCAAAGAAAGATTATCAAAACCAAGGATGAAGCCCAGGCAATTTTAGATGAAGCCAAAGAAAAAGCTTCCCGATTTTTAGAAAAAACCAAAAAGGATTTTGAGGAAAGGCAGAAAGTATTATTACGGACTGAACAGTTGTCGTTAAAAAGAGAAGCTAGTTTAAGTAATAAATTTGATCTTCTTGAAGAAAAAGAAAGAGATTTTGAAGAGAGAGTTAAAAAATTAAAGAAGATAAAAGAAAATTTAGAAGACCTCAAAGAAGAAGCCTTAAAAAAATTAGAGAAGATTTCGGGATTGCCCAAAGAAAAAGCTAAAGAAGAATTACTTCAAAATTTGGAAAAAGAATACCAAAAAGAAATTTTAGAAAGAATACGAAAATTAGAAAAAGAAGGCCAGAATCAATTTGAAGAAAAAGCGAAGGAAATATTGACAACAGTCATCCAAAGATGCACTATTTCCCAGACTCAGGAATTAACCACTACCACAGTTTCTCTGCCCTCTGATGAAATCAAGGGAAGAATTATTGGTAAAGAAGGAAGAAATATTAAAACCTTGGAAAAATTAACTGGGGTAGAAGTTATTGTCGATGAAACACCGGAGGCAGTAGTAATTTCTGGCTTTGATCCAATTCGCCGCCAGATTGCTAAAATAGCTTTAGAGAAATTAATTTCTGATGGCAGAATTCAGCCAGCCAGAATAGAAGAACAGGTCCAAAAAGCAAAAGCAGAAATTGTAAAAAAAATAAAAGAAGCTGGAGAGCAAGCGCTTTACGACACAGGTATTATTGGTTTGCCGCCTCAAATTGTTCAACTTCTGGGAAGATTAAATTTCAGAACAAGCTTTGGCCAGAATGTTCTTTTACACTCAATTGAGGTTTCCCATTTAGCTTCAACATTGGCTTCAGAATTAAAAGCTGATCCTATGGTCGCGAAAAAAGCCGGACTTCTTCATGACATTGGTAAAGCAGTAGATCATCAAATCCAAGGTTCTCATATAGATATTGGAATCAAAATTTTAGAGAAATTTGAAGTAGAAAAAGAAGTAATTGATGCTATGAAATCTCATCATGAAGAATATCCTTACGAAACATTAGAATCGATGATTGTCCAGGTAGCCGACCAAATTTCAGGAGCCAGGCCCGGAGCCAGAAAAGACACAGTTGAGAATTATTTAAAAAGACTGGCTGAGCTGGAATCAATAGCCTTATCTTTTCCGGGAATTGAAAAAGCTTGGGCCTTGCAGGCGGGCAGAGAAATTAGAATTTTTGTTAAGCCAGAAGAAGTTGACGATTTATCTGCCAAAAAATTAGCCCGGGAGATTGCAGATAAAGTTCAATCAGAATTGAAGTACCCGGGCGAAATCAAAGTCAATGTAATTAGAGAAACCAGAGTAATTGAATACGCAAAATAATGTTTAACGTCGGGTGTTAAACATTACAAAAACCGCCGCGTTAAACGCGGCGGTTTTTGTTGTAAAGCGGGTAACGGGGGTTGAACCCGTGCTTGAACCTTGGAAGGGTTCCGTACTACCACTATACTATACCCGCATTTTAATTTTATCGGGGTACTCGGATTCGAACCGAGACTAAATCCTCCCAAAGGACTCGTGCTGCCGTTACACTATACCCCGTTCATAACCTTTATATCAACTTATCATCTCTTGGTCAATCTGTGCTATAATTGATATAATAAAGTTGTGAACATCCAGAAAATTTTTGAACAGTTAAATATTTTTGACCATCACCGACAAAAATACGGGATTTCTCTTTGGCAATATCCTCAATTTATTTTTTTAATTATGGGGATAATTACCATTGTGATTATCCTGACTACTTATGCTGTTGGTGTTCAGTTTATTGAAGAGCCAGAAATAATAGTTTTGATCGTCCTTATTCTCTCAGCCTTTTTGTTGGTTGTTACCTTCACTATTACCCAAAGTTTTGAGAGGTTAGCTGAGGCTAATCGCCTAAAATCAGAGTTTGTCGGTATTGTTTCTCACCAATTGCGGGCTCCCCTTTCTAACTTAAGATGGACAATTGAGCTCCTAATGTCGGGAAGATTAGGAACAATTGAGGCGCCTCAGCTGGAGTATTTTCAAATTTTAAGAGAAAATATTACTAGAATGGGAGAATTAGTTAAAGATCTTTTGACGGTTTCTCGAATTGAACAAGGAAAACTTCCCGCTCAAAAGATAGAAGTTTCCTTGGTCAATTTAGCTAAGAATCTGGTGTCTAATCTTGAACCATTTGCCCGGGCTGCCAACGTAGAGATAAAATTAGAATGCGAGGAAGACCTGCCTCAAGTTTTTATTGATCCGTCGCAATTAAAATTAATCATTGAAAATCTTCTAGATAATGCCATTCGCTACATAAAAGATAAGGGAGAAGTTAGAATTCAGATTAGAAAACAAAAAGGCAATATTTATTTTGAGATCAAGGACGATGGAGTGGGAATTCCTGTTCGAGAGCAAAAATATATCTTCCAAAAATTCTTTAGAGCTCAAAATATTTTAAAATATCAAACCCAAGGCACGGGACTGGGTCTTTACATTGCTAAATCAATTATTGATGGATCTGGAGGAAGAATGAGTTTTAAATCAGAAGAAGGAGGAGGAACAACTTTTTGGTTCACCATTCCAATTAAATAAATTGCTAAACTGTTGAATTGTCAAATTGTTGATTTTAAAATCAATTTAATAATGTGATAATTTAACATACAACAATGAAAAAAATTTTATTTATTGAAGATGAATCAGCCCTTCAAAAAACTCTTGGCGAAATTTTACAACAAGAAGGCTATCAAATAATCTCAGCTCTGGACGGAAAAATCGGATTAGAATCAGCCAATGATCAAAAGCCAGATTTAATTTTATTAGATTTAATTTTGCCCAAACTCCACGGACTTGAGGTACTTAAGAAATTAATGGATAATCCCAAAACTAAAAAAATTCCGGTTATTGTTCTAACTAATTTAGAAGACGCAGAAGGCGTTGAAAAAGCCCTTGAATTGGGAGCCACTACTTACTTGGTAAAAGAAAATTATAGTTTGGATGAAGTAGTAGATAAGGTTAAAAAAACCTTAGGAGAATAACCTTCAGCTAAGAATGAGAATTGAAACCCAACAATTAAAAGCTTTTCTTTTAGACGCCGGCTTAGTCACCGAAGCTCAGTTTAACCAAGCCCAGAAAAAAGCTCAGGAAACAAAACAAAAAGTTGGCGACATTTTAGTTTCTGATGGAACAATTACTCAAGAAGAGTTAATAAAACTTGAGGCTTATATTTTGGGCATTCCTTTTATTAATTTAGAAAAAGAAAAAGTCCCGCCAGAAATTTTAAAAATTATTCCAGAGCCTATTGCCCGCTCCCATAATATCATTGCTTTTAGAAAGACGGGGCAAAGCTTAGAGGTTGCTATGCTTGACCCGGAAGATTTGAGAACTATTGAATTTATTAAAAAAAAATCTAATTTGAAAATTTTGCCAAGGCTAACGACGCCCGAAAGCATCAAAAGTGTTCTGTCTCAATATCAAAAAACCTTAGAAGCTGAATTTGGAGAAATTATTAAAAAGGAAACTAAAGGGATTAAATCAATTAGAGAAGAAATAGTTAAAGAAAAAACCGATCTTCAAAAAATAGCCGAAGAACTGCCAATAATTCGGATTGCCGAAACTTTATTGAAGCATGCTATTTTACAAAGGGCTTCTGATATTCACATTGAACCAACTGAGAAAGAAGTAATTGTCCGTTATAGAATTGATGGAATTTTAAGAGACGCTATGACTTTACCAAAAATTGTCCAATCTGGAATTGTGGCCAGAATTAAAGTTCTTTCTAATTTAAAATTGGACGAACATCGTTTGCCTCAAGATGGAAGGTTTAAGGTTGAAGCTGAAGATTATAAATATTCAATTAGAGTTTCAATTTTGCCGGTTTTTAACGGCGAAAAAATTGTGATGAGATTATTACCTGAAACTTCCAAAGCTTTCACCTTAGAGGGATTAGGCCTTAGGGGAAAATCTTTAGAAAACATTCAAGATCATTTAAGGAAACCCGTCGGAATGATTCTGGTAACGGGACCGACTGGCTCTGGAAAAACAACCACTCTTTATTCTATGTTAGAAATTTTAAATACTCCCGATGTAAATATTGCTACCGTTGAAGACCCAATTGAATATCAAATGCCCAGAGTTAATCAAACTCAAGTTAATCCTAAAATTGGGTTAACTTTTGCCTCTGGTCTCAGATCTTTGGTTAGGCAAGACCCAGATATTTTGATGATAGGAGAAATTAGAGACAAAGAAACAGCGTCCTTAGCGATTAATGCCGCCCTTACGGGTCACTTGGTTTTATCTACTATCCATACCAACACAGCCGCTGGCGCCATTCCTCGTTTAATTGATATGGGGGCTGAGCCTTTTTTAATCTCTTCGACTCTAAATGTCATTTTAGCCCAAAGATTAGTCAGGAAGCTCTGCTCAGAAAAATTAAGATATACACTCAAAAAAACAGAAATTAAAGATTTAGAAAAAAATTGTGATTTAAATAAAATTTTAGAAATTCTTAGAGAAGAAAAAATTATTAAAGACAAGGATAATTGGCCAGATATTGAATTTTATCGTCCGAAACCCTCAAAAGAATGCCAAGATGGATATAAGGGACGGATTGGAATTTACGAAGCCTTACCGGTAACTGAATCAATCAAAGAGCTTATTATCAAAAGAACAGATGCTGACCAAGTTCAAGCGCAAGCTCAAAGAGAAGGAATGAGAACAATGGTTGAAGATGGTTTTTTAAAGGCTGCCCAAGGAATAACTTCTATTGAAGAAGTCTTAAGGGTAATTATCTCTTAATGATTATTTTGATAATTATTTTTTAAATTTGCCCCAATATTTCTATACCGCAAAATCTTTTAAGGGAGAGCTTGAAACAGGCACCCTAGAAGCTAAAGACAAAAAAGAATTGTCAAAAATCCTTCACCAAAAAGGATATGTTTTGATTGGGGTTGAGTTAGAAACCGAGGATAAAAAAAGAAAATTTGAAATATCTTTGCCTTTTTTCGGAAGAGTTTCTCTAACCGAAAAAATGATGTTTACTAGAAATCTTCAAGTAATGATTTCAGCTGGCGTTTCCCTTCCGCGAAGTTTGTCAATTTTGTCAGAGCAAAGTAAAAATAAGATCTTCAAAAAAGTTCTCAATGAAATCGGCGAAATGGTCAATAAGGGAGATTCTTTTTCAGATAGTCTAAAAAAATATCCTGACACTTTTTCTGAGCTTTTTGTCAATATGGTTAAGGTTGGAGAGGAATCTGGAACCTTAGAAGAGGTTTTAAAAAATTTAACTTTTCAAATGGAAAGAGATTACGAATTAAAATCTAAAATAGTGGGGGCGATGATTTATCCTGCCGTGATTATTTGCGCCATGATAGGTATTGGCACTTTAATGCTTATTATGGTTATACCCCAATTAGCCGAAACATTCAGGGAATTGGAGGTTGATCTACCTCCGACTACTCGGTTTGTAATTGGTCTTGGGGAGTTTTTAGCCACTTTCTGGTACTTGGTTATAATTTTGATTATTGTTCTATCTTTTCTTTTCAGAAGATCTTTAAAAACAAGGGGCGGAAAGAGGGTTTTTGATAAAATAACCCTAAAAATTCCTATTATTTCTCCAATTGTAAAAAAAACCAATTCAGCCCAGACTTTAAGGACATTGAGCTCTCTTATCGTTTCTGGCATACCGATTGTCCACGCTTTAGAAATCGTTTCTGGATCCTTGGGAAATATTTATTTTAAGGAAGCAATCGCTCAATCAATAGAAAAAGTTCAAAAAGGCGAAAAGCTTTCTTTGGCTTTAAGACCTTACCAAAGTCTTTATCCATTAATGGTTATTCAGATGATTGAAATTGGAGAAGAAACCGGACAAACATCAGAAATCTTGGCTAAATTAGCTAATTTCTATGAAGAGGAAGTAACGAATGCCACCAAAAATCTTTCGGCAATAATTGAACCAGTATTGATGCTTTTGATTGGCGGGGCAGTTGGCTTTTTTGCTATTTCAATGATTCAACCAATATATTCAATGCTCGGAGCTATAAAATGAAATCAAAGATAATCCCTAATCTTTAAATTTTTAGATGAGGAGTTTTACCCTGATAGAAATACTGATCATTATTGCAATCACAGTTATCTTGATAGGCTTAACTATTCCAGCTTATCGTTTTTTCCAAAAAGAATCAGATCTAATAAGCGATGCTGAAGAGATTATTAATAATCTAAGATTGACTCAAAACAAAACTTTGGCTTCTGAAGGAGCCAGCCAATACGGAGTTTATTTTGACCAGTACACTTCCCCTCATCAATATACTTTATTTAAAGGAAATAATTACGCATTAAGAGATAGCTCCTTTGATGAAATTCATAAATTGTCAGATTCTGTTGAAATATCCGGAATAAATTTAAGCGGGGGAGGATCGGAAACAATCTTTGATAGGATTTCGGGAACGACATCTCAATTTGGAGAATTAACCATACGGTTAAAAAACGATACTACAAAGACAAAAACTGTTTATATTGCTAATTCTGGTGAAATTAATTTAGTAAGTCCTTCTAGTCCTTCTGACACAGCGAGATTAAAAGATGCTCGCCATGTTCATTTTAATCTGGGATGGAGTATACAAAATTCTACCTCTTTAAAATTTAATTTTCCCGATATTCCTCAGACAGAACAAGTTAATATGGCAGATTATTTTGATGCCGGTAAAACAGAGTTTGATTGGCAAGGAACGTTTTCTGTCGGTGGCACCGACCAAACATTTCAAATCCACGCTCATTCTCTTGATGCCTTTAATGCTCTTCTTTGCATTCATCGCAATCGTAACGATAGTAAAAACAACCAAGAGGTGATAATCTATGTTGTTGACGGAGGAATAGATAAAGATATTGCCCATTATTTAGCTGATACTGACGATACCGTAACTGAAGGAATGTATGGTGGAACCAAAGAAATTCAATAAATACACCTTAATTCATGTTAAAGAAAACTAATATTAATAAAAAAGGCCTGAATGTTTCAAAAAAAGGAATTACAGTAGTAGAAATTCTAGTCGTTGTTTTTGTTCTGCTTGTCGCTTTTGTCGGAATTCTCGGCCTCTTAACTTTTTCTTTAAAAACCTCGAGCTTAATAAAAAAAACTACTTATGCTAATTTTTTGGCTCAAGAGACAATTGAATCTGTTCGAAATTTCCGGGATGGAACAGATTGGGATATAGACGGTTTAGGATCTTTAACTGCAGGAATTTATCACCCGGAAAAAACAGCTGACGTTCCTCCAAAATGGAATTTAGTTTCAGGAGAGGAAACAATTAATAATTTTACCAGGAAAATAGTCATTGAAAACGTTCAAAGAGACGGATCAGATATTATTGTTGAGAGCGGTGGGATAAATGATCCCGAAACGAAAAAAATTATAATCACTGCTTCCTGGGAAAATCAAGCAGTAGAGATAACCACTTATTTTACTAACTGGCGATAATGACAAGCGGACAACAAAAAACAGAAAACAGAAAAAATAAAAGTTTTACGCTGGTGGAGGTTTTAGTTTATATCGCCACTTTGGTTATTGTTGTTACGGTTATTTCTTCTTTTATCATTTGGTCGGTTATGGCAAATACTAAAAACAAAGTAATGGCTGAAACTTTAGATAATACAAGAAGAGCAATTGAAATAATGACCCATGAGATAAAAGAGGCAGACGATGTTTATGAACCGACCAGCGTCTTTAATTCTCATCCTGGCCAGCTTTCCTTGGAAACAAGAAAATACTTACCCATAGGCGAAATCTTGACATATATTGATTTTTATATCTGTGACAATCAACTTTGCCTAAAAAAAGAGTCCATAGACGGAGCATCAGTTAATCCTGTTATTTTAACTTCAGAAAAAGTTGAGGTAAAAAATCTGACTTTTAGTAAAATTATATCCGGCGATGTTCCCTCGGTCCAAATTGATTTAACGCTTGGCTACAAAGATGCCACCGGAAGACCGGAGTACCAGGCCTCAGTAAATTTACAGTCTGTTGCCTCTTTAAGGTCATATTAATAAAACAATGAAAAACCTAATTTCCAAAAATGGATTTGCTGCTCTCTTTGTTGCTATTCTAATTTTAGCTATTATTCTTAGCATTGGTTTAAGCGTTGGTCTTTTTGTTCTCGGACAACAGAAAATTGCCAGTAATATCGTTAAATCCTCCCAAGCTTATTATTCTGCCGAGGCAGGAATTGAAGATGCCCTTTTAAGACTATCTAAAGGAAAATCTTGGTCAAGCCCTTATACTCTGGCCGTAGGTAATATTTCTACGAATGTTGAAATATCTGATATAATTGGCGGCTCAAGAACAATAACTTCTCAAGGGAACTTTCTAAATAGGATCAGGAAATCCCGGGTTGTATATCAAGTATCTACTGAAGACGTTGCATTCTATTACGGTGTCCAGGTCGGCGATTTAGGCCTTCAAATGGGCAGCAGTGCCAAAGTTCATGGTAATGTTTTTTCAAATGGGCCAATCGTTGGCTCGTCGAGTGCTAAAATATATGGCGATGTTATTTCATCAGGCTTCAGCGGCAGAATAGAAGACATGGAAATTAATTCTACAGAAGGAGGCGGCAATGCCTGGGCCGCAACTATTGCCGGAGAAAACGATTGTGAAATTGATGGCGACGCCCATTACGTAACAAGCATTGATTGTGACACAGTAGGTGGTGCAACTTTACAAGAAGCTGATCCGGCTGGCCATCAAGATATGCCAATAACCCAAGAACAAATCACTAAATGGAAAAATGAAGCTGCTGCCGGCGGCGAAATTGCCGGCTACTCTTTGGGAAGCAGTGACAAAGACTCTCTCGGACCCGTAAAGGTAAATGGAAATATGTCGATTGGCAGCAGTGCTGAACTAACAATGACCGGAACTATTTGGGTGACAGGCGATCTAAGTTTAACTTCAAGCGCTGCAGTCGAGCTCGACCCTGGCTATGGCTCTTTTAGCGGAGTTATTGTTGTTGATGG
>MHLV01000034.1:0-323 GCA_001819145.1 Candidatus Nealsonbacteria bacterium RBG_13_36_15 | reverse complement strand
TTGCGGCTCAGAGGGATATAAGGGCGGAGGGAAATGCAATATATCGATAGGAAGTTATATAATGCTTCTTTCAACAAAAAATGCGCCCAATCCAAGTAATCCGGCGATAGAAGCGACCAGTAGCACCAAAACCGCTATTCTGTATGCTTCTGATGGTTTTATTAAACTAAGTTCCAGCGCAAATCTTAAAGAAGCGACAGGGTATGGAATTTCTATGACCTCGAGTGCTGAAGTTACCTATGAAACAGGACTGGCTGATGTTAGATTTTCCAGCGGCCCCGGAGGAAGCTGGGAAGTAACCAGTTGGATAGAAGTTGAATAGA
>MHLV01000033.1 GCA_001819145.1 Candidatus Nealsonbacteria bacterium RBG_13_36_15 | reverse complement strand
TGAGATTAAAAAGAGAATTTTTGAATTAGTGGGCACTCCAAAAGCCCCGACCTTTGGGGAGGCCTTAGATTTAGCTAATTATGTTAAAGGTATTACTGGGGTAAGACCAGCACTTTTGTTGGCTGTTTTAACCCAAGAATCAAATATTGGCAAGAATGTTGGCCAGTGTTATTTATCAAATTCACAAACAGGAGCAGGGATAAGAATTAATAATCCTGGCCAGACAATCCCTCGGGTTATGAATCCTTCTCGTGATGTCCCTTATTTTTTGAATGTTACTAAAGCTTTAGGAAAAGATCCTTACGCCACTCCTGTTTCTTGTCCGATGTCTTTTGGTTGGGGAGGAGCGATGGGTCCGGCCCAGTTTATTCCCTCAACTTGGGCAATATATAAAGATAGAGTAGCTCAAATTACCAGAAATACTGCCAACCCCTGGGACATGAGAGATTCTTTCTTAGCTGCTGCCTTGTATTTAGCAGATTATGGTGCGGCCCAGCAAACCTATGATGCAGAATGGAGGGCAGCAATGATTTATTTTTCTGGTTCTACCAATCCGAGATATCGATTTTACGGAGATTCTGTTTTAAGCTTAGCTAAAAGATATCAAACAGACATTGACATAATTGAGAAAGCTCAGTAATCTTGATTTTTGCTCTAGAGCTAACAAAAAAAACGCCTTTCCGGCGGTTTTTTTTGATAAAAAGAAGATTCTTACAACTTTGTTTTTATTTTTTCAATAACTGGATTTAATTTTCCTTCAAAAATCTCTTCTAAATTTTTCCAACTTTTTTTAATTCGATGATCAGTTAATCTATTTTGAGGAAAGTTATAAGTTCTAATTTTTTCAGCCCTCTTTGCTCGGCCAATTTGTGAGCGTCTTTTTCCGTGGATTTTTTCTTGCTCAGCTATTTCTTTCTGCTCTAAAAGTTTAGCTTCCAAAATCGCTAAGGCATTTTCTTTATTTTGGCGTTGATTTCTTTCAGCCTGAGAAGCCACAACAATACCCGAAGACAAATGAGTAATTCTAACTGCCGTTTCTCTTCGGTTAACATTTTGTCCGCCAGGACCAGAAGCCCGATACAAATCAATTTTTAAGTCTTGGGGATTTATTTTAATCTGGGTTTTTTTGGGTTTTGGCAGGACAGCCACTGTGGCTGTTGAAGTATGAATTCTTCCTGACTTTTCGGTTTCGGGAATTCTTTGAACCCTGTGAACCCCGCCTTCATACTTCATCATAGAGAAAACATCGTTGTTAGATAGTAAAAATATTATCTCTTTATATCCCCCCAAATCGCTTAATCTTGATTCTAAAACCTTTTGTTTCCAGCCAACTGAGGAAGCATATTTTGAATACATTCTAAAAAGATCTCTGGCGAAAAGAGAAGCTTCTTTTCCTCCGGTACCGGCTCGAATTTCAATAATTACAGAGCCAATTTTTGGTTCACTTTCTTCTTTTAATAAGACATTTAATTCTTCATTTAGTTTCTTCTCTTGGTTATAAAGATCAGATAACTCATTTTCAGCTAAACTAATAAGAGATGGATTTTCTTCGGCTTTCAGGATTGTTTTATCTTCTTCTATTTTCTTTTTTAATTCCCGGAGCTCGTTTTTTTTAGTGATGATTTTTTCAAGATAATTCTTCTTTTTTGATAATTCTTCAAACTTTTCCAGGTCTGAAACAAGATCAGGATCGCTGAATTCTTCAACAATATCATCATATTCTTTTTGAGCTTCCTCTAAATTCATTATTATTTCTTCTTCTTTTTAGCCAATCTTTTCCTAAACTTTTCAACCCGTCCCATTCTATCTAAAATTTTTTCTTTCCCGCTATAAAAAGGATGGCACTTAGAACAAATTTCAATTTCAATATGTTCCTTAGTTGAGCCAACTTCAAAAGTATTACCGCAAGCGCAAATTACCCTAGCGTTAGGAAAATATTTTGGGTGAATATCTTTTTTCATATAAATTAAGTAAGCCCGTTAATATTATAAATTAAAAATAGCCAACCAGAACTTTGGAGGCATAAATTTTCTTATTTTTATTTTACGAGACTTGGCAAAAAGTTATTTGATAAATACCAAACAAGAAAAACTAAAACGATTAAGCCTATTAAAAGGTCGAACCTGCTCATATATTTATATTATAATCATTTAGTTAAAAAAATCAAGGCCTATAATATATTAGAGGTTTAAGTTTTCAGAGATTTCTTGCATTGATTGAAGGCTTATTTTGAAAAATTCTTCTAAATTTAAATTTAAATATTCCTGGCATTTTTCAATAATTCCCCGATTAGCCCTCTTGGCAAAAGCCTTCTCTTTAAAACGATTTAACAGGGACTTTACTTCTAGGTCATTAATTTTTTTTGAAGGTAAAACTAAAACGGCAGCAACAATTAAACCAGTTAAAGGGTCTGAAACATAAAGAGCTTTTTCCATTAATGTTTCTGGTAAATCCTCGTGAGCTTCATTGTGAACCTTAACTGCCCGGCAGATATCTTTATCTATTCCCAAACCTTCAAGAAGGCGAGCTCCCACTAATGAATGCTGGTTGGGATCATTTTGAGTTTTCTCATAATCAATATCATGCAAAAGCCCGGTTAGACCCCATTTTTCTTCGTTTTGGCTGAAATATCTAGCCAAGCCTTTCATAACAGCTTCTACCGCTAAACAATGTTTGACTAAATTTTGATTTTTAATGTTTTCTTTTAATAAAGCTAAAGCTTCTTGGCGAGTCATAAAATAGTCTGATTTTTAATTAAGGCCGAAGAATATATTGATTAACTCTTGCCTTTTAATTATTACCTTCTACCCAAATCATAAGTACCATCTGGATTACGGTTCAATATATATTGACCTTCAAAATCATCTTCAAATTGAGCAGAACCGTGAAGTCTGGCTTGCTCAAAAAAGACCTTAGCTTCATCATACTGTAAATCTTCAAGTAAATATCTTATTCCGTTGTAGTCTTTATCTTCGTATTTGGTTATATAGCCATGGATTGAAATTTGTTTCATAAAATTGACAAAATTAACTTATTTCCGACCTTTAAGCTAAAATATGTTATTCAATGAAATTTTCATAGCAAGCAATTTTTTTTAGATCTTTTCTGAATTTTGGCGTAGATTTATCAGCAGGAAAACCAATAGGCATTAAAGCTACTATCTTATATTTTTCAGGAATTTTTAATACCTCTTTAGCTTCCTTTTGAGAAAAGCTTCCAATCCAGCAAGTGCCTAAACCTTCTTCTACGGCGGATAGGGCAATATGTTCCATGGCAATTCCTAAATTTACTGCATAAGCTGGAACTTCAGAGTCCATAATGTAATCAGGATCTAAAGCAACGCCAGCAATTATTATTGGCGCTTTAGCTAAAAAATCTTGGCCGGAAGCCTTACTTAATTTTTTTCTTTTGCTTGAATCTTTAACCACTATAAACTTCCAGCCCTGTTTATTGTGGGCAGAGGGTGCCAACCTTGCAGCTTCCAATATTTTGTTTAAACTTTCTTCTGGCACAGGGTTTGGCCTGTAATTTCTTACTGCCCACCTTTTTTTAATGGCTTCGTGGACATTCATTTTTTAATCCGCTTTTTAATTAATTTCGTAAGTGATAGTTACAGTAACTGTTATTTTATTCTCGCCGGTTTCAATTTCGGGCGCGCCGCCTCCCAAACCCTCAGCTGGCACTTCAGCGTATTTTAAATCAATGGGGTAGTATGGCAATACAGCGCTTTCGCTGAAGTTAGTAATCCTTACCAAATTCACTCCCAGTTGTGAAGCTAATGTCTCTGCTTTTGTTTTTGCCTTATCAATCGCCTGCTTTCTTGCCTGATCTTTTAGTTCGTCTTGTTTATCAACAGTAAATTGTAAATCTCCAACTTGATTAGCGCCATTTGCTGTTGCTCCTTCAATAATCTTGCCGATCTTCTCCATGTTTCTGATTTTTACCTGGAGTCTTTGGGTTGCTTCATAGCCGACAAGCACTCTTTTATCAGAAGGAGGATAAGAAAAAATTTCTGTTTCCCTATATTCGTAACGGGGATAAATATTAAAATTAGTAGTCTGTAAATCTTTCTCTTCAACCCCCTCGCCCTTCACGAAATTAATAACTTTATTCATTTTCTCTGTATTTTCCTTCATTGCTTCGCTTACTGTTTTGGCCTCAGTTATAACAGAAAGGGTAGTAATCGCTAAATCGGGCTTTGTATAAATCTCTCCGGTATCAGATATTGTAATCGTATTCTTGGTTTCAATCTCTTGGCCGATATACTTTCCTTCTTTAATTTTATTTTGGATATCAACCGTACCAGAAACAATTAAGACAGCTAAAAATACATTTAAGAGAACAATGAAAGCAATTAACAAAGATTTCTTGCTCTCTTTTAGACTTTTAATTTCTTGTTCGTTCATAAATTATATATTTTTATAAATTTTTAGATTTTTTCGACCTTTTTGATTTTTTATTTTAACCTAAAAACCGGCCAACGGCAAAAACAAAAATAATGCCGGCTAAAACCAAAAATATATTCAAAAAATTATATTTCTTGTGGGCTTCCGGTATCAAATCAGAGGCGCCAATATAAATAAAGCTGCCGGCAGCAGCTGCCAGCAGCCAGCTTAAAACCAATGGCGAGACCTCTTGGATCAGCAAAAAAGTGGCAATAGCTCCAAGTGGCGTGGCTAAAGCGACAATCCAAGAAAGCAGAAGGGCTTTTGCCTGAAATTTCTTATCATGAATTAGCAATGTGTAGATAAAAGCCCCCTCTGCTGTTTCGTGGAAAATAACAGCCAAAGAAGTTAATAAACCAACCATAAAACCCACTTCAAAGCCTACCCCAATAACAATTCCGTCAATAAGCGAGTGAAAAACTATTCCTAAAAAACTAACAGCCCCTAAAGCGTGAACGTCACATTCTTCTTCGTGGCAGGAATGGATAATAACAAAATGCTCAAGCAGGAAAAGAAAGATAATGGTACCTAATGTCCAATAAAACCAGGTGGGATTAATTTCAATTGCTTCTGGTATTAAATGAAAAAAAGCATTGGCCAATAAAACTCCAATCGCAAAACTTATCAGAAAAATAACATTTCGTTTTATCAGTTCTTCAAATCGGCGAACAAGATAAATCCCGAAGATAGTGGAAAGCCCTGCTATAAAACTAAAAATTATAACATTAATTAGAATTAGCATATTTTCTATTTTTTCTCATAGATTTTTCGCCAAAAGAATTTACCAGCCAGAAAACCAGATAAAATTCCCGCAGCCAAAAGTATAACCGTGTCGGTATGATGAATAATATATAATTGATTCCAGGAAAGACCAAGGCCATATTTCCCAAAATCACCCAAAAGCAAGTTAATATACCAAATTTCTATTCCGGCGTGTAGCAAAAATTGAACCAATATTCCTAAAGTTGTAAAAGCCAATATATAAATCTTCTTTTTCATTTATTGTCTCTTTGGTCTTCTTATCTTAAAAATATCATATTTAAGGTTAGGGTTCAAATTTAACTGAAGTTTAGGTTGAAGCCAAAAACTTAAAAGAAAAGAAAGTTTGAAAAGCATCTTTCTGTGGAAAACGGACTTGTTGTTTCACAAGAAATGAGATAAAATAAATTAATGGAAGTTATTAGAGAATTTTTAAGACCGAACAAATGGAAGATTGGGCTTTTTCCTTTGGTAATTATATTTGCGGTATCTTTTATTATTATGGCTGAATCGTCTTTTGGCACTTGGGCCAACAAACCTATGGATTATTACCTTTTTACTATTCCTCTTATCCTACCGTTTTCTCTTGGTGGGATAATGGAGGAAATAGGAATATTAGAACTTAATTGGCTTACTGCTTTGGTATCACTTTTTTTAACGTTATTTTATTGGTATTTTCTTGCTTGCCTCATCTATTTTGTTATTAATAAGATTAAAGTTAAGCCTAAATGACCTTTCTGCTTTAAAACCAAAATTCCAAAAATCGCCCGAATGGCGATTTTTTGGTAAGGGGGGGAAAATTATAAATCTAATTTTTATTCTCCTTCTTCGGATGTTCCTTTTCCTACAGCAGCCTTAAAATCAGCTCTTGCTTTCTCTAATACCGCCTTGAAATCATCAATTGCCTTTTTGATTGCTTCTCTTTTGGCTTCAATAAGCGGTTCCATATCGGCGCTTAATTTTTCAATATTCTGTCTGTCATTTACGAAATTCTCCCTGGCTGTTCTTAGGTTAGCGCGGAGATTTTGGCGGACAGCTTGAAGATCAACGCCACTTTCGCAGTCAGATACGGCTTTTTCATAAGCTGCCTTAACATCTTCCCTGAACTTTTTGACTAATTCGTCAATGGCTGATTTGCGGGAGAATTTTACATCATCAACGCTGTCGCGGAAGTTGTTAATTGCTTCATCAATTGCCATCCGGCGAGCCTGAATTGCTTCGGTAACTGCTTGGCGAAATGCCATCACTGCTTGCTTTTGTTCATCGGTCTGGGCTTTTTCTTCCATTTTGGCAAAGTGTTCTTCCCGGTTAGCGTCCCATTTCATCCTTTTCTCTTCAAGTCGGGTATCGCGTTTTTCCCGCCTTTCTTCAATCCTATTTGATATTTCCTCGCGTTTAGTTTCTAATTTTGATTCAGCAGCAGAAAGTCTTTGGTCAATTTTTGAAGATAGTTCAGATATTTTGGCACAAATACCTTTTGTTGTGTCTGTTATATCATTATTTTGGGCTAAGATTAAAAGAGGGATTAATACAGCCATTGTTACTGATAGTGCAACGCCTGCTATGAATATTTTTTTAGAACTCATTTTCATTTACAGATTGACCAAAGTCACTAATCTCTTGGCTGTCATTATTAATTATGGCAGCGTCTGAATCTTCTTCTGTCAAAATTGGTTCAGTATCAGCTACTTCTTTAATTAAAGCGTCTGTTAGGTCATCTACATTGCCTGTGGCAGGGGGCGGGGTGATTTCTTTAATTCCTTCAACCGCGGGGGTAATTACCGAGGGCTTTTCTTTTAAAACCAAAGAGTAAGCAAAAATGCAAACAACAGCAACAATAATTAAGGCAACAATTATAAAGATCATCAACTTCTTATCCATGTTAATGAGATCGTGAATTTAGCTTATTATTTTTTTAAATTAAGATTCGACCTTTTTTCTAAAAGTTTGAAGCTTGTTTTAGCCACCGGCAAAATTGGCAATCTTGATGAGAAGAAGGTAGTTTTTTATTTCTCAAGAGCGTTACTGCTTCTTCAAAAATTCCTTGGACATAAGAAGAGTCTGTATCTATTTCGTGAAGCTCTTTTCTGAAAGGAAGCCTGTCTTCAAAACCATTTTCCTTGTCAACTATATAAAAAGCCAAATAGCCCTTTTTTGGAGTTAAAAATCCGTTTTTTTCCAAAAGGAAAGTATAAACATCCATCTGGAGCTGGAAGCGATCATATACTTTAGGCACTTTACTGCCAGTAGATTTATAATCAAGGGGAGCTAATTTATTGTTTGGGAATTCTAAAATATCATCAACCGCTCCAAAAAGAGTTGCTCCAAGTCCAGTATCATAATAACGGATTCCTTCAAAGTTGCTGCGCCATTGGTTTAATTTTTGCTGGTCAGAAAAAAGCTTTGCTTGAATGTTATTTTCAGTAATTAAAGGATGGGGTTTTCCCTTGGCCCGGTAGCTGTCAAATTCTTTTTTTAAAAGGGTATCAACAGCCATATTTAAAGCATAGGGATATGGCGGAGGCCTTTTAATGCCGTATCTTTTTTCAAGCCAAAAACAACGCGGGCATTCCAAATATAGATTCAATGAGCTTGGCGAAAGTTGAATTGGCTTATCATTGTTCATATTTTTATTATACCAAAAGATAACTAACTTGGCGATTAAATAAAAAAGCCCGGAAGGGCTTAATATGATGTTCCTGTGATATGAAAGAGCTGTTCTTCAGGCGATGCGAATAATCCGCATTGACGCATTTCTTTTTCAAAAGTTTCAACTATTTCCTGCAGAGGTTGCGGTTTTTGGCAGCTACAAGCGTCCACGCCAACATATCCGTTGGAGTTTAGCCCCCTATAGCTTCTAAAGCAAATAAAACAGTTGTGATCTGAGCTTTTTTCTTTGCCTTCCCATTGGGCTATTCCTCTTTCTCTTTTAGTTGGGGAATAACCCTTTTCAGTCATTAGCCTGACGGCTAAATTTAATGCTGTTTCTGTACAGGCCAATCTAACGGGCCAAAGACGGAATACTCTAATTTGCGGCATTTTAAATAGGGAAGATGGTTTGAATTGAAACATCTTGAACCCTCCGTTTCAGAATGCGTGTTCGTTCTGACATAAAGAGTAAAGCAAAAAAAGAAGATTTAGTCAAGATTTATAGAATGAAAAATCTTGACAAAAGCCTTAAATTTGCTAATATAAAATGGCCTGAGTAGGATAGGCAATCGCTGAGCATTCAAACTTCTTGAGTCTTCTTGAGTGCTTGGAGGAAAGTCCGAACATTCACTCCATCTTAAGGGTGGTTTAAAAAAGTAGCGGTTAACGACCGTCGTCCGCCTAATTTTTCGAGAAAAATTAGGCGAGATAGAGGTGCGAACAGAGACGGCCTGAGGCGAAAGCCGAAGACCGCCGAGCACACAAAAGCGTGCTTGGCGAATTCTAGGAGAAATCCTGGAGGTGAAACGGCTAAATCCTTACTGGATGCAAGAACAAACCAAAAATTCTGGAATCATACAGAATTTTTTGGAAAAAGTAGTTCGCTTGAGCTTTAAAGTAATTTAAGGCCCAGATAGATGATTGCCATAGGTTATCTCGTAAGGGATAGCTTAACAGAATTCGGCTTATTTCCTGCTCAGGCTTTTTATTTTTGGGAAGATTTGTAAATAATCAGTAAAAATTCTAAAATGAAATAATCATATTTTTTTATGGTTATTAATAATATCTTAAACTCTCAAACAAAAACCATTACTTTCGCTGCCATATTGCTTGCTTTTTCAGCAGGGCTTAGTAGATTGTTGGGCCTTTTAAGAAATAGTTTGCTGGCTGGCCAGTTTGGAACGGGCCCGGAAGTAAACATTTATCTTGCAGCTTTCAGGATTCCTGATTTTGTTTATAATTTTTTGGTTGTCGGAGGGTTAAGCGTTGCCTTTCTGCCAATATTTTCTGAATATTTTTCAAAGGAAAAAGAAAAAGCTTGGGAAATGGTCAATAATGTATTGAACGTTTTTTTATTTTTCCTTTTTTTATCTTCTTTAATTCTTTTTATTTTCGCCCCTATTTTAATTAAATTTATTGTTCCCGGTTTTTCAGTTAAAGATCAGAATTTAACAGCTTTGCTAACCAGAATAATGTTTCTAAGCCCGATTTTTTTCGGCCTTTCAAGCATTTTTTCCGGCGTTTTGCATTATTTTAACCGTTTCCTTATTTATTCTTTAGCCCCTATTTTCTATAATCTTGGAATTATTTCTGGGATCTTGTTTTTATATCCTCGCTTTGGCTTGCCAGGTTTAGCTTACGGAGTAATTTTAGGAGCTTTTTTACATTGGATAATTCAAACACCAGTTGTTAGAAATTGCGGTTTTCACTACAGAGCTCTTTTTAATTTAAAACATCCTGCAATAAAAGAAATTTTTAAACTGATGGTGCCCCGTTCTTTTGCCGTCGCCGGCCAGCAAATAAATCTTATTGTTGTTACAGCCATTGCCTCTACTATAGTTGGGGGGATTGCCATTTTTAATTACGCAAATGATCTTTACTATTTTCCAATTGGTATCATTGGCATTCCTTTTGCCTTGGCTGTTTTTCCTGTTCTTTCCAAGAATTGGGCAGAGGGGCAGAAAGAAAAATTTTTAGAAAATTTTTCTTCAGTTTTCCGCCAAATTATTTTTTTGATTTTGCCTGCGAGTTTTTTAATTTTTGTTTTAAGAGCCCAATTAGTTAGGTTAGTTTTGGGTAGTTTGGGTTCCGGCAGTTTTAGCTGGCTGGATACCAAGTTGACAGCGGCCAGCTTGGGGCTTTTTTCTGTAGGCATTCTAGCTTCAGCTTTAATTCCTTTTGTTTCCCGTGCCTTTTTTGCCTTCCAGGATACAAAAACGCCAACCTTAATTGCTTTTACGGCAATTGCTCTAAATATTTTTTTAAGTTTTTCTTTGGTTTGGCTTTTAAGTTTTCCAAACTTTTTTCAGATTTTAATAGCAGATACATTAAAGCTTGGAGGTATTGGAGATATTTCAATTATAGGCCTGCCATTAGCTTTTTCTTTGGCGGCTATTCTTCAATCATTTTTGCTTTTAGCTCTTCTTAATAAAAAGTTGGGCGGAATTAAGGGAGGAGAAATTTTTTCGTCTTTCCAAAAAGTTTTTGTTTTGAGTGTTTTTTCGGGATTCATTGTTTATTTTAACCTCCACTTTTTAGGTAGGTTTTTTACAACAGAAAAAGTCTGGGGAATTTTAACGCAGACAGCTTTGGCTGGGCTCACGGGTATTATATTTTACTTGGCCATAACCTACTTTTTAAAATTTCCAGAGTTAAGGACAATCACAAGCTCTTTTCATAAACAATTTAAAAAAGAAGTAACTTCTTCTGAGATAGCAGAACCTTAAACTATTTGAATTTTATGGACAGCCAAAAAAACATTAGAAATTTTTGTATAATTAGCCACATAGACCACGGCAAATCAACTTTGGCT
>MHLV01000032.1:8705-10283 GCA_001819145.1 Candidatus Nealsonbacteria bacterium RBG_13_36_15 | reverse complement strand
ATTGTTGTAGCCTACAACCTGTTGGATCTAGTTTATGCTTTTGGCCAGCGTGATCTTTGGTCAAAAGACGCTGTGAAAGCCGTAATGGAAGAGATTGAGGCATATCAATTGACTTAGAGAATAATTAAAAAAATAAGGAGGAATTTAAGGTCGCTGAAATCAGCGACTTTTTGTATTTATTTTAACGGCTTTTTTCCACAGCAAAATACTTGATTTTTACTTAATTTTAAGGTAAAATAAAGTTAGAGAATGACACTTTTATTATTCTTAAAATCGCTTCAAAGAAAAGCTGAAAAGGAGTTGAAAGAAGCAAAAGAGTTAAAGCAGCTGGATGATATTTTTCAAAAATATTTAGGTAAAAAAGGAGAACTTACCGCGATTTTACGTTCCTTAGAAAAACTGCCCGAGACAAAAAGAGCTAAAGTTGGCAAACAAGCCAATAATCTTAAAAATCTTGTTAAGCAAAGGATAGAAGTTAAGGCAAAAAAGATGCGTCTTGTCAAGGAAGTTGCCAAGAAAACAGACTGGATTGATGTTACCATTCCCGGCAGAAAACCCTTGGCCGGCCATTTGCATCCTTTAACTCAAATTAAAAGCCAAGCAGAGGAAGTTTTCCAATCAATAGGATTTTCAGTTGTTGAAGGTCCGGAAATTGAAAATGAATGGTATAATTTTGACGCTTTGAATATTCCCAAAGACCATCCGGCCCGCGATGCCTGGAGCACTTTTTGGCTAAAAGACAGCAAGCTACTTTTAAGAACTCATACTTCTCCTGTTCAGGTTCGATATATGGAGAAAAATAATCCGCCTTTAAGAATTATTGTTCCCGGTAGAATTTTTCGCCATGAGGCAACCGATGCTTCACACGAAATTAATTTTTATCAGGTCGAAGGATTAATGATAGACAAAAAAGTTTCAGCAGCTAACTTTAAAGCTATAATTCAAGAATTTTTCAAAAGGTTTTTTGGAAAAGAAACTAAAATAAGAATGAGGCCGAGCTATTTCCCCTTTACTGAACCTTCTTTTGAAGTAGATATGAGCTGTTTGAATTGTCGGGGAGAAGGATGTCCAGTCTGTTCACAAACAGGCTGGCTGGAAATGATGGGAGCCGGAATGGTTCATCCGACAGTTTATAAAGCTACGGGCTTAAATCCTAAATACTGGCAGGGTTTTGCTTTTGGAATAGGAATGGATAGATTAGCTATGATGAAATATAAAATCAATGATATCCGTCTCTTTTACGGCGGCGATTTAAGATTTTTAAACCAGTTTTAAAAATTATGAAAACAAAAGAAATTTACAATTTAGCAATAAAAATGGGAATTGAAGCTGATTTTCGGGGTAAAGAGGGGATAGGAAAGCTTTTGAAAAGAAGAAAAGAAAAATTTAAAAAATTATTAGATAAAGAAAAAAAAGAATTTGACTTAGAGATCTTAGAGAACCCTTATTTAGATTCAAGAGTCTTGAATATTGCTGATGATAGAGAAATAAAAAAAATACTGGTCGGTATTGATATTGAGCCAGCCGAAATTTTATTAGCTAAAGAATTAGGAAATGTTGATTTAATTATTTCTCATC
>MHLV01000032.1:0-8234 GCA_001819145.1 Candidatus Nealsonbacteria bacterium RBG_13_36_15 | reverse complement strand
TTGTTGATATTACAAATTATGTAATGCTGGAAACTGGCCAGCCCCTTCATGCTTTTGACGGAGAAAAACTGAGAGACCGAAAAATTATTGTTAGATTTGCTAAAGATAAAGAAAAAATCGTAACTTTAGATGGAGAAAAATATGATTTGTATAAAGATATTTTAGTTATCGCAGATAGCAAATTACCAATAGCCATTGCCGGAATTAAAGGGGGGAAAGAGCCGGAAATTGATAGGAAAACGAAGACCGTAGTTATTGAGTCGGCCAATTTTAACCAGAAAATTATCCGAAAAGGGTCCAAAAGCATTGATTTAAAAACCGACGCCTCATTGCGCTTTGAACACGGCATTGATCCTGATTTAACAGAGATTACCATAAATAGGGCAGTTTCTTTGATACAAGAGATTGCCGGCGGTAAAATAGCCCGGGGCTTGGTTGATTTTTATCCGAGAAGGGCCTTATCAAAGAAAATTATTTTAGATTTAAATTATGCTGAAGAATTGTTGGGAGTTAAAATTCCAAAAAGCGAAATAATCAAAACTTTTAAAAATCTTGGATTTAAAGTTTTCCAGTCTTCAAGCCAAAAGCTTAAAGTTGAAATTCCGACCAGAAGACTGGATATTTATTTACCGGAAGATTTAATAGAAGAAATCGGCAGAATCCAAGGCTATAAAAAAATTCCAGCAAAATTTCCCCTAGCTGCTCTTTTGCCGCCAAAAAGAAACGACCAAATTTTTTGGGAAAACCTTTCAAAAAGAGCCTTAAAAGAACTTAGTTTTACTGAAGTCTATAATTATTCTTTTGGGGGCGAAGAATTAAGGGAAATTTTCGGTTATAAGAGAGGTGAGTTAATTGAAATAGAAAACCCAGTCAGCATTAAGCAGAAGTATTTAAGGCCGAGCCTAATTCCTAATTTATTGGTCAATCTTAAAATAAATTTAAAGAATTTCAGCGAAATCAGAATATTTGAATTAGGAAAAATTTATGAAAAGAAAGGAAAAGGAGCTGAGGAAAAAAGAATAATAGCAGGAGCTGTTTTCAGGAAAGAGAGCAAGTCGCAGGCAGAAATATTTTTTGAACTAAAAGGAACTGTTGATTCTTTGTTAAACCAATTGGGGATAAGCGATATTTGGTATGATTTTTACAAACCCACCCCGGAGGAAAGCAAACTTTCTTTCTGGCAGATTAAAAAATCAGCTGAAATTAAAATTGGCCGGGTCGAAATTGGATTCTTGGGCGCGATATCTTCTAAAATTTTGGAAGAATTAAAAATTAACGAGAATTTAGCTATTTTTGAAATTGACTTTGAAACATTAAGTCAATTGTGTTCAGAAGAGCACGAATTCAGGCCACTTTCCCGCTATCCCTCGGCAGTAAGGGATTTGGCCGTATTGGTTCCAAGAAGAGTTTTAGTTGAGGAAGTTTTAAATATAATTAATACGGCTGGAGGTAAAGTAGTCCGGGATGTAGATATTTTTGATATTTACGAAGGGGAAGAAATGCCTGAGGGTAAGAAAAATTTAGCTTTTCATATTATTTATCAAGCTGAAGACCGGACTTTAAATTCGTTAGAAATTGATAGAATCCATCAAAAGATTATTAAAGCTTTAGAAAAGAAGCTGGAGTGGCAAGTTAGAAAATAAATAAAAATAAAAAAATGCCAAAGAAAAAATCTAAACTAAAAAAAGTTCAACCAAAAAAAGCCAAATCAAACAAAACAAAAACAGCGTTAGAACCAAAAGTCAGGAAAAAAGATGAAGAGAGTTATAACGCAAAAGATATCTATGTTCTTGAGGGTTTAGAACCCGTTAGAAGAAGACCGGCAATGTATATTGGATCTACCGGGCCCGACGGTTTGCACCATTTAATTTGGGAATGTGCCGACAATTCTTTGGATGAATTTATGATGGGCCATGGAAATCAGATGGAAGTAATTCTTTTGCCGGATAACAGAGTTAAAGTTACAGACAATGGACGAGGTATCCCCGTTGATAAACATCCTCAAACAAAAAAATCAGCCTTGGAAACTGTAATGACAACCCTGCACGCCGGAGCTAAATTTGGCGGTAAGGCCTACCAGGTAGCAGGGGGTTTGCATGGAGTGGGCGTGTCGGTGGTTTGCGCTCTTTCCAAGTGGTTGAGAGCTGAAGTTTGTCGGAACGGTATAAAATATGTTCAGGAATATTCTAAAGGGAAAGCTAAAACAAAAATTAAAAAAATAGGTGGTTGCCGGGGATCTGGAACCACGGTGATTTTTGAGCCAGATTCAGAAATTTTTAAAGACATTAAATTCGATTTTAAGAGAATTTTAAATCACCTTCGCCAGCAGGCCTATCTAACCAAGGGAATAAGAATAACAGTTTCTGACCTTAGGGGAACAGAAAAAAAAGAATACAGTTTTTATTTTGAAGGAGGCTTAACTTCTTATGTTAAATATTTAATTCGCCAGAGGTCCGTTCATCACCCGAATATTTTTTATTGCTTAGGCGAGAAGGAAGGGATTTTAGTTGAAGCGGCCTTGCAATATACTGATGAATATGAGGCCCACGAAGAGAGCTTTGCCAACAATATTTATACGGGTGAGGGCGGCACTCATTTGACTGGTTTTAGAACGGCCCTAACCCGGTCACTTAACGATTATGCTAAGAGAAATAATTTTCTAAAAGATATCGGTGAGAATTTAAACGGCGAGGACATCAGAGAGGGTTTGACAGGAGTTGTTTCAGTGAAGATAAAAGATCCCCAATTTGAGGGTCAGACTAAAGCAAAACTTGGGAATCCGGAGGCAAAAGTAGCAGCTGAAGGAGTGATTTCAGAAGCATTGGCTGATTTCTTGGAAAGAAATCCTCAGGATGCCAGATTAATAATTGAAAAATGTATTCTTTCAGCTAAAGCAAGAAAAGCAGCTAAAATAACCCGCCAAACTGTTTTGAGAAAAGGAGCGCTGGACGGATTGGCCTTGCCTGGTAAGCTCGCAGACTGTATTTCCAGAAGGCCAGAAGAGTCGGAGTTGTATATTGTTGAGGGAGAATCAGCTGGTGGTTCTGGAAAACAGGCTAGAGACAGGAAGTTTCAGGCAATCCTGCCTTTAAGAGGAAAAATTCTGAATGTTGAACGGGCTCGCCTTGATAAAATTTTAACCTCAAAAGAAATTAAATCTTTAATAATTGCTTTAGGAACAGCTGTGTCTCAGGATTTTGATATCAAGAGAGCCAGATATCACAGGATTATTATAATGTGCGATGCTGATTCTGACGGGAACCATATTAAAACCCTTCTTTTAACGCTATTTTATCGCTATTTTCAGCCCCTTATTGAAGCAGGCTATATATATGCTGCCCAGCCGCCTTTATACCGAATTCAGGCTGGAAAAGAAGTTAGGTACGCTTTTACCGAAGATGACAAAGAGGCCATAGTTGATGAAATACGGGGCGGAGAAAAAAAGAGGAAGAAAAAAAGAGGAAGAAAAAAAGAGGAAAAGGAAGAAAAGGTTGCCGGAATTAATATCCAGCGCTTTAAGGGTTTGGGAGAAATGAATCCCGGATTATTATGGGAGACGACAATGAATCCTGAAAATCGTATTCTAAAACAGATTACGATTGAAGATGTCCGTGAGGCAGACAAAATTTTTGATATTTTAATGGGAAAAGAAGTTTCGCCGAGAAAAAAGTTTATCCAAACCCACGCAAAAAAGGTACAAAACCTTGACATCTAAGTCTCGGTGGCTATAATAGAAGAAGGCCCCCGAAGGGCTTTTTAAGATAAATTAATAAAATATGCTTAATAGAATTAAAACATTTCTAAAAGAGGTCAGATTAGAAATAAAAAAAGTTAACTGGCCAACAAGACAAGAAACTTTAAGATACACCTTAATTGTTATTGGTGTGTCAGTAGCAGTTGCCTCATTCTTAGGAGGCTTAGATTTTATTTTCACAGCTTTATTGACGAAATTCATCTTGTAATATGGCAAAACAGCAATTATCCCAGGAAAAAAATTGGTATGTTTTACATACTTATTCAGGGTACGAAGATGCCGTTGCCAAGAATTTAAAGCAGCGGATCGAGTCTTTAAGCATGGAAGACAAAATTTTTAATGTCTTGGTTCCTAAAGAAAAAAAGATTAAAATAAAAGGTGGAAAGAGAAAGGTGGTGGAAGAAAAAATTTACCCCGGTTATGTTTTAGTTGAGATGATTGTTACAGATGATTCTTGGTATGTTGTCAGAAATACTCCCAATGTTACAGGTTTCGTGGGGGCTGGTACTGTCCCAATTCCTGTTTCTTTACCAGAAATAGAAACCTTAAAGAAAAGAATAGGTGTTGAAACTCCTCAATTCAAAATTGATTTTAAAGTCGACGATATGGTAAAAATTGTTGACGGTCCTTTTAAGGACTTTGACGGTCGGGTTTCCGAAATTGATGAAGAACGGGGAAAAGTTAAAGTTTTAGTTAATATGTTTGGCCGGGACACTCCAGTTGAGTTAGATTCTCTCCAAATTAAAAAATTATAAAAATGGCGAAAAAAATTAAAACTATTTTAAAATTACAAATTCCTGCTGGCCAAGCTACTCCAGCACCGCCTGTCGGACCGGCTTTAGCTCCGCATGGCCTGAATATTGCTGAATTTTGCCAAAAATTTAATGATGCCTCAAAATCTCAGCAGGGCTGGAAACTGCCGGTTGAAATTACTGTTTATGAAGACAGAACTTATGGTTTCCAGATAAAACAGCCCCCAGCTTCAGAGCTTCTTAAAAAAGCTGTTGCTATTGAGAAAGGTTCTGGCGAGCCAAACAAAGCAAAAGTGGGGAAGATTACCAGGACTCAACTTGAAGAAATTGCCAAAAGAAAAATGCCTGATTTAAATACCGACAATTTGGAACAGGCCATAAAAATAATTGAAGGCACGGCAAAATCAATGGGTATTACAGTTGAATAACCATTATGATTCTTTCGGATCGCGATATTAAAAAATATATAAGAGAGGGCAAGATTAAAATTATTCCAGAGCCTAATTTTGAAAAACAGCTTGGCCCCTGTTCTTTAGATCTGAAATTAGGAAAGACTTTTAAAAAGTTTAAAAGGAGTGAAATTCCTTTTATAGACCTGAAAACGAACATTCCAATTGAAAAAATAATGTCGGAAATTAAGCTTGTCCCGGGAAAACCGCTAATTATGCAGCCCGGGGATTTTATTATCGCTAACACCGAAGAGAGTTTTGAAATTCCACCGGATTTAGCCGCCAGGATTGACGGCAGATCATCTTTGGGAAGATTAGGGATAGTCATTCATATTACGGCTGCCCGTTTTGATCCCGGCTGGAAGGGGAAAGCTGTTCTTGAGCTTGGTAATTTAGGAACAATGCCGGTAGCCTTATATCCTGGAATGAGAATTTGCGCTATTACTTTTGAAACTCTTTCTAGTCCATCCGAAGTCCCTTATTTGAAACAAAAAGACCATAAATACGCTCATCAAAAATCTCCACGAGCTAGCAGGGTAAACCAGGAAGAAGAATTTAAAAAAGAAAAATTTATATAAATATTTATCAAATATGGACAAATGGAAAAAATTGAGAAAAGACCTATTTCGGGCTGTTGAGCCCGAAATAAAGCTGGTGGCGATAAGTCAGCCAGTCGGCGAGTATAAAGATCTCTGTACCCCAGAAACTTTACCGGCTTTTACAGCCAGAGCTTCCCATGAATCAAAGGGCACAAAAGAGGACGATATTAGATTAAATAAAACTTTAATTGAGCTTGGGCATGATACACCTTTGCAATCTGTGCAGTTTGTTCTTTATTTTTCGGGAGTAACTAAATCTTTGCAGGCTCAATGGACAAGGCATAAAATCGGAGTTGGCTGGACATTTAGAAGCACCCGTTATGTGCCGGCCAGCCAAAACTACTTTGTTTATAATACCTACGATTATATTGATGAAGAAGAAAAAGTAAAAGAACTTTTAAAAATAGATGAGGAAATTGCCAAAAAGGCCATTGAATTATTTGACAGGAAAATTGCTTTAGGTTCTACAAAACAAGATGGCAGAAAAATAATGCCAGTTTTTTGGTCAACTTCTTGTTATTTTTATGTTAATGCCAGGGCTTTACGCCACCTTTTTAAATTGAGATTAGATAAAGCTGCAGAATGGGAAATTAGAAGAATGGCTTCAATACTTTATGATATTTGTATGGAGTGGACGCCCTCTCTTTTTGAAAACCTAAAAGAATTAAGAGGCAAATCAGGATTCTAAAAAAATGATACTGGGCATAGATGAATTACTAAAATTAGTAAAAAAGAAAAAATTGGTGGAAAATTTATCTGAAAGAGAAATTAAAAGCCCCGAAGGGGCTGGTTTTGACTTAAGAGTAGGAGAAATTTATGAGATTTCCGGAAAAGGTTTTTTGGGCATAGAAGACAGAAAGACGCCAAAAACCAAACTATTGGCAAAATATAATCCTAAAAAGAAGCAAAGTTTTATTTTTAAGCCCGGAAAATATTACTTGATTAAAACTATTGAGAAAGTTAACACTCCAAAGAATATCCTGATTTTATTCAGGCCAAGAACAACACTTTTTAGGTCGGGTCTGATGGTTTTTACCGGTAATGCTTCGCCCGGTTATTGCGGCGAGCTGACTTTTGGAATTTGTAATCTGGGTGTTTGCGAGATAAAAATTGAGTTTGGAGCTCGGGTTGCCCACGCTATGTTTTATGAAGTAAAAGGAAAAACAAATTTATACCAGGGCCAATGGCAGGGCGGCCGGGTTTCCACCAAGAAAAAAGAAAAACAAATATAAAAAATGCTTAAAAACCCTTATCCTGGAAAATTTATTGTTTTTGAAGGATTAGACGGTTCGGGGCAGTCAACTCAGACAGCATTTTTAAGGGATTTTTTAATTGGAAAAGGGTATCAGGTGGTTTTGACTAAAGAACTAACCAAAGATTCTGGGGTTGGAAAAAGAATCATAGAAATTTTAGGTAAAAAAACAAAAATTGAACCCAAAGAACTGCAAGAATTATTCGCCAAAGATCGGAAAGAACATTTAGAAAATTTAATTATCCCCGCCTTAAAAGAAAATAAAATAGTCATTTCCGATCGCTATGCTTTTTCTTCTTTTGCTTACGGTGTTTCAGAAGGAATTGATTTGGAATATTTAATGAATATAAATAATGAATTTCTTTTGCCAGATTTTACTATTATTTTAAAAGTTGAACCAAGAGTTTGTTTGGAACGTATCAGAGATAGGGGCGAAGAGAGGACTCTTTTCGAAGAAGAGGAAAAACTTGAAAAAGTTTTGCAAACTTTCCAAACCTTGCCAAATTACTTTGAAAATGTTTATATAATCGGAGGAGAAGAACTGGTGGAGGAGGTTTTCTCCAAAGTCAGAGCTCTTTTACACGACAAACTGAATCTTTGAGAGGAGGGCGAGATGGAGATTCTTCAAAATGCAGGTTCTCATAGAATTTTAGCAATTATGATAGGATTAGAAGGAGAAAATCCCCTGCAGCTAATTGAGCTCGCCGGTCGAACCGCATATCAGAGCCGGGAGAAAATTACAGATGATTCAGCAATTAAATTTGTTGAAATGATAAGGAAAAGAGGACACGAAAGCGTTATTGAGCACTCAGCAATGACCGTAGAATTTAATAATGTATCCAGGGGCCTTACCCACGAATTAGTCCGCCATAGATTGGCAGCTTATACCCAGGAATCTACCAGATATGTAGATGAAAGCGATTTTAAAGTAGTTATTCCGCCAGGCAAGGATCCTGATGAGAAAGTGGTAACGCTTGAAATATCTGACCGAATCGGGGCAGTTCCCAGTCCCCACATATTTGCAGTTTCCTTCGGGCAGTGGATGCAGTTGAACGAACAAATGTACCGGGGTTTGAGAATAGCTGGTTGGGTAACAGAAGATGCCAGACAGGTTTTGCCTATTGGCATAAAATCCCAAATTGTAATAACAGCCAATCTTAGAGAATGGCGGCATATCTTTGAATTAAGATGCGCAATAAGCGCCCACTGGGAAATTAGGCGGGTAATGGTTAACCTCTTGAGGGAAGCTAAAGAAAGGTTGCCGGTGGTCTTTGATGATTTCGTTATTGCGAAAAACGGGAAAAGCGTAAAACAAAGGAGGAGGCGACAATAATGGAAGTGTATAGGGGTGAACCCCAAGACCCAGATTTTCAAGAATGGCTTAATCGTTTAAAAAGAAACAAAAGGGGAAGAATAGTAGCAGTTGCA
>MHLV01000031.1:1635-5789 GCA_001819145.1 Candidatus Nealsonbacteria bacterium RBG_13_36_15 | reverse complement strand
AAATCCGATATTAATCAAAAGAAAAAAATTAAAAAGGGCATGAACAGAAATTGCGAAAAAAAGACCCTTTAAAAGAAAACGATGGCTGTAAATCTTATAAAAATTAGATAAACCTAAATAATAGCCAATAATCCCCGTATAAAGGGAATGCCCTAAAGTAGAAATAAATAATCTCAGAAAAAATAATTTCAAAAGCAAAAGATTTTGCCCCTCGAGAAGAGGCTGTTGAAAGTAAATTCCATTCTCAACCACAGCAAAACCCAAACCAACAACTAATCCAAATTTTATTCCATCAATAGTTTGATCTAAGCATCTTGGCTTTACTTGGATAGCCAAACGGATCACAAAAAATTTCAACAACTCCTCTACTGGAGCTATAACAAAAAAAGTTAAAACAAATACCAACAGAACATCTGAAACTTGATAAGGATAAATCCCAAAAAAATATCTTGAAAAAGTTTCTAAAACGGAGGTTGGTAGAATCCTGAAAATTCCGTTTTCAAGAAAAACTGCGCCTCCGGCAGCTAACATCCCTAAGAAAAACAAAACCACCAAAAAGCCCCTTGGGGTAGTAAAACGAGGGGAATAATAATAATAAAAAAATATCCAGAAAAAACTGGGAAGAAAACTTAGAATAATTAACAGAATCAACTGGGAAAAGTTCATATAAATATTTCTATTTTCTAATCATAACACAAAAACCCATCTCACATAACTGAGGAGATGGATTTTTAAATAAGGACGGCCTTACAACTCCATCATTATTTGCTCTAATGCTAATTTTTTGTTGATGTTGGTTGTAGAAATAAGAAAATTTATTTTTTCAATAGAGTTAATAATTCTTTTCAGTTTAAAAATGGGAAAACTAGAAATAAAGGAAGACGAAATTATTAACTCTGACGATAAGCCAATTTTTAATCTTAAAGCATTACGAAAATACCTTAACCAACTTTCTAAAATTTCTTTCAAATCTTGTTCTTGAGAAATTAAGGCTTTTACATATTGAAAGCGATAGGGTAATTCTATCTGGCTAATTTTAGCCGCTTCTTCTATTATTTGATGCGCTCTTTCTAATTTTCCTGGATTTTTAGAAAACTCTAAAGCTAAACCTGGCTTACCAAAAGAATGCGAAGATATTAGATTAATATCCGACAAAGAAATTTTATTAGCTTTTAAATAATCTTCAATCTCAGATTTCGGCACTGGAAAAAACTTTATTGTTTGGACCCGAGAAAGAATGGTTGGTAAAAGCATCCTCGGATGTTCGGTAAGTAAAAATAACAAAGAATTGGATGGTGGTTCCTCTAAGGTTTTTAAAAGACAGCTTTGGGCCTCTGAGTTCATCTTTTCGGCTTCTTCCAAAATTACAACTTTAAATAAAGAAGAGTGAGGTTTAAAAGAAAAAAAACGTTGAAGCTGTCTGATTTGGGAGATTTTAATCTCTTTGCCTTCAGGTTTAATAATGATTAAGTCGGGGTGAATTTCTTTTTGAATGGCCCGGCAAGTCCAACAAATATTACAAAAAGAATGGTTTTCTTTTTTGGAACAATTAAGCAATTTAACGAATTCTTTAGCAACGATCCTTTTCCCTAAATGAGACTGGCCGAAAAAAAGATAAGCATGGGAAATCCGGTGAGTCTCGGCTGATTTTTTTAGAAATTGCCACTGAGTTTGATGACCAATTACCATCTTATTTCTTTGACATTATGCTCTTTTTGTAAAAATCTAAATTTTCGATAACTACACCTGTCCCTTTGGCTACGCAAAATAAGGGTTGCTCAGCGATAAAGCAGGGCACTCCGGTTGAGTTGGCAATTAATTCGTCAATATTTTTAAGCAACGCTCCTCCACCAGAAAGTATCATTCCTTTGTCCATAATATCGGCCGAAAGTTCAGGGGGCGTCTCTTTTAAAACTTGTTTAATTGCCTGAATAATTTCAATTAAAACATCGGCAACAGCTAAGGCTGTCTCATTAGATGAAATTTTAATTGTTCGAGGAAGACCGGCAACTAAATCTCTACCTCTAATCTCAATTTTTTTTTCTTCTTTTTCTGGCAAGGCGGTTCCGATCTTAATTTTTATCTCTTCCGCGGTTTGCTCTCCTATGGCTAAATTATATTTTTTTTTAATGTAATCTGATATAGCAAAGTCCATTTTATCTCCAGCTGTTCTGATTGAATTCCAAGTAACTATTCCTCCCAGAGAAATTACCGCCACTTCAGTTGTTCCGCCGCCAATATCAACAATTAAATGGCCGGAACAAGCGTTGATGGGAATACCAGCACCAATGGCAGCTAAAATTGGCTCTTTGGCTACGAAAACCTGCTTAGCGCCTGCTGCCAATCCTGCTTCAATTACGGCTCTCCTTTCAGTTGAACTACTGCCAGCTGGAATGGCAACTATTAGCTCAGGTTTTAAGAAAGAAATTCTACCTCCGGTCTTTTCAATAAAATACCTTAACATTGCTTGGGTTACCCTGTAGTCGGCAATAACCCCATCTCTTAGGGGACGGTAAACTCTAATTGTGTCAGGGGTTCTCCCTGTCATTTCTTTAGCTTCTAATCCTACAGCTAAAATTTTATTTTCGGCTAAAGAAACTGCCACCACCGAAGGCTCATTCAAAACCACGCCTTTGCGGGGAACAAAAACTAAAGAATTACAAGTTCCAAGATCAATACCAATTTTTTTGAAAAATACCATTAAATTAAATTGTTACTCTTTTAATATCAGCCCCAAGCTTCTGTAATTTTTCTTCTATTTTCTCATAACCTCTATCTATTTGATAGATATTTTCAATAACTGTCCGATCTTTAGCAAGAAGGCCGGCTACAACAAGGGAAGCCCCTGCTCTTATATCCCAGCTTTCGATTCTCACGCCAAAAAGGGGTGTTTTACCGAAGATAAAAGCTCGGTGAGGATCAACAACTTCAATATCAGCTCCCATTTTTCTTAATTCTTGGGTAAAGTTAAGCCTATTTTCATATAAAGGATCGTGAACTAAACTTTTTCCGTCAGCTTGAGTAAGAAGAGGCAAGGCAACTGGCAATAAATCAGTTGGAAATCCTGGATAGGGTAAGGCTTGAATTTTAGTAGATCTGATTTTTGGAGAAAAATTAACCTGGATAGAATTTATTCCTTTTTTTAAATCAACTCCGATTTCCTCTAATTTTGCTAGGAAAATGTCTAAATGGGAAGGAACGCAATTTTCTATCTCTATTCTCCCTGAATTAGTAGCTCCTATAATAACAAAAGTGCCGGTTTCCAGGGGGTCGGGTATAATTTGGTGAGAAACCCCCACTAACTCTTTCACCCCCTCAATCAAAATAGTATTAGTCCCCACTCCTTCTATCTTAGCGCCCATATTTTTAAGCATTTTCCCTAAATCTTGGACTTGGGGTTCTGCTGCAGCTCCTTTAATCACGGTCTTTCCTTGAGACAAAACAGCTAACATCATCAAGTTTTCTGTTGCTGTTACGCTAAATTCTTTTAGAACAATCTCAGTTCCTATAAGTTGCTTCCTTTGAAAGTAATAAAATTCACCTTCTTGGAGAATATCTACCCCTAATTTTTTCAGAGCTTCAAGGTGGGTCAGAATGGGCCTAACTCCAATTTTATCTCCACCGGGATGAGAAATTTTAAGATTTTGGAACCTAGAAAGTAAACTACCAATGAGTAAAACTGAAACTCGAGACTTGCTGACCAAATTAAAATCAATTTTCTCTATGTCTAAGTTTGGACCGGCTCTAAGTTTAATCGTTTTCTCGTTTTGCCAAGAAATTTCTACTCCGATTTGTTCTAAAATTTTCAAAAGAGAAAAAACATCTTCAACTAAGGGTAGTTTTTCAATCAGACACCACTTATCGGTTAATAAAGTTGCTGCCAAAATGGCTCCGGCCGCATTTTTATACCCCCCTATTTCTACTGTTCCTTTTAGTCTTTTTCCCCCCTGAATGATAAATTTTTCTGATGCCATGCCCCGTAGGAAACTAAATATTTTCTGTTGTTATTATGCTTAGACCTTTAGACATTTATATAATTATTGTTATTTATGCAATCAAGGGTTTTTAAAGTATAAAATATTTGAATCTATATGCGTCCCAAGGAAATATGATTTTGGATGCTCTATCTTGTTTTGTCAACGCAAACCCTTTGG
>MHLV01000031.1:0-1266 GCA_001819145.1 Candidatus Nealsonbacteria bacterium RBG_13_36_15 | reverse complement strand
ATCTCTTTTAGTCCTAAGGATTCTCAGATAATGTTTCTGACTCAAATTTCAAAAGAAAAGAGTAGCCTTTTTTCTGTTGATTATAAAGAAAAAAGCCTTTCTGGGCCAATCTTAAATGATTTTTTAACTTTTGAAGTTTTCAATAGCCGCCTATTTTGGTTAGATGGTGCAGGCTTCTTACGTCAATCAGATCTTTCTGGAAACGAAATCGGTTTATTAAGTAGGGCCCCTTTCTATTTGAATAATATTTCTCAATTAGAATTAATTATTTTTTCAGAAAATAAAATTTTTCTTAAAACAAAAGAGGAGTTTTATTTTTTAAATCAAGAAAAGCAATCTCTTGAGAAAATTTCAGGGGGAATAAAAGAAGTAAAAATCTCTCCTGATTCAAAAAAAATAGTTTATTTTACAGATCACGAAATCTGGCTTCTATTTTTAGAGAAAGTTGAAGACCAGCCTCAAAGAGAAAAAGGAGAAAAAATATTCCTAGCCCGTTTCTCAGAAAAAATTGGAGATGTTTTCTGGTGGACTTCACATTATCTATTATTTTCACTTGGTAATAGAGTTAAAATTACTGAGATTGACGACCGAGATAAAATAAATATTTATAACTTAGCCGAATTTGAGAGTCCGGAAATATTTTGGAACCAATATGATAAAAAATTATATGTTTTAAGCAAAGAGGAAATTTTAACATCAGAACGACTGATCCCCTAAAAATTATATTTATTTAAATTTTTACCTAAAAGCCGCGCTTGCGCGCGGCTTTTAGGTTTTCTGTAAAAATATTATTAACTCTCTCTAGAATTAATTTGTTCAACTTTTTTCTTAAAATCGTTCCATTTTATTTCCCCTGGGCCAGCCATACCGCAAATTTCCCGGAACTGGCAATACCTGCACTGCCAATTTTCAGGATAATCGGGAAGTCTATCCAGGATAATACCAGAATCAATTTTTTTCTTCGTTTCATTGAGAGAAGCTAAAAGAGAAAGTGATCTTTCTTGGCTGTATTCTACAACAAACTCCTTTAGGGCCAAAGTATTTTTATTGACATAAAGAAGAATTCCCTTGGATATCTTAAAATAATGCAAATAGAGCTGAAGCTGGTCAACATTTTCTTCTTTGGGCTCTACCAGTTTATCAAAAATCATGCTGTTCATGCTTTTAATATCAAGAACATAAAGACTTTTCCCGTCGCTGATTATAGCGTCTGACCTTCCTGAGATTATCTCCTGAGGAGGAATGTTGACTTCCGAAGCCACCACG
>MHLV01000030.1 GCA_001819145.1 Candidatus Nealsonbacteria bacterium RBG_13_36_15 | reverse complement strand
AAAAGATCCCAAGCGGTCGTAATAAAAATCCCTTTTGGTTTTAAAACCCTTTTGGCCTCCTTGATGAATTGAAGCCTTAATTCTTCCGAAGGAATATGGTGTAAGACAGCAATACTAATAACTTTATCAAAAAGATTTATTGGGAAAGGCAAGCCTAAGGCATCGGCGATTTTAAAGTTTCCATAAGGGTATCTTTTTTTGGCAATTTTAATTAATTCTTCAGAATTATCAACGCCAAAGTATTCTGTATTTTTTTCTTGTAAAAGCTCACTTAATCTTCCGTTTCCGCAGCCTAAATCTAAAATTTTATCTCCGGAAGACACATAGTCTTTTAAGAACTCAAGCTCTTGCCACATCTTTCCCCTTTTACTTGAAAAATCTTCAGCAATTGAGTTATAATCTTCTTTAGTCTTATTTAGAAGATATTTGGCGTATTCTTTTTCCATTTATGAAACAAAATAAATTATTAGTCCAAGAATTAATAAAAAATCGGGTTAAAACTTCGGCTGATTTGGCTAAGGCTAAAAGAAAAATAGCTAAAAAATATAAGATTTTTTGTCCGTCTAATGTTGAACTCTTAAAAGCATATCATAAACTATTAAAAGAAAAAAGGATAAAAAGAAATAAGAAATTAGAGGAATCACTTAGAATAAGAAAAGTGCGTTCTCTTTCTGGGATAGCTGTGATTTCTGTTTTAACCAAACCCTATCCCTGTCCCGGGCATTGTCTTTACTGCCCGACTCAAAACGGCATTCCAAAAAGCTATTTGGACAATGAGCCGGCTGTAATGAGGGCTGTTTTGAATAAATTTGACCCTTATCTTCAGGTTAAAACCAGACTTAAAGCTTTAAAATTAACCGGCCACCCAACAAACAAAATTGAACTAATAGTTATTGGCGGAACCTGGTCATATTTACCGAAAAAATATCAAACTTGGTTCATTAAAAGATGTTTTGACGCCTGTAATGGCAAAACTTCAAAGAATTTAAAGTTGGCCCAAAATTTAAACGAGAAGGCAAAACACAGAATTGTTGGAATAACTTTAGAGACCAGACCAGACTTCATCAGCGAAAAAGAAATTAAAAGAATGAGAAAGCTTGGCGCCACTCGTGTTGAAATTGGCGTTCAAAATCTTTATGATGGTGTTCTTCAAAGAAATAAGCGCGGCCATAAAATAAAAGCGACAATTGAAGCCACCAAACTTTTAAAAGATGCTGGCTTTAAGGTTTGTTACCATATGATGCCCAATTTACCCGGCTCTAATTTTAAAAAGGATCTAATAATGTTTAAAGTTCTTTTCCGAGATTCTAATTTTCAGCCAGACCTTTTAAAAATTTATCCCTGTGTTGTTTTAAAAGAAGCCCAACTTTATAATTGGTGGAAAGCTAAAAAATACAAGCCTTATAGCGACCGCCAATTAACAAATCTTTTAAAATTAATTAAAAAGAAAATTCCTTGTTACTGCCGAATTCAACGATTAGTCAGAGATATTCCCTCTCAAAGTATCATTGCTGGTTGTAAAATATCTAATTTACGGCAAGTAATTTTAAAAGAAGCCGAAAAAGAAGGCTGGAAATGCTCTTGTATAAGATGTAAAGAAGTTAAGGGAGAATATAATCTAAAAGAAAAACTTTTTCTTTTTAGAAAAGATTATGATGCTTCTGATGGAAAAGAGATTTTTTTAAGCTACGAAGAGAAAAAACGAGAAAAGCTTTATAGTCTTTTGAGATTAAGGATCCCATCCCAAGTTTTTACCGAAAAAAGGCATTTTATTCCGATTTTACAAAATGCGGCAATTATTAGAGAGATCCATACTTACGGCCAGCTTGTGCCGTTTAAAAAAAGAGGAGCTGCTCCACAGCATCGGGGTCTTGGCAAAAAATTAATTAAAGAAGCTGAAAAAATGGCTAAAGAAGAATTTGGTTTAAGCAAAATAGCTGTAATTTCCGGAATAGGAGTAAGAGATTATTACCGAAAATTGGGTTACACGTTAAAAGATGAATATATGGTTAAAGATCTATAATTTTTTTTATTTTTCTGAATTCTCTTTCAAGAATCTTTTTGAATTTTACAAATCTTATTCCTGCTGCCGGATGATAAGTAATAAAATATTTCTTATTGTCTTTTTCTACCCATTTTCCTCGATAATCTTTTAATTTTTTATTTTTGAAAAATATCGAAAAAGCGATTTCGCCAAGCAAAATAAATTTTTGAGGATTAATAACTCTAATTTGTTCCTTTAAATAAGGTAAGCAGATTTGGATTTCTCTTTTGGTAGGCTTTCGGTTTTTAGGCGGAAAGCATTTTATCGGAGAAGTTATAAAAACTTTTTCTCTCTTAAGATTAGCTATTTTTAATAGTTTATCTAAAAGTTTACCGGCCCTTCCAATAAAAGGCCGGCCAGTTTTATCCTCTTCGGCTCCTGGCGCCTGTCCGATTATAATTATTTTAGCGTTAATAGGCCCTTCGCCGGGAACAGTATTTTCTCTTGATTCCCATAATAAACATTTTTTACAACTCTTAATTTTTTGATTAAGAATTTTCAATTTATTATCTTTCATTTAGTTTCTTTATTTTGCGAAACTTATTTTGTAATATTAGCTTGTATTTTGCGGGGCTTGGAGTGCGGTAAGCCAGTTTTCCTTTTTTGGCCTGCTTGGATGAATATTTTTTCATACAGAAAATGCTTGATTTAATCTTTGCTTAGCCTTATCTTTTTCTTTATCAGAAATTTGGCTTTTTTTAATGCCCCTTTCAATTATATCTAAGGTATTGTCATAGATATCTTTTCTAACAAAAAAGGGGGTGCCGTCTTTCCCGCCGTGAGCAAAAGTATATCTGGCTGGATCTTCAAAAGAAGGTTTAGCTCCGTAAATTATTTCTGAAACCAAAGATAAAGCCCGAATTGTCTTGGGACCAACTCCTTTTATTACCAAAAGGTCTTCAAAATTCTGGGGATTTTGTTCTGCCGCGAAAAATATTGCTTTTTCCAATCTTTTAAGGTCGAATTTTTCCCGTAAAACTGGGTGCCAGTGGAATTCAATATCATTTAATTCCATTTCAGTCAGATGACCGGCTCTTCTTTTTTTCATTAAAGAACCGGATTGCTCTAAGATTTTCTTGAAATTTTTTAGAAATTTTTTAGGCTCTTTTTTCACTAAACCAGCGCTAATTTCCCGATTCTCATTACTTTCTTTGGCTGTTAAATTTAAGGGTTTAACTTTAACTTCAGAAATAATTCCTGAATGAGGTTCTTCAATAAAATTGTACCCTGAACTTGTCGAAGGGTCTTTAATATTAGAAGATAACCAATGGTAACGTCTGGCCTGAGAAAGTTGTTCTGACATTCCTTGTTGTAAAACCGTCCATTGACCAGATTTTGTAAAAATTAAATTATGATGATAAATCTGGAAACCATCTTGAATAGCTGTGTTGTCCACCTTAGCTGAAATTTTAGAAACATAGACTAAATTGTCTATTTTTTCCAAGGAAAAACCTAAAAATTCTCCCCAACTTTGAATTTGTTCTGGAGTTTTTCTTGAAGTTTTACCTTTACCGCCGCAAATAAAAAGACCGAGATTATTTTCTAATCCCCGCAGACCTTCTTTTAAGGCTCCCATCGTAGTTGTGGCTAATCCGCTACTATTCCAATCAAAACCCAAAACACAACCCAAACTTTGGAACCAAATAGGGTCAGAAAAACGTCTTAATAGCTCTTCAGATCCAAATTCTTCAATAATAGCTAAGACTATTCCTCGTCCCAATCTACGCATTCTCTCAAAAAGCCAATAAGGGCACTTTCCATAATCTAATGGAACTGTAGCAATTCCTGTTCTCATAATTTCATTGTAACAAAAAATCTGGGTTTTCACCCAGATTTTTTGCTTATTTCTGTAGTTTTAGTGTCTTCTCTTAAAAACTTCTGGTATATCTCATTAATCATTTTTTCTTGTTCTTTAAAATCTAAAACTTCCCGGCGAATCCGGGCTTTTTCTTTGCGAATAAATTTCCTGAGGGCCTTGGGAAGCCTTTTTTTCTCCATAAATAAAAAAATAATTTAACGGTATTTGACTCTATTCTCCCTTAATTACAGCTAAAGGCACTAATCTGGCTACTTTCTTAGATAGACCTGCCTGATGAACCACTTCAACTACGTTATCAACATCTTTATAGGCCTCGGGGGCTTCTTCTGCGATTCCTCTTAAACTCCAGCATTTAATTAATATCCCTTTTTGTTCTAATTGTTGGATCAACTCTTGAGGATTCACCCTTCTGACAGCTTCTCTTCGAGACATAGATCTGCCAGCTCCATGACAAGTGCTAAACCACGCTCCTTCTCCTGTCTGGACCCCAGCTAAAATATAAGAGGCAGTACCCATTGAGCCTGGAATTATAACCGGTTGGCCAGTATCCTGATATTTTTCTGGAATTTCTGGGTGGTCTGGTGGAAAAGCTCTGGTTGCTCCTTTCCGATGAACAACAACCTCTATTTCCTTCCCGTCAATATTATATTTCTCAATCTTGGCAATATTATGGGCTACATCATAAAGAACATTTAAGGAAGAAGCTTTTTCTCCCAAAATTGTTTTCCAGGCTTTTCTGATATAGTGAGTAATCATTTGGCG
>MHLV01000029.1:14508-15223 GCA_001819145.1 Candidatus Nealsonbacteria bacterium RBG_13_36_15 | reverse complement strand
TAAGAGGAGCAATCTTAGTCTCGGAATTTTCTAAAACTATTTTTGAAATATCCTCTTCTTCTCCTGCCATGGATTCTTTTTCTTTCTCCTCTGTCAGCGGCGCCTCTTCTTTTTCTCCCGTTAACTCTTTTTTTATTGATAAACGTTGCCAAACTAAAACCCCTCCGCCGATAATGGCAATAATAATAACGATGATTAAGATGTACTTTAAATTAATTTTACCTTGGGGAATGAAGCGCATTTTATTCTATTATACCTCCTTTTCTCCAAAACAAAAAGCTTCCGACAAACGCCCGAGGCGAGATTAGAAATATTAAGTTAAATTTTGCTTCTAAAATCATTAGTTAATAAAATAAAATATATAAATTTACAACTTTGTTTTATATCCCTTCATTAAGAGGGCATTAGAAACAACGCTAACCGAAGAAAAAGCCATGGCAGCTGCAGCAATTGCAGGATTTAAGAGCCAACCGGTAAGGGGGTATAAAACTCCGGCAGCAACCGGAATTCCTACTGTATTGTAAAGGAATGCCCAAAAAAGATTCTGTTTAATTTTGCTTAAAGTGTATTTGCTTAGTTTGATAGCAGAAATAACGTCCCGAAGATCATCCTTAATCAGGACAATATCTCCTGCCTCCATGGCAATATCAGTGCCTGACCCTAAGGCAATACCCAAATCAGCCAGAGCTAAGGCCGGGGCATCATTAATTCCATC
>MHLV01000029.1:0-14485 GCA_001819145.1 Candidatus Nealsonbacteria bacterium RBG_13_36_15 | reverse complement strand
CTTGTTTCTGCAACTTCTTAATCTCAGTTGCTTTTTCTTGGGGTAAAACTTCTGCTAAAACATAATCAATGCCTAATTGTTTTGCTATCGCCTGTCCAGTCCTTTTGTTGTCACCGGTTATTATGGCAACCCTTTTTCCCAACCTATGCAACTCATCGACTGCCTCTCTTGAATTCTCTTTTAGCGTATCGGCTACTGCAATTATTCCAATTACGCTCTTTTCTATAGCCAAAATCATCACCGTTTTTCCTTGATTTTCTAATTCTACTATCTTATTTTCTATAGAATTTGTCGTAATCCGATCTTCTTCCATCAATGTTCTTGTGCCCAGAAGAACTTTTTGATCTTGCAAAATAGCTTCAACTCCTTTACCGGGAATGGCCCTGAAGTTTTTGACATCAAGCAATTCTATTTTTTCTTCCTTAGCCTTCTGAACGATGGCTTGAGCTAACGGATGCTCAGAGTTCTTTTCTACAGAAGCTGAAACCTGTAAAATTTTTAGACTAAAATAATTATTTTGGAGATAATTTTTGGAATCTGAAATTTGTTCATATGAAATAACATCGGTTACGACCGGCTCTCCTTTTGTTAATGTCCCTGTCTTGTCAAAAATAACCATATTTACTTTTTTGGCAACTTCAAGGGCTTTCCCGCTTTTAATTAAAATTCCGTTCTGAGCCCCCAGACCCGTACCCATCATTACGGCTGTAGGGATAGCTAAACCCAAAGCACAAGGACAAGCAATAATAAGAACCGCAACAAAAACCGTCAAAGCAAAAACAAGAGATTTTCCTACAAGAATCCAAACTATGAAAGATAAAATAGCTATGATAATTACGGTTGGTACAAAATAAAAAGATACCTTATCTGCTAAAAGCTGGCTTGGCGCCTTAGATCCCATTGCCTCCTCAACTATCTTGATGATTTGAGCCAACACTGTCTCCTTACCAACTTTTGTGGCCTTAATTTTTAATACGCCGGTTTTATTAATCGTGGCGCCGATAACTTCATCATTTTCTGACTTCTCGACAGGAATGCTCTCCCCGCTAATTGCTTTTTCATCAATCCCGGAGTATCCATCCGTTACAATACCATCAACGGGGATTTTTTCGCCCGGTTTTACTAAAATAATATCGCCAACCCGTACTTCAGAAATAGGAATTCTCATTTCTTGGCCGCCTTTGATAATTAAAGCACTCTTTGGCTGAAGGCCAATCAATTTTTTAATCGCCTCGCTGGTTTTCCCTTTAGTTAGCGCTTCTAGATATTTCCCGAGCGAAATAAAAACTAAAATTAAGGCCACACTTTCATAATAAAAAAAAGCCTCCGTGTCTTTTCCAAAAAACATAATAAAGGAAATAATCAAACTGTAAAGATAAGCAGTGGCTGTGCCAATAAAAATCAAAGAATCCATGCTGGGAGAAAGCCTAATTAATTGCTTGAGGCCGGATGTCCAAACCTGAAAAGAGGAGAGAATAACTGCTGTCGTCAAAATTAACTGAATAAAAATTCCGTATTTCTCAAATAATATTGGCATTGGCAAGCCAACCATATCGCCTATTGCCATATAGATAATCGGTAGGCTAAAAAGAAAAGATGTAACAAGTCGATTTCTTAATTTTTTAATTTCCTGAGCCTTTTCTTCGTGATGATAATCAACTGTATTAATTTCCTCACTGCTTTTATAGCCTAACTTTTGAATTATCTTTTGAATTTCACCCAGCTTGATTTTTTTTGGTTCAAATTCTAAATTTGCCTTCTCTGAAACAAGATTGACATTCACATTAACAATGCCCTCTTTTTTTTGAAGGGTATTTTCGATAATTGCGCTACAGGAAGCACAATGCATCCCTAAAATATTCAGGATTATTTTTTGAGTGTTCTCTTTCATGTTTTTTCTTTAATTATTGCCCTGATTTCCTTCACCGCACCCGTATCCGCATATGCCACCTGAAGGAATAGAAGGATTAGCATTATTATCTTTGTTGTCTTCAGAAGCATTGCCACTAAGTATTTGTGCTGAATCATTATTATCAACAACCTCTATCACTCCTGAAATCATTCCCATCCAACAGCTAAATTTATATTTTCCCGGTTTTGTTGGAATAAATTCTTTAATACTAACCTGACCCGGCGTTAATTTAATTTCTCCATCAAATAACTCCCTTGAAATAATGGCATTAGTACATCCGCTCGTTCCCCTATCGGTAATTTCCCATCTTATTGGAATATTTGCCCTTACCTTAAAGTAATTGGGGTTATAACCCGTAGACGAAGCATCCATCTTTACGATTTGTTGATTGTCAACAATGGGAGGTAAACTATCTTCTACGGATTGGGTAGATTTAACCGGCCTCGCGTTTAAATCATTAATGTTTTTAAAACCGAAAACATTTAATTGAGTGTTAATATTATAAATAGCAAAAAATAAGACCAAAATACCGGCCACTCTCAAAAATTGATTAGACAAGTGAGGTTTTCGAGATAATTGAACGCTAGAAAGACCAATTATTAAAAGAATTGGCATCGTTCCCAGGGCAAAGAAAAACATAATGAGGCTCCCCTGGATAGGATTGCCAGATATTAATGCCAACCCTTGCGCGGTAATGGTAAAACCGCAGGGTAAAAAGAATGTAAAGGCGCCCATTAAAAAGGGCATATAGCGCCCACTAAGGTTTGTTTCATTAGTAATATATCTGGCTATAAATCTGGGAAGGGTAAATTGAAACCGGCGAAAAGCAGAAATACCAAGCATCTGCAGTGCCAATAAAATCATAAGGCCAGAAATTAAAATTATCAAAACTGAGGTAAAAGCCAATGATATTTGTAATTTGCTGCCAATCATTCCAAGTACTGCTCCAAAAACACCATAAGATATAATTCTGCCAGCATTGAACATAAGATGGGGCTGAAGCTTTTGGGCAAAAGATTCGTTATTAGAATATATTTCTAACCATTGTTTTGACATAGAAAGAATCAGTCCGCCCACTAAAGCTGCGCAACTGGAAACTCCGGCTATAAGCCCCAAGGCGAAAAAGACCGGCAAGGAGGATTTTGAATTAACATTTATTAGACCAGATAGTCCAGAATTTTTTAAAAAAATAAATCCAGCAATAAGAATTAACGACACTCCTAGAGCGATTAAAAAATCGCTTCCTTTCCCGTTACCGGTTGCTTCAATTGGTTTATCTGAAAATATGTAATTTTCTTTTTCAAAGATTTTATTTAATTTCTCTGGAGTTATCCTTTCGCCCTCGTATTTAATCAAAACTTTACCGCTCTTTACGGAGGATTCGACTGATTTTATTTTTTCAAGGTTTAGTAATTTTTTCTCAATCAAAATCTCGCAGGAGACACAACGCATTCCTTTTACAAAATAGGCGTGTTCTTTTGGGTTATTTTCTTTAGGCATATTAAGCCAGATTTTTCTTTTTTTCTACAATAACCTTTTAATTTCTTATATATATCATTTTTCGGTGGCACTTAAAGATCTGTGCCATTTTCTAAAATTAACCGCATATTTTATTATTTCGAGATTACAGCTTTTATGATTGGCGCACCAAGCTCCGCATTTCTTCGCTAATTCCTTTTCTTTATACTTATGCGGACAAATTCTACATTGATATAAATTGCTTTTCATAGTAATTTTGCTATTTCTTTCCAATTAACAACGAATCTGACTAGTTATTAAATCAAATCTTTCTTTTTTTCTTCAAATTCTTCCTTGTTGATTTCGCCTTTAGCATAACGTTCTTTAAGAATATCTAAAGCAAATTTTTCTTTGGTCTCACCTTTTGTTTGGATAAATAGCCATTTAATTAAAGCAATTATGCCAACCACAACTAAAACCCAAAACAAAATCATAAAAATCCAGCCAAACCACATCCAGCCGCCGCTAAAACCCATATTATCCCAGTCCATCATATGATCGTCTCCGTTAGCAAAAACAAAGAAGGGGGAAAGATAAAATATAATTATTAAATTAGCCAAAAAAAATGTTTTTCTCATATTTTTTAAATATTTTTAAAAATTTTAAGCAATTCTTTTATTTTTTTTCTTCTTTCTTTTTCCTTTTTATCTCTAATAGCTTCTGTAACGCAAGTATTTAAATGGTTTTCTAAAATATATTGATTCACTTTTTTAATAGCCTCAATTATCGCTTCATTCTGTAAAATTACGTCAATACAATATTTATCATCTTTAATCATTTTTTTAACGCCTTCCAAGTGGCCCGACAGGTAATTCATTCTATTTATAATTTGTTTTTTTTTTGCTTTCTTCATAGTTTCAATTACCCCCCCCGGGGGGGGTTCCTTATTTTATATTAACATTGGGGAGAAAGGGCTGTCAAGGGCTAATTAAAAACCGGGCTAACCAGCAGCTCGGTCTAAACTTTTATAAACCAATAAGCACTAAATAACCCAAGTTAACATAATAAGAAACGTATAAAGGCAAACCCCCAATAGAAAATATTCTGGTTTTCCTTTTGCTTCTTTGGGGATAAAATCCATAATGGCAACATAAAAAAAAGCTCCAATTATAAAGGCCAGAAAGATGTGATATAAAAATAAATGTTCTAAAATCACTGGGGCTGAAAGCACTCCCAAAAGAGCGGCCAAGGCAAGCAAAATCCTAAAAACTTTCTGCTCGCGAACCCGAATGTTAATCTCTTCAAAAGAAATTCGGCTTACCGCCGCATAAAATAAGACTGGAATAAAAAATAATAAACTTTTAACAACATTAATCTCTAACAATCCAGCCAAAACAATCCCGATGACAAAATAATATAAAAAGAAAATGAAAAAGTGGATTTCTTTAAATCTCAGAAGACGTTCTTGACCCTCGGTGCGTTGATAAAAATATTTTTCCAATAAATGTACCAAACTAAATCCCAAAAGAATAAAAATAAATACCCATTGATTAATGTAGGCTACGCTTTTATAAAGATCTGGCAAAAGATATAAAAAAACATAAGTCACTGAGGCTCCGGCGATAAAAGACATTGTTTTGACTTTGGCGTCGCTGGCTCTAAAAAATATTTTCTCATTCCAAAAATGAACAACTCCCAAAATTAAGCTGAGGAAAATAGCTATCTTAATCATATATATTACCTTCTGGCGTTAAAATAACCTGTTTTCTTTCTCTTAAAAAATTCTAAGGCTTATCACTCTCCGCTTTCTTTTATTTCTTCTGTTGTTTCTGATTCGGTTGTTTGACCACAGCCACAAGTTTCGCACATAATTTTGTAAATTTTGGTTTTTTTTATATTATCCGATTTTTTAAACGACTTAACTACTTTTTTCGCTTAGGGTCACGTTAAAAAGTTTTTTTTGGCCGCTTCGTAAAACTTCTAAAACAACTCTATCTCCCGGATCATGTTTCATAATAATTTTAGCTAAATTGTTCTCAATGGTAATTTTTTCACTATCAAATTCCAGAATTATATCCCCTTCTTGTAATCCCACTTTTTCAGCCGGGGATCCAGGAAATATTGCTGCGTCTCCAGGATTATCTCCTCTGATAATCCAAGCCCCGTAATCTACCGACAAGCTATTTTCCGCTTGAATCTCTTCATTAATTATAACATAACGAACTCCCAGGAAAGGATAAACAATTTTCCCTAAAGTTTTAACTTGCTCAATGTCTTTTTTAGCTCTATTAATGGGAATAGCAAAACCAATATTTTCTGCCCCTGAGGCCATGGCCGTATTAACTCCCACTACTTCTCCTTTAAGATTCAAAAGAGGTCCCCCGGAATTTCCTTGGTTAATGGCGGCATCTGTTTGGATAATGTCGGTTAAAGTTTCAACTAATCCCCCGCCAGAAGCAGTTACTGTTCTTCCTAACCCAGAAATTACTCCAGTTGATACTGTATTTCGGAACTCGCCTAAAGCATTTCCAATGGCAATTACAGTCTGGCCAATTTCTAATGCATTTGAATCGCCAAGTTTCAAAACGGGGAATTTTTCCCCTCCTATTTTTAAAACCGCCAAATCTTGACCGGGATCAAGAGCCAAAACTTCAGCCTCATATTTCTTTCCATCATTGGTTAAAACCGTATAATCTGCCCCCTCAACCGAAACGACATGTTTGTTGGTTAAAACCAAACCGTCTTCAGAGACAATAAAACCACTGCCTCCGCCAATTTCCCTCCTTTCTGTTTGATCTGGATAATAAAAAGGGAATTCAATTACCGGTAAATCCTTTGTAATAATAATACTAACCACAGCCGGAGAAGCCTCCTTAACAGCCTCAATCACTGCTCTCTCGTCTTGGGTTTTGGGAATATATGGGAGAGTTTCTTTCTCGTCAGTTATTTGAGATTGAGTTGTCTCGGGCTGAAAAAGATCAATATTGAATTTTTGAAGGTAGTCTTTTATGTCCGAAAATAAAAATTCCCTTGAAGCAACCCCAGCTAAAAAACCAAACATTGATCCAAATATTGAGGAGATAAATACGGTTAAAACGATTATTCGAAAAGTCTGATTTTTCCAAGGTTTTATTCTGGAAAGCAGCATCTTAGGTTTTTTTAATTTTGGCAACTGATAAATTGGCATAAATTTCTAAGACTACTTATTTTATACAATTTTAAAAAAATATTTCAAGTTTATTTTTAAAGTTTTGATGTTTTTTTTCTGGAATTATGATATTTAAAGATGCCTGATTTAAATTTACCCCAAAAAAGCATGTGAATACCAGTTAACAGAAATATTAAATAGGTTTTAAATCTCCCTTCGTGATCAAATCTTCTTGTAGAAGTTAAGATCGGGGGCACTTTTAATAAAAAACCAAATTTACCGTGCCGTGATCCAACTCGGGCATAGGCGTGGTCTTCTCCAATTGTTATTTCTTCGTCAAAACCAGCGATTTTCCGATGAATCTCTTTTTTAATTAAAATGGTTTGGGTAGCGTGAGGCAAAAATTTTTGAGTAGCCCAAGCAAAAAAATTATAAATAATATATAAAATTTTATCTATTATATTCCCGTCGGGATAAACCTGAAAAGAAGCTAAATCTAATTTTCCTTTTTTGAATTCTTTAATTAATTCAGAAAAAAAATTGAGGGGCAATATGGAATCAGCGTCAATAAAAAATAAAAGCTCTCCTCTGGCAACTTTAGCGCCTTCGTTTCTTCCTTTGGCTGGTAATCCACCGCGAATAATCTTACAACCATAATTTTTCGCTATTTCTATTGTTTTATCTTGAGAGCCGCCGTCAGCAATAATTACTTCGTATTCTGTGAAATCCTGTTTTTTTATAGATTCAAGCAAAAAAAGAAGATAGTTCTCTTCGTTTAGGGTTGGGATTATAATTGAAATCATTTTTTTCTTTCAACGGCAAGAAGCTAATTTTTCTGGACGATAAAGGCTATGCCGTGAACGCTTTTTACTGACGGAAGGGGATCTTTTTTATAGACAACCTTAAGATCAAGTTTGTCAAAGATTTCCTCCCATTCAGAAACTGTTTTAAAGTGGAATGGTAAATTGGTGATTTTTTTTAAAGAGTTAACAAGGAAACAAAAAATAATATTAGTTATTGCGTCCTTTATACAGAGAGTAATCCTATCAAAACGGCTCGTTGATATATTCTCAATAATAATTATTTTGTTTCTCACTATTCTTTTAGCTTCTTTTAAAACCTCGTCTGGATTTTGACAATGATGTAAAACACAGATTAAAAGGGCAGTATCAAAGGCATTATCCTCAAAGGGCATATTCTCTCCATCATAAATAATTAATGGCAAATCAGTTTGGTTAAGATCAATTACGTCTAAAAGCGTATTTTTGGTATTTTTCCTTTTCTGAAGTTCCTGGCTAATCCATCCTCCTCCGCCTCCGATATCTATAATTTTTTCCCCCTCTTGAACAAAAACCTCAAGAAAATCTACTGTTCTTTTATTCATATCTTTTATTATCTTCTCAACCAAAAACCTTATGGGTGACCATCTATAATATTTGTTTTTTATAACTAATTCCTCGCTCATAAAATTAAAGTTAAAATAATTTTCTCGCCTCTTCCCAAATTTCTGGACTGTTTTGCTTTGCTTTAAGCCAATACCACCATTCGCCTCCCCATAAATAAAACCCTTTTAAGCCAGTCCTCTTAGCAAAATCAATATTTTTCCTGAATTGAACTAAGTTCATTGTTTTTTCCTGTTCTTCCAATGATAAATCATACATCAACTTTGGCCCCCAAGGTTCTGCCTGAAGTTCAACTACGATGACCTCTTTATTAAATAATTTTTTAATAATTTGAGCTTTTCGCCAATAAAAATTTGGCGGGAAGGGATAGTGTATGTAAATGCCTACTTGCCTAAACCAGACTTTCTTGTACATCGTTGTGCCAACTATGTCTCCAAACTTAGCAGCTGTAATCCATAAAGAACCTTCTCCACTATCTGAAATAATAACAGATCTTTTTAAAAAGTCCAAAGATTTAACAAGTTCTATTTCTTTTTTCAAAAATTTTTTATCAACCCAGGGGCACTCGCCAAAAGGAAAAAAAGGTTCGTTTTCTACCTGCCAGTATTTAATCGCACTTAAATTCCCGTATCTTTCTGTAATTTCTTTTAACATTCTCAGGATTTTTTCTTGCTGTTGTTCTTTGTTTAAATTTTTTGCCCAACCTGGAGTATGGCATTCTGGCCATCGGGGAGCCTTCATGCCAACAGCTAAAAGTATTTTAACTTCTCTTTTCTCAGCTTCTTTTATTTGCCAATCTAAGTCTTCAAAATTAAATTTTCCATCTTCTGGCTCAATTAAGTCCCAATGAACAGCCACCTTTAAATTTTTCACCCTTAAATCATCAAGCAAAGCTAAATAAACTTCTTTCCAGTCCAATCCTAAAAGCTTGGCGTGCTTTTGAGAGAAATTCACTCCCCAAATAATATTTTCTGCCATAGGGGGCGTTCCAATAAAAAGGAAACCCGCAAAAACCAAAAGAAAAAAAACGATTCCTAATAGAATGCATTTTAAAACTTTTTTAATTTTTTTCATTTTACTTGAAAGTTATTATAGCTAATCCGACAGCAATCAACAAAATTGCAAAGGTTTTCTGTAAAATAATTTTTTTAGAAATTTCTTCTTTTAAGACTTGAGGAAATTTTAGAGAAAGTAAAACAGCGAAAATTAATAAAAAAACATACTGAACGCCCGCCAAAGCACTAATTATAGCCACATAAGCTATTCCAGCTAAAGCAATAGCCCAATTTTGCAAGATAAAAGCTACGGCTGAGGCTGCTTCGTTAGGAAAAAAAACTCTCCAAGTTTTAATGTTTAATGTTTTTCTTTTTATAAAAAGCTCTGTCCTGACATCTTTTGAGAAAAATAAAGCTATTGCCACCAAGAAAGCACCAATTCTTGTCCAGATGAAACCTGAAATAAAGGGCTGCTCTAGATAGACAAACTTAACCAAAACGAAATGCAGAGCGAAAAAGAAAGCGGCTAAAAATGAAAGTTGAAAACTTTTTAAAGAAATTTCTTTTGTCTTTTCCCTGGTAATGAAAATGCTACCCAAAACCAAGAGAATAAAGGCGATTATTTCAATAAGAGATAAAGCTTCTTTACTTCCAGAGAAAAAATAAATTAAACCAAAGGTAAAAAGGGGTGATAGTCCACCAATAGCCGGAACTATCCGAGAGGCATCAAAGTTCTTTATTCCGTTAAAATAAACAAAGATTGCTAAAATATGAAAGACGCCGGCCAAAAGCGCTAAAAAAACCTGAAATGGTGCAGGAATCCAAAAACCAAAAGGAATCAAGATTAGGGCTAAAATCCCAAAAGTTGCCACATAAAAAGCATAAACCTTGGGAGAGGGCATCAATCCTCCTAAGAGGTATTTATCTATTAGGGCAACAATAGCAAAAAGGAAATAAGCTGAAATAGCGATAATTAGCCACGACATATTTTTTTGATATTATAGGTTCCTAATCTTTCTCCCTCTATAAAACCCTGCATGGCAAACTCTGCAAGATATCCATTCTCTGTCCAATCAAAAAGCCATTCATTAGTATAAGCTGGATTTTCTTGTAAAATTCCGAAGCCAGATTTCAAAAGCCACCTCATATTAAATTCTTCTTGAGAACCAATTGGTGGAGCAATAATTATTGGCAATCCCAAGGCAGAATAAAAAGAGAGCTCCGATGGCTTTGTCCATAAAATATCGGTTTTCCTTAAGGCTTGATTAAAATTCTGGAAATAATCTTTTATTTCTTTTGTAAAAATGATTTCAATGTTTTTCTTTAATTCATTTTCCAGGCCCAATTCTTTTAATGCGTTTTTGAAATATTCATTCACTTTTTTTTTAATGCCGGCTACTAAAATTATTTTAATTTTGCCGCTTTTTATCTTTTCAACCAAGCTTTTAACTATTTCTATTCCAATTTCCTTTTGGGCTCCAGCTCCCCCAACAGCAAACATTATTGTAAGAGGATGGTCTGGAGTTTTAGGCAATTTACCTAATTTTTTTTCAACTAATACTTTATAATTTTTAAAATATTTTTTTCGGGGATCTAAATTTAAAATTCTATGATTTAAATCTTTTTTTAAAATTTCCAATTTAATTCCTCCTATATTTTCTAAGGGTAAAGGGTAGCCGGTCAAAAAAATATTTTCTGGTTTTACGTTATATTGTTTTAACCTTTCCGCTACTCTTTCTGTTGGAGCAAAATATTTGATTTTGCTTTCTCTTGGTTTTAATGGAGCCCAGGTTCTTGAAATATCAGCATCACAAATCACACAAAAAATTTCGCTTGGGTAATTAAAAAATTCTGCCATAAAGGCTGGCGTAAAGAAAGTTGTAATTAGGGGGATGGGTTTCCCGCTCAATCTTCCAACCAAATCTTTTCCCCAACCTTTTTTAAGCAAAGAATAAATATTCTTTAGAGTAAAATTTGGCTTGGATAAGTTTTTTTTAGGATAAAAGCTGAAAATTTTCTGGAAAGCATCAAAAACTGAAAAAGCAAAATTTCCGATCAGGGGAGTTTTTTTAAAACTAGCGATGAATTCATAAAATTTCCTTGTTCTCTCCCAAATTACCCTATCAACTTCTGGCATTCCCGGATAATCGTTGGCATTAACAATTTTGCCCTCAAGTGCCAAACTTTTCAAGGCAAAAGCTGTTCTTTGGTGCCCGTAACCCATATTAATTGATACTACCCTGGCTTTGTTCATTGCTTTATTTTATCTTATTTTTCAGTAATTTAAAAATTTTAACTTTTGCCTTTCTTGTATCCGCCAAACGAAATATCCCAAAATCAAATAAGAAATTACTAGCCAAAACCAGTGTACATTCTCCAGAGTTAATGAAACAAAGGGAATCTTAGAAGAAAAGTCAACAATTTTTGTAATATAAGTTAAACAAAGCCAAGTTGGAAAAGAAAGTAAAAAGCCGAAAAGCCAAAAGATTATTGCCCCTATTCCAAAAACAAAAAATAAAATTGTAAAGGGAGCTAAGAACGGGACAATTAAAACATTAGCTATTGGTGAAAGCAAGGGAATTCTTCCAAAATTATAAATTAAAATAGGCAATGTGAAAATTTGGGCAGCTAAAGTCGCAGAAAGCGTAGTCCTGATAGGAAAAAATGCAGGATTAGGAATTTTCTTTAGATTTTGAAAAAAGGTTGGCTGAAGATAAACTAAGCCTAAAATAGCCAGAAATGAAAGCTGAAAACCAACGTCTAATTTCAAAAGCAATGGGTTTAAAATAAGCATAAAAGTTGCAGCGAAAACAACTGCCCTTGAAGCTAAAGATAAACGGCCAAAATATTGAGCTATCATTAAAAGGGCAGCCATGATGCCAGCCCTAATGGCTGACGAGGGAGCACCAATCATTAAAATATAAAGAAAGAGAATAAAAAGTGATAAATAAAAAGCCTGATGTCGCCAAAGGCCGATAGATAGCGCAAAAGAGAGAATTATAAAACCGATAATTGTTATATTCATGCCGGAAACAGCCGTAATATGACGGGTACCGGTAATATTTAGCTTGTCTTTCCATTCTTGGGAAATGTTTCCTTCTTCGCCAAAAACTAAGGCCTCTAAAATACCTCCTTGGGGAGGAGATAAAAATCTTTGGGTTTCGACCTGAAATTTATTTTTAAAAGAGAAAAGGATCTCCGCTAAAGGATTCCCAAAATTTTTATCAAGCAATTCAATTTCTGGAAAATATATTACAGAATAAATTCCATCTTTAACCAAGTAATCCTTATAGTTAAAATCTTCAAATTGTTCAGGGGTTTCCAATTTTCCGGTGATTTTCAGCTTGTCACCGTATTCATATCCAGGATATTTCCAAATTGTAACTAAAATCTTACCATCAACAGAAAGAGACCCGGTCCCTGTTTTAATTTTTAGATCATCTATGGTTAATTTTGTGCTTTTCTCTCTAATATCCGGCTCTGCCACCACAATTCCTTTCAAAGTAATATTTTCTTTCGTATCATTTAACCTACTTAATTCATTGTTTATAATTTTTAGTTCCGCAATTTGGTGACGCCAAACCCCAGCTACAAAAAAAATTAAACAAAATCCAACCACAATTAACTTCTTTTGTTTCAAAAAAACAGAAATTAGTAAAATTCCTAAGATTAAAACCACCGGTATTACAGATAAAGGAATTTTGAAAGTGGAGTTTAAAAATATACCACCAATGAAAGAAAGGCAAAAACAAAGAAATTAGTCAACAAAAAATCCGAGAAAATCCTCGGATCTTTAATCGTTTGTAATGGCCTTATCCTTCTTTAATCCATTCCAATGCTTCTTCTTCGCTGTCAAAATATTGCGCGTTCTTCACGCCACTATAATTAAAGATAAAATTAGCTATTGTTTTTTGTATAATCCCACCTCCGAAAATAGCAACTTTGTTTACTAATTTTTTCTTAAACCCTGCGGCGAAAACATCCCTGGCTTTTGTTGTGGCTATTCCTGTTTTTGTCGCATCAACTAAATGGTTTATAATCTTAAATCCCTGCTTTTTCTTAGAGGCAACTAATTTATTTACTTCATTTATTGATCTCTTCGCGTCCTCCTCGTTCAAATCGCCAATTAAAATTTCCCTTATAATTTTTTCTTTTTCGTCCCACCAAATTTTAATTTTTTGTTGTTGATTACTATCCATATTCTTTTATTATACCTTCTTCCCTGCAAAACAAAAACCCCGCAAGGTGCGGGGGAACGAAGGGTCGTCTAGCGGACCAGATTAGAGCCTGTTTGTAAATAAAAAGGCTCCTTGATGTTGTCGCAGAGCATAAACTTATTGCGAATGCGTGATTGTTACCCTCCATCTTAGAGGTAAGGAGTAAGATGATATTTAGTTTTTCCATCAACGACTTCAGATATTGATTCAACATCTATAGTTACAGCACCGGCTGTTTTTAAACCAGGACAGGCTTCGATATAGCCTCGAAACCACTCAAGGCCGGCTGCTTTGGCGTCGTCGTTGTCGCCGATTTCAATCTCGGCATCGTGAGACACACCATCTTCCATATCATGCCAGATGATTGTTATTTTTCTCATTTCTTCCACCTCCCAGTCGTGAATGAGCTATTTGTTGACTTAACCCTAATACAAGTTTAGTTATTTGTCAAAACAAAAAAGCCTCTGGCTGTGTGCCTGAGGCATTGGAGAAAAAAAAGAGCTATATGGATTCCATAATGAAATCAATTTCGTGTTCGGGAACTTCTTTAAGATTGTCGGAACGAGGGGTTATCCCGCTTTGGTTTTCTTCCCAGATAGTATTACAGGTAGGGTTGGGACACCTGTAGTAATTGACTCCTCCGCAGAGGACAATGCGGTCTCGTCCGATATGCCTTAGTGGCATTCCACATTTCGGGCAGTGATACATCTTTTTACACCTCCGTAGGTTGTTCAAGGGCTATCTAATAATTCACCCTATTACATCCTTAGTTATTTGTCAATGGAAAGCCCCGCCAAAAAAAACCGCCTTATTAGCGATTTTAACTAGGGTCGTCTAGCGGACTAAATTAAAACCTGTTTTATTCTAACCAACAAAAGCTAAAAACCACAATATTACTGATTGCAAGAAAAGCAAAGGCAATAAAAGAAAAAACAAATGCTAATTTAATTTTTTTAAATTTCGCAAATGAAAGAATTAAAAACAATAGAGCGAATAAACGGATAGCGGTTGGAATATAGAAACACATTAAATCTTTGTGATATGGTAAAGATGTAATTAAACGAAAAATTACTATCGCTCCAAAAATATTTATTAAAGATAATGTTAGAAGTAAAAAATATTTTGAGGCTTTTTTAAAATCCATATTACTTCATTATACCCCCTTCCCCGCAAAACAAAAACCCTGCCAATTAAGGCAGGGCAGGCAGGCTTGCCCTAAGGACATTCGGCCGAGCTCAGTCGAGGTCCTTATCGAAGGGGTGGGCGATCGGATTCGAACCGCTGGAAATTATCTAATCTGACAAACTTCAAAAAATGGAGAAATGGCTTTTTTTATTTCTAAAAGATATTTT
>MHLV01000028.1 GCA_001819145.1 Candidatus Nealsonbacteria bacterium RBG_13_36_15 | reverse complement strand
TCTTAAATTTAAAAAATATAGCCCGGCCGCATTTGCCAGCGTCTGTAATGTAAAAATGATGCTGTTCTTTATCCTTTTGTCTATCCAAATAAAATTTATCAATAAGTTCTTTTAACATATTTTTCTTACCCTGTAGTCCCCTTGACAAGATTTAATAATTAATTAAAATGAAATTGGGGCAGGTAAAATAATATATATAAGGGCTGAATGCCGCCCCGCCCATATATGGTCGCTTTCGAGCGGCCTTTTTCTTTTACCTTTTTGCCCACTGGGGGGCGCGTCTTAACTACCTAATCTCTTTTTTTCGCTTCGAACGGATAATAATGCCCAAAATGCAATTGTCGCCCAGATAACATTTAAAGCAAGTGGAGGAAATGCTTTATGATAAAATGCATTTATTACAATACCTATCGCCCCCCCCAAGTTAAGCATCTGATATAGCCTCGATTTTACTTCAATCCGTCTGGTAGATATAAACCAATATGCAATAAGTATCAATCCCATCCCAAACCATCCAATTATTTCTATTAGTAAATTCATATTGTTGGGTAAAAGCGAAGGAACCAATTTTTATGGACCATCCGCAGGCAAATTGCACGGTCGAGCATATAAATCTTTATGTGCTCGAATTTACCGAGGAAATGAGCTTGCTTCTCGCTGGGAAGCAGAGCGTGTCCTAAAAATTGTGTTCCCGAGCGAATTACCTTTTTGCCCATTGGGGGGCGCGTCTGGCGCGTTTCAAACCAAACTTTTTTCTTTCTCTCATGCGGGGGTCGCGGGTTAAAAAACCTGCTTTTCTCAATCTTTTCCGGAAATTAGGATTAAACTTAACAAGAGCTCTGGCTATAGCATGACGAACAGCTTCAGCCTGAGAATGATAACCTCCTCCTTTTACTTTAACTAAAACTCGTAATTTATCTAAGGCCTTCATCTTATTCAAGGAAGCAGAGGCTATCTGCCAACAGTCTAAAGTAGGAAAATAATTTTGGTACGGCTTATAATTAACCAAAAAATCTTTTTCTCCCTTGGCAAAAATCCTGGCTCTGGCTACTGACGTTTTCCTTCTTCCTACTCCGGCCCAATATCTATCTGGTTTCTCTTTCTCTAGGGCTGGCTCCTCAACTTTTTTAATTTTTGTTTTCGCCCTTTTCTCTTTTTTAGGTTTAACTGTCTTTTTTGAAGTCTTTTTGGCCTCCGGTTTTTTCTTAATTTTTTGAATTGTTTTGGGCATTTTATTTGAATTTCAATTTCTTAATTATTCTGGCTCTCAGTTTATTCTTAGGTAACATTCCAAAAACTGCTTTTCTTAAGACTTCTTTTGGGTTTTGCCGAAAAAGTTTTTTCAGGGGAGTTTCTTTTAATCCTCCCAAGTATCCAGAATGTCTATAATATTTCTTTTTCTCTAATTTTTTACCAGTAAATTTAAGTTTATCAACATTTTTGATTAGCACAAAATCGCCAGTGTCTTTATAGGGTAGAAAGTCTGGTTTATTTTTCCCTCTTAGTAAATTTGCTATCTCAGTAGCTAAACGTCCTAAGATTTTGCCAGAAGCGTCAATTGTATGAGTTTTCTTTTCCAATTTTAAGAATCAGCGTCTAGCTATTAGCATTCAGTTAATTAACAATCTAAACGTTAATGGCTTAAACACTATTTAACTAACTCAATAATAGCCATTCTTGCTTTATCGCTTTCTCTTAAACCGAGCTTCAAAATCCTTGTGTAGCCACCCTTTCTTTCCTTGTATCTCGGAGCAATATCTTTAATTAATTTTTTTACGACCTGAGAGGAAAGAGATTTTAATAATAACCTTCGAGAATGAAGATCTCCTCTCTTCGCTTTTGTTATAAATCTTTCAACAATTCCCCGGAGTTCTTTAGCTTTAGCTTCGGTGGTTTTTATTTTTTCCTTTAACAAAAGCTCCCTCCCCAACCCTTTTAATAGAGCTTTTCTTTGATCTCTTTTGCGTGAAAATTTCCTGCCTCGTTTTCGTTTGCGCATAAATATAATCTGAATTACGGCTTTAGTTCCAAGTTTAATTTTTTAAGTTTCCTCTTAATCTCTTTAGTTCCCTTTTCTCCCATTCCTTCCAATTGTAAGATGTTTTTTTCGCTCTTCTTTATAATTCCCCCTAATGTCTTAATATTGTTTTGAAGTAAAGCATTTAGAGTCCTGGTAGAAAATTTTAAGTCTTCAACTTTAATTTTAATTAAATCCTCTGGCGTTGCCTCTTTTTCGTCTTTCTTTTCCGAAGAGGAAGAAATTTCTTTTTGAATCTTTTCTGAAAATAAAGAGAAATGCTTAATTAAAATCTCTGAAGCTTGGTGAAATGCCTCTTCGGGGGTAATAGTTCCGTCTGTTTCAATTTCAAATTTTAATCTGTCGAAATCGGTTCTTTCCCCTACTCGCATATTCTCAGTTTGATAACTGACTCGTCTAATAGGAGTATAAATCGCATCAATGGGAATTGTTCCTATTTCTAATTTTTCTTTTTTTCTTTTCTCTACGGGCTCGTACTCTAATCCTCGCTCAATTTGAATTTCCATTTCTAATTCTGCTTTTTTATCTGTCAAAGTTGCGATATGGCAATCTTTATTTATCAACTTAACTTGGGAAGGAAACTTAAAATCAGAACCCTTTATTATTTTCTCTCCCTTTACTTTAAGGGTGGCTTTTTGGGGTTCGTCGCTAAAGATTTTAAATCGTAACTGTTTTAAGTTCAACATTATATTAATTACATCTTCCAAAACTCCGGGAATTGTAGAAAATTCGTGATGAATCCCTTTAAATTTTACTTGGGTTACGGCAGCTCCTGAAAGCGAAGAAAGCAAGACCCTCCGAAGGGCATTTCCTACGGTAACCCCGTAACCAGGATAAAGAGCCTCAATTTCAAATAAGATCCTATTTCCTTTTTTTTCGATTATTTTTGGAGGACGAGGTAAAGGAAGCATAAAAATTTTTACCAATTACGAATTAAGCTATCGCTTAAAGCGAATTCCCCAAGGGGCTGATGATTAGTAATTAATTTTAATTCGTAATTCGTATAATGGTTATCTTGAGTAAAATTCGAAAACTGATGATATTTCAACTGGGGGGTTAGCTTCTTTCGATGTCGGTTCCCCCACTACTTCTCCCTCTAATTCTTTTTCTAAATTCTCTTTATTAATTTTTAACCAAGAGGGAGGTTGATATTTTTTTAAAAAGGAGGGCAAATTTTGAAAAATTTTTTTTTCTTTTTTTGGAGAAGAAATTGTAATTTTATCCCCCTTTTTAATTTGGTAAGATGGAACTTTTACTTTTTTTCCATTTACCAAAAAATGACCATGGCCAACTAACTGTTTAGCCTGAGGTCTCGAATTGGCAAAACCAAGTCGAAAAATTAGGTTATCTAATCGACTTTCTAATTTTTTAATCAAGAGATCAGCCGTTTCTCCCCTCCCTCTCTTTTTTAAAGCTTCCTTAACATAATTCCGCAATTGTGTCTCTCTCAAATTATACCACAATTTTAGCCTTTGTTTCTCTCTTAATTCTCTACCATATTCAGAAAGGGGGGAGGGCCTTTTTTTTCTCCTTATCCCTGGCGGATAGGGCCTTTTGATAATAGGACATTTCGGAGAAAAACACTTCTCTCCCTTTAAAAAAAGTTTTTGGCCTGATCTTCGGCAAATTTTACATTTTGAATTAATCATAAGTTTTTTATACTCTTCGAATCTTTGGCGGCCGACAGCCATTATGAGGAATAGGAGTAATGTCTTTTATAGACTCTATCTCTAACCCATGGGTAGCTAAAGATCTTATCGCCGATTCTCGACCAGAACCTACTCCTTTTACCAGTACTTCTATTTTGTCTATGCCTAATTTTTTGGCTTTCTGAGAAATATCCTCGGCCACCTTAGAAGCGGCAAAGGGAGTGGCTTTCTTTGTGTTTTTAAAACCAATGTTACCAGCTGAACTCCAGGTCAAAACATTTCCATCGGGATCGGTCAAAGTAATTAAAGTATTGTTATAAGAAACGGAAATATAAACCTTACCTTCTGTAACTCTTTTCCCGAATTTGACTTTAACCTCTCTTCTTAAAGACTCGTCAATTTTTTCTCTCTCTTTAAGTAATTCTTCTTTGGTTGTAGTAATAATTCTTTTTTTACCCATATTTATAGATTATTTAGATTCTGGTGCTGATCTCCTTCCCGAGCCCACAGTTTTCCTCACATTTCCACGGGCTGTCCTAGTATTAGTTTTTGTTCTTTGTCCCCGAACCGGTAAACCTTTAATATGACGTATTCCCCGCCAGCAACCAATATCTTTTAATCTTTTAATGTTTAAAAGTAATTCCCTCCTTAATTCTCCTTCAATCTTATATTTTTTTTCAATGATCTCTTTAAGCAGACTAATCTCTTGAGAGGTTAATTGAGAAGCCCTTTTTTGAGGATCAATTTTGGCTTCGGCCAAAATTTTCCGACTTAAAGAATGACCTATTCCGTAAATATAGGTTAAGGCAATTTCTATTTGTTTTTTTTCTGGAATATTAATCCCGACAATTCTTGGCATATTAAAATGTTCTAATTTTTCTATCGGTATTCAGCTTTGTTCTTAAACAGTTAGAATAAGTAAACAGAAAGTACGATAAAATAACTAGAAAAACTTGTTAGCCTTGACGTTGTTTGTGTTTAGGATTCTTACAAATAACACAAACTCGGCCTTTCCGCCGAACAATTTTACAATCTTTACATATTCTTTTAACCGAAGGTCGAACTTTCAAAAAATCAGCTATCAGCAATTAGTTCTTAGTGATTATTTCTATTCGCTATTCACTAATCGCTAATAATTATTTCCCACGATAGACTATTCTACCCTTCTCTTCGTCATAAGACGAAATTTCTACTGTTACCCGGTCACCGAGCAAAACCTTGATTCGATGAAGTCTTAGTTTCCCAGCCAAATGGGCTAAAATTTCTTTTCCATCATCTAATCTAACTCGAAAATGAGTATCAGGTAAAGCCTCTATAACCTGTCCTTCTTTTCTTAGGACCCCTTTTTTCATCAATAATTAAATATAATAGCGAATTATTTTAATTTAGTCAACCCCCCACCAATTCCTATGGCGAAATTGTCTCAGAATTTATCTCTTGTTTAATCTTTATTCTCTCAACATTTTGAGGGATTCTATTTATCCAGAAGGGCCGGAGATCTAATTTAAATTTATTTATTCGAGGATCATTATTCAAAAAATTTTGAGCTTCCGGCAGTAAGTTTCCGGCTAATTCTCTCTTAAAATCATTTTCTTCAATTTTAAAATAAACGTCAGCTGAACAATTTAAGTTCAGAATAATCTTGCCACTCTCTACGTCAGCAGCCCCTAAAGAATAATTCACCTTCAGGCTTTTTAGATTTATTTCTTGATCTTTTGATATTTGCGAAAGAATATATTCTTTCGCAAATCTTTCTAAATCTGAATTTTTAAAAAATAAGGCTGTAAAGGAAAGCCTTTTTTCTCCAGAAAAAGAAGTTTTTCCTTCGCCGGCTTTAGCTGAGAAAACCGACTCTGAAAAATCTTTCTTTGTAGCTTCTTCTAATATGATCACATCCTCAGATATTTTATCTTTTAAAGAATTATTAACGGCTGTTAGTAATTTTTCTTCCAAAGCGTTCTCGGCCTTCTCAAGGTCTTGTTGAGTAACCTCTGGCATATCTCCCTTAGAACCTCCTCCCATTGATTGAGAAGATTTTCCATAAACAAAGGTATATTGGGGAAGACCAGCTAGCCCCGGGACCGAAAAGGTTGATGGTCCAATATTATACTCTTCACCAGGCTTATCAGCTACCACCTCAACATCAATATAACTTTTTGCCGGAACTGTTATTTGTCTGGTTGTTCTAAAATACAATACTCTTTCTGAGGGAGGCTGAAATCTGGTGTTAGCCACTAAAGTCTGATTAAGGTGATAATTATTATAAACTCGAATTGTACCTTCGGCTTTCGTTTCTTTTAAGCCCTTGCCTGAAGAAGAAAATTCTTGAGTAACACTTTGTTCCTCTTTAATGATATTTCCGGGAATAGTATTAGTTGCTAACTTAACCTCTCCCGTCTCCAAGTCAACGGTTATTTTCTCTTCAAAGCTTACTTTTTGAGTTTCTGGCCAAATGATTATTTCTGTTTTCTGGGAAACAAAATAGAAAAATAATCCTCCGAAAGTTAAAATAATTATTCCCAAAAATATCTTAAAAAATTTCCCAAATCTAGGTTGAAATGACTCTTTTTTCTTTATTTCCATTTTGGGAGAAATTTTTATTCTTTCAGGGGGAATAATATCAAAAATTTTTTGAGAATATAGATTAGGCATTAGTATAGCATAGCAATAAAGACGGTATATATTGAGATGTGGTTATTATTTTTCCTTTGTCTCGAATATTTTTTAGGTCTTTTGGCAAAACAAATTTTATCTCTGGTTGGCTTAAAAATGGCAAATCTTCCCATTTTCCTTCGCCTAAAATCTCCTCTATTTCCGGCAATAAGCTTCCTCCCCCGAAAATAAATATTATCGGAGGGAATATTTTTTCTTCTTTTTGATAAATTTCTTTCAATTTCAATTTTAAACTATTAAACCAAAACTGGCAGCTAAAATGAAAAATCTCTTTAATTCTTTTCCTTACTTCCTCGCTTAAAACCCTCTGGGTATACCTAATTTTTAGTTCTTCCGCTTGAACCTCATCTATTCCTAAAGTATGTGATAATTTTTGAGAAAAAATATCTCCACCCATTTCAAAATCATTTAAAGCTTTAAGTTGACCGTTTCTCACTAAAAATATCTGGGTAGATCTTCCTCCTATATCTAAAAAAATACCTGTAACCTTTTGGCCAAAAAATGCTAAAAATAAACTTTCTGCTTCAGGAACCAATCTTGAGTTGTTCAGGTTCAAATCTTTGGCAACTCTTCTAATCTCTTCTAAATAATTTCGAGGCATAAAAGTTAATAATATTCGGGAAACCAATTCTTGACCCGAAAATCCTGTCAGCTGGTTAACTTGGTAACCATCAATTTTTCTTTGTAAAATTCTACAATCTATGAAATGAAGGTCTTGGGGTAAAATACCAAATTTCTGGAAAATTTCTTGAGAGATTTCTTGTTGAGCTTGATTAATAATTTTTTTATAGATTTCGCCATCTTCTTCTCGGCTAATAATTTTCTTTGGGTTTTCCCTCCGAAAATAATTAAAGACTATTCTTTCTTTTAAAATACTTCCGGGAGGCCTCCATAGAGTTATATAGTCTTTTGTTTTAATCTTAGCCTGATTTTTGGCTTCGTTTACTACCTCTAAAATAGCGCCTTTCATTGTTTCTTTCTCTAAGTCTAACCCATCTTGAATGCCTAAGCGGTAATATTCCTTTAGATCTGCTCCTAAAATAATATTTTTTTCTTTTTCTCTTTTAAAAATTAAAGCTTTAATTGCTTCTGTTCCAATATCTAACGCCAAAAATATTTCCTCTTTCCTTTTTTTAGAGATAGGGGGGCTTATCATTTCTTTATTTTACCATAAGAACTACTCTTCCAAAATTGCCCTAATCCTTCTTACGCCCGCTCCGGCTGATTCTTCTTTAATTATTTTAAATTTGTTTAATTCTTGAGTTTGGGAAACATGAGGACCGGCGCAAATTTCCTTGGAAAAATTACCAACCGAATAGACTGTCACTCTTTCTGGATATTTTTCTCTAAAAAAGGCTAAAGCTCCTGATTCCAATGCCTCTTTATGCTCCATCTCTTCTTTTTTAACTTCTAAATTATCTTTAATTTTCTGATTAACAAGGTTTTCTACTTTATCTATTTCCTCGGTTGTCATCTTGGACAAATGAGAAAAATCAAAACGCAACCTTTGGGGGGTAATATCAGAACCCATTTGTTTTACATGCTCTCCGAGAATTTTTCTCAAGGATTGATGCAATAAATGGGTAGCTGTGTGAAGCCTTGCTGCCTCGTAAGTCGCTTCTTTGCCAACGCCCCCGAACTTTTTTTCAGCCCCCGCTCTAGAAATTTCCTGGTGTTTTTTAAAAGCCTTCCCAAAGCCTTTTCGGTCAACCTCTAATTTTTTCTCTTTGGCTAATTCTTCGGTCAATTCCAAAGGAAAACCATAAGTTTCAAAAAGCCAAAAAGCTTTATCCCCAGAAATTATTTTTTTATTTCCAACTAAGTCTGTTTCTATTAATTTATCAAATTCTTTTAGACCTTTTTCTAAGGTTTTTTCAAATTTTTCCTCTTCATTTTGAATAATAGTTAGAATGTCGGCTTCAGCCGATTTAATTTCAGGATAAACATTCTGATAAATTTTAATTGTTTTTTGAGCTAAGGGAATTAAAAAAATCTTTGGCAAATCAAGCAATTTACTAAATCTAATTGCTCTTCTCAAAATCCGGCGTAAAACATAACCTTCTTCAACATTTGATGGAATCACTCTCTCTGAAGCCAAAAAAACAGCGCCTTTAATGTGGTCGGTAATAACCCTATAAACTTTTTGATTTAAATTATATGGTTTCTGAGTGTTTTTTTCTATTTCTTTTATTATTGGTTCTGATAAATCTATATCAAAAACCGAAGATTTTTTTTGAAGAACCATAATTAATCTTTCAAATCCCATGCCGGTATCAACCCCTTTCTGTTTTAGAGGCGTGAGATTTTTTTCTTTGTCTTGATAATACTCGTTGAAAACTAAATTCCAAACTTCTACAAAACGACCGCAATCACAATTGGGCCGGCAATTTTCTCCTTTTGGACAAGGTTTTTGAGTTAAATCAAAATGAATCTCTGTAGTTGGACCGCAGGGACCTTCCTCGCCCGTTGGACCCCAAAAATTATCTTTTCTGTCAAAACCAAAAATTTTTTCTCGGGGAATTCCTAACTTTTGCCAAATTTTTTGAGACTCATTATCTTCTGGAACATTTTCGTCGCCCCCAAAATAAGTTATCCATAAACGAAATTCTGGTATCTTGTATTTTTTAACGAGCAACTCGTAGGCAAATTCAATGGTTTTCGTTTTAAAATAGTCGCCGAAGCTAAAATTCCCGAGCATTTCCAAAAAAGTTAAATGAGAATCGTCTCCAACTTCATCAATGTCCGAAGTTCGAAAACACTTTTGACAAGAAGTAACTCTGTTTCCGTAGGGAGAAGGTTTGTTTAAATAATATTCTTTAAATTGTTGCATGCCGGCCGTTGTTAATAAAACCGTCGGATCAGATGACAAAAGAGAAGAAGAGGGCACAATTTTGTGTCCTTTTTCCTTAAAAAAATCCAAAAAACGCTGGCGAATTTCTATTGAGGTCATTTTAATTTCTTTTTTTCCAAGAGAAACTTTTTTTCTTCAAATTCTCTTCTCCTTGATTCCAACCCAGATAGCTCGGTTGATAGCTTAGCCTGTCTTTTTCTAATCGCAAAAATATCTCTTTCCAATTTCCTAACTTCTTCTATGTTTTTTTTGAGCTCTCCGTCTAACTTTTCTTTCTCGCCCAATCTTTCTTCAATTTCTTCTCCCAATTTTATCAAAAGCCCAGAAAATTCTTCTAATAATTTTTCTTTTGATTTTTCGGCCATAACTTTGATTCTATTAATAGAATAGCAAGAAAAATGAAATTGAACAAGGATCTTTTATCCTATAATCCCGCCACCCAAAAGCTCTTTCTTCCTATAAAAAACAACCGACTGGCCCTGGGTAATGGCCTTTTGTGATTTGTCAAAAATAACTCTGAGAGTTCTCTTGCAAAACGGTTTAATAGTTGCTAAATCCGGACCTGAACGATAGCGAATTTTTGTCCTTACTCTTAGTGGTAAATTAGGTCTTCTGCCAGAAATCCAATTAATATTTTTAGCTACCAGCTCTTTTTTATATAAATCTCTCTTTTTTCTCGTGACAAGCAAAATGTTTCTTTTTAAGTCTTTACCTAAAACAAAATAGGGACCTCCGGCTAATCCAATGCCTTTCCTCTGACCAATAGTAAAAAAAGCTAAGCCTTGGTGTCGGCCTACTGATTTTCCCTTTGTATCAACAATTTCCCCTGACTTTTGTTTTAGGTGGCGTTTTAAAAAGTTGCCAACTGTATTTTGAATAAAACATATTTCTTGGGATTCTGGAATATCCGAAACCGGTAATTTGTATCTTTTGGCTAAGTTCCTTACTTCTTTTTTTGTAAAATCTCCCAAAGGAAATAATATTTTTCTAAGTTGTTTTTGATTAAGTTGCCAGAGAAAATAGGACTGATCTTTTTCTTTATCTTTACCTTGAAGAAGCTTGGAATCAGCGTTGCTTTTAATAATCTTTGCGTAATGCCCTGTCGCTATATAGTCTGCTTCTAATTTTTGAGCTTTTTTAAAGAGCAGACTAAATTTAATCTCTTTGTTGCAAACGACGCAGGGATTTGGGGTAAAACCTTTTTTATGCTCTTTCAGAAAATAATCAACGATTATTTTTTTAAACTCTTCCTCAAGGTTCAAAACATAAAAAGGAATGCCCAAAAGCATAGCTACTCTCCTTGCTCTTTTTTCAGACTCTGGAGAACAACATTTATTCCATTTCTGAATGCCAGGCTCTCGCCAAAATTTCATAAAAACTCCGGTCACTTCAAAGCCGGCCTTCTTTAAAATGACCGCCGCCACCGAAGAGTCTATGCCTCCCGACATAGCTATAATTATTTTTTTCTTTTGAATATTATCCATAATCTTATAAAGGCCACCTAAAGTGGCCTCTCTAATTACTAATCGCTAAGTACTATTCTCTAAGAATATCTATCCGCTACGATTGAAGCAACATAGGCCTCTGGTTTTATCTTCGGTTCAAATCCATTGCCTCGAATTAATCCTACTATTTC
>MHLV01000027.1 GCA_001819145.1 Candidatus Nealsonbacteria bacterium RBG_13_36_15 | reverse complement strand
TCCCGGCCGGCTTCCAGTTTTGTAGGAAAATCAAATTCAAAAGTTAGGGGAACAAATTTTATTAAGGCAGTATGAGAGGTTTTCAATTCAAAACGAGTATTTAAATTTTTTGGCTTATAGCTTATCGTAACTTGGGCTTTTCTCGCATCGTTTTCTTTCCCTAAAAGTCTAGCCTTAAAAGAAACAGTTTTTTCTTCGCCAGGATAAATATCATCAAGGCTCATTTCTTGCCTCAAAGGCTTTTCTTCTTCAGTTATCGCGCCTTCTGGATATTCAAATAAGAGTTTCGGCTCCTCTAGTGTGAAATTGCCATTATTTTTATATCTGACCAAGTATTCAAATTCTTGACCTAATTCTATTTCAGTGGGGGCTAATATTTCCAATTTTAAAACTCCTTTTGTAAAAATATTTGTCCGATAATACCAAAATGCTAACCCTACTAACAAAATAGTTAAAATGGTAAATATTATAACGATTTTTTTATTCATTGCGCTTTAAAATTATTCTAATATTAATAGCGAAACTGCCCTAAGACTAATATAACAAAAAGATTAAAAATCAGGAATAGCTGGTTTTGTAATAGAAGTTAAATAAAAGTCGGAAATATCTTTAAGTAATCCTAAATTTTCATCTGAAATTTTAAGGCGTGAGATCGCCGGCCAGTCTTTTGTTATAATAAATCTTAATATTTTTATGATTTCAGGGGAAACTTTTTCTCCTTCTTTCGCTTTTTGAAAACAACGGCTGCAAATTATTCCTCCTTCTTGGTAATTAAAAAAAAGCAGGTTGGGAATTAACTTCTTTTGACAGATTGAACAACTATAAAGTTCCGGTTTGTATCCTAAAATAGTAGAAATTTTCCAAAAGAAATGGTAATAAATTAATTGAAAATTTTTAATTGATGACCTATGGCCATTTAAGATTTCGAATGTTTCCAAAAATAAGCTCCAGATCTTTTCGTCTCTTTCTTCGTTTCTTGCTAAATTATCTAATGATTCTGAAATTTTATTCGCAACAGATAGTTTTCCTAATTCTTTTCTGAGTTGAGAGAATTTATCAATAAGAATAGCATCGGTTAGGGTTTTGTGGGTTTTGCCTTGGATAAATTCGATGTCAGAAAGGTAAAAAAGGTCGGCTCCAGATCTTAGTTTTGACTTAATTTTCCTAATCGCCTTTCCTAAAATTTTCAGCTTACCATAGTTTTTTGTATAAACCGTCAGTAACTGACTAGCCTCACCGCGATCTGTTTTTTTCAAGATTAATCCCTGAGTTCGATAATGGATAAACATAATTTTCCTTAACTACTACTATAATTTCATGGGTCGATCTTAACCTATTTTTTTTATGATTATTTTTATCTTTACGCCGTCAATTTCTATTTCTTTTTTATAATCAAAGCTTTCATCAGCCTCACCGCCTATTTGGACTATTTCAGATGAAGTTTCATTCGCAATAAAATCTTTATTCTTTTCTAGAACTTTATTTATAGCATCAGATGTAGAGTCATATATAGAAATAACTTTATCCTTAGGCCTTAAGTTTAATTCTTTCCGTCCCTTGTTGTTGCAATGAACAACTTCTCTAATTATGCCTTCCTCCTTTAGCTTTAGAGTAATTTCGGTATGAAGTCGAATTGATGCCTTTAATTTTTTATCAAAAATTACTTCTTTAACATTAACTTCTTCTTTTATTAAATCCGTTAATTCGCTTTCCATTTTTTCCTCTTTTACTTCTAATTTATTCAATGGTTGGCGAACTCTAATCCTGGCCTTCATTCTTTCAGCCAACGATAATGCAACAATCTCTCTTGCTCTTTTCATCTGTTCTTCTAATTTTTGGTTAATTAAATTATTGTCAGGTTTTGGATAGTCTGCTAAATGAACAGATTCTTCTTTTTTACCTTTCATTCCTTGATATATTTTCTCAGAAATAAATGGACAAAAGGGGGCTAAAAGTTTAGAAAATTCTAAAAGAACACAATAAAGAGTTTGCGAGGTTTCTTCTTTTTCTTCTGGGTTTTTTGGTCTTTGGAATCTTCTCCGGGAGCGTCGGATATACCAGTTTGATAAATCATCAATAAAAACTTCTAATGGCCTGGCGGCTCCCACTATATCGTAACTGTTTAATTTTTTAATTGTCTGGAATTTTAAATTTTCCAAACGAGAAAAAATCCAGTTATCAAGTAAATTAGCTGACTTAAAATTTTTTATTGGTTGGAATCCCTCGTCAATATAATTTAAAAAGAATGCTTGGCTATTATTTAAAGTATCAAAAAATTTTCTATATAAAGCCTGAAGATCCTTTAAATTAAACCTTTTCGGTTCGGCAATCGGATTTAAGGTGTAGAAATAAAACCTAACAGCATCTACTCCGTATTGATCAATAACCTCTTTCGGCAAAATCACATTACCTTTTGATTTTGACATTTTTTGACCCTTAGCGTCTAAAACAATTCCGTTGGAAATAACATTTTTATATGGGTTCCCGAAATCTAAAAGAGTTGAAACTGCCAATAAAGTATAAAACCATCCTCTGGTTTGGTCTATTCCCTCGCATATATAATCAGCCGGGAAAGAAATATTTTTATCAATTCTCTCTTTGTTTTCAAAAGGATAATGCCATTGAGCAAAGGGCATACTACCCGAATCAAACCAACAGTCAATTACCTCTGTTACACGCCGCATTTCCCCTCCGCAGTCGCATTTAAAAGTAATTTCATCAATATAGGGTCTGTGTAAGTCCTTTATCTCTTTGTCTGATTTTCCTTTAAGCTCTTTTTTGCTCTCGATGTATACTTTTTTGTCACATTTCTCGCAGACCCAAATTGGCAAAGGTGTCCCCCAGTATCTTTCCCGGGACAAATTCCAGTCCTTAACTTCTTTCAACCACTCGCCAAATCTTCCTTCTTTTAAATATTCTGGCATCCAATTAATTTTCTTATTGTTCTTAATCAAATCTTCTTTAACGGCGGTCATTTTAATAAACCAAGAAGTTTTCGCATAATAAAGTAGAGGCGAGTCGCATCGCCAGCAAAAAGGATAATCGTGTTCATACGTTTCTTCTCTAAAAAGCAGGTTCCTTTTCTGAAGATCTTTAATAATTAGAGGGTCGGCTTTTTTTACAAACATTTTGGCCCAAGGCCCGGTTTTTTCTTTAAATTTTCCGTCTTCGTCAACGGTCATTAGAATGGGTAAATTATTCTGTTTACCCACCTCCATATCTTCTTCGCCAAAAGCCGGAGCAATATGAACCAAACCTGTTCCTTCTTTTGTTGAAACGAAATCACCAGAGATTACAAAATAGGCTTTTTTGTTTAACCCCTCTGTTTTAAATAAAGATTCGTATTCCAGGTTTAATAATTTTTCTCCCTTAAATTCTTCTTCGATCTGGTATTCTCCCTCAAGTATCATTAATCTTTCTTTGGCTAAAATTAAACAATCTTCGCCAATTCTTACCCTTAGATAAGAAAACTCCGGATTAATAGCTATTGCTAAGTTTCCGGGCAATGTCCAGGGAGTTGTTGTCCAAACTAATAAATAAGTATTCTTTTCGTCTTTGAGTTTGAATTTTATATAAATAGAATTTTCCTTGATTTTCTCGTAACCCTGGGCAACCTCGTGCGAAGAAAGCGAAGTGCCACATCGCGGGCAGTATGGGACAACTTTATAATCTTGATATAAAAACCCTTTTTCCCAAACTCTTTTTAAGATCCACCACAGAGATTCAATATAATCATTGGAACAAGTGATATAAGCATTCTTTAAATCTAACCAGAAACCAATTCTTTCGGTAAATTCTTCCCATTCTTTTTTATAAGTAAAAACGCTGTTTCGGCATTCCTCTATAAATTTTTCTATGCCAATTTTCTCAATATCTCCTTTGGTTTTAATATTTAATTTTTTTTCGGCTTCCACTTCTGTGGGCAAACCATGGGTATCCCAACCACCTTTTCTTTCAGCGAAAAATCCTTGCATGGTTTTGTAGCGTAAAATTACATCCTTTAGGGCCCGGGATAAAAGATGGTGAATGCCTGGCAAACCATTGGCATAAGGCGGCCCTTCGTAAAAAACAAAACGAGGACCATTTTTGGTCTTTTCCAGGGTTTTCTTAAAAATCTTATTTTCTTTCCAAAATTGGAGAACTTTTTCTTCTATTTTTGGTAATTCTAATTCAAATTTCATACCACCTTCCGAAGCCCTCCCTTTTTTATATAATTACCCCGAGAAAGCTCTCTTAATAATCTTCCATTAGAAAATCCTTTTATTATTCCCTCCAAAAGCCATAAAGGATCTCCATGGCCAATAATTAAAATGTTTTTATTTTTGTGTTTTTTCTCAACTTCTTTTAAGAATCCTGACAGTCTTTTTTTGACATCGTTCCAATTCTCTCCTCTTGTCGGCCTTTGGGTAAATCTTTTTATACTAAGAGGAAAATCTTGGAAAAATTCTTTTCTTAATTTTCCGTGATAAATGCCCAAATTTATGTCCCGTAATCTTTTATCAAATTTTATTTTTAAACCCAACTCATTGGCAACAATTAAGGCGGTTTGCCTTGTTCTATAAATATCTGAAGAATAGATTAAGTCAATTCTTTCTTTTTTGAGTATTTTTGCAGCTTTTTTAATTTGATCTATTCCGGCTTTTGTTAGTTTTACTGACGGAATGTCTGGCCAATTATAGATAAATTCTTTTCTTTTGATCTGTTGATCTACCCGACCATGCCTCAAAATAAAGTATTGATTATTTAAACTTTTTTTCATGTATTACTAAGATTATCATTTTTTAAGCAGAATTTCAATTCAGTAAAATAAATGGCTCTTCGCCAAAAAAAAAGAGGCTTAGAGTCCTCTTTTTAAACTTATCAGACTTTAAAAACGGTGAAATTAACTAATTCCACCGAAATTTATATAAAAAACTCCTCTTCTTTCTATCGGGCGTAAGTTAAAATCGCCACAATAGCAACTAAGGCTACAATCGCCACAATAGCAATGTATCCCCAGTTGGTTCTTGGGTCTCTGAGGAGATTGTTGAATTTTTCGTTTGGCATATATTAAATCTCCTTTTCAGTGATTATAACAAAAAGCAGAAATAATTACTACATCTTTTCTGGAGCTGAAATCCCCATTAAATCTAAGGTATTTTTTAAGACCTGTTTTGTGGCCAAGGTTAAGATTAATCTTGCTTCCCTTAAATTTTCTTTTTCAGCTAAAACTTTACAATCTCGGTAAAATTGGTGAAAAGTAGCAGCTAAATCTATAGCATATTTGGGAATTCTTTGAACCTGATAATCTCTGGCTGTATCTTCAATAATTTCCGGAAATCGAATTAGTTGCTTTATCAAGTTTAATTCGCTTTGATGGTCTAATAGTTCGTAATCGCCTCCTCTAATTCTTAATCTGAAATCTGGCACATTTTTAAGAATGCTGAAAATACGGGCGTGGGCGTATTGAACATAATAAACTGGACTTTTAGCTGATCTTTCTTTAGCCAATTCTATATCAAACTCCATTTGGGTATCAAGAGATTTCATTAAATAAAAGAATCTAGCCGCATCTAATCCAACTTCATCAATTAAGCTTTCCAAGGTTATAATTTCTCCTTTTCTTTTAGAAAGCTTTCCCCGTTTTAACCTAACCATTTGAGAAATTAAAACTTCCAAATCACCCTTAAACTCTAACATTCTAGCTACAGCTTTTATTTTAGCAATATGGCCTTGATGGTCAGCTCCCCAGATATTAATAATTTTTTCAAAGCCTCTCTCAAATTTATTTTTATGATAAGCGGCGTCAGAAAGAAGATATGTGGGCTCGCCTGTCTTTCTCACAACCACCCAATCTTTCATATCTCCACACTCTGAAGTCTTAAGCCATTCAGCGCCGTCTTTTTCATAAATTAAATTTTTCTTTTTAAATAATTTTTTAATTTCATCTATTTTCCCTTTTTTATACAAATCTTTCTCCTCTGAAATCCAGTTATCAAATTTAATCCTTAATTTATTCTCAATAAAATCTCTGTTATCTTTTTGAATGGCGAAAATTATGTTGTCGGTAGACTTTAATGTTGAAATTTTTTCTCTCAAATACTCGCTATCATAAGGCAAACCTCCGGGAAAATCTCTGAGCAAATCTTGGTTAACTACTGTTGAAGTTGTATCTCTGATACTCATAACCTGACGGCTTGCTTCAGCGTCATTGATATAGTATTCACGCATAACTTTATAGCCAGCTTTCTCTAAAACATTAGCTAAGCAATCCCCGAAAAAAGCTCCTCTCCCATTGCCTACGTGTAAAGGGCCTGTAGGATTAGCTGAAATAAACTCAACCTGAATTTTCTTATTCTTTCCAATATTAAGCTGGCCGAATCTATCTCCTTTTTTTATAATCTCTTCGATTTGTTTTTGTAAATAATCTTTTGAAATGAAAAAATTAATAAATCCAGGTTTTACTACTTCAATTTTCTCAAAAATTTTAGAACCTAAAACCTGCAACCCAGAAGCTAAAATATCAGCTATTTCCACCGGGTTTTTCTTTGCCGCTTTTGTTATCTGCATGGTTATATTTGTGGCATAATCACCGTAAATTTTTTCTTCCGGGTGTTCAATTAAAATCTCGGGAATTTTAAATTCAGCCAGTTTCTTTTCTTGCCGGGCCTTTTGAATGGCTTTTTGAATTAATTTTTTAATCTCTTCTCTAATCATTTTACAGTAAGTTTAGATATATTTACCGCTTACTTCATTTTACTAAAAAATCGCCAATTTGGCGATTAACAAAACAAAAAGGCCTCGGCTGGTGCCTGAGGCGTGATAAAGAATATCTATTTTTTACTAAAGTTCTTCTGGGGGCTTTTTGTTTATTATCTGTTCCATGATTTTCTGGATGACAAATATAGTTAGGCTGATAATCACTCCTGCCATTAGAATTACAAGAATAATAAAAATAAGAAGAATAAAAATGCCAATTACCAACCATACAAGTTCATCGTATCCTGTTTGGGCTTTTGACATCAGGATTGTCAACATCTATTTTTCCCCCTTTTTTGGAAAGAGCTGTTCCTCCGATACTTAACCCTATTACATCCTTAGCTGTTTGTCAAATAAAAAGGCCAGCATTGGCTGGCTTTTTCAATCGTAAATTAGAAATGCCCTTCCTACGCCCATTGTGATCCCTTCTTCTACCTCAACAGAGATAAGAGCACCGTGGGGTATCTTTTCTGTAGCATTTTTTGAACCAGCGATACAAGGAATCTTGTTTTCTCTGGCAACAATTGCAGCGTGAGAGGTAATTCCCCCTCTGTCAGTAATGATTGCTTTTGACTTTCTCATCGGTATTGTCATGTCGGGATTAGTCATTTCACAGACAAGAATGTGGCCTTTCGGGAATTTACCAATTGGGTGTTCACCAGAAACAACATAGGCTATTCCTTCTACATTTCCTTTTGAAGCGGCTCGCCCTTCAACTAAAAGCTTCTTCCTCATGGAATATCTACCTCCCTCCAGAATGGTCCATTTTAACTTGTTATGGTGCAAACCCTCCTTTTTATTTTTAGCAACCTTTATTAAAAAGTCAAGATCAGAGCATCTCGATGAAATAGGAAATCAATGGTAAACTGAAATTGATGGCGGTGTTGTCAGAAAATAAGAAAGCGTACTTTAACTACCAGATCCTGGAGAAATTTGAAGCAGGATTGGTTTTAATTGGCCAAGAAGTAAAATCAATTAAAACAAGGGGAGTAAGTCTTGCTGGTTCTTATGTTGTAATAAAAAATAGGGAGGCGTATTTAATCGGCTGCAAGATTCCTCCCTATCAACCTAAAAACGCTCCTTCAGATTATAATCCTGAAAGATTGCGAAAACTTCTTTTAAAAAAATCTGAAATTAAATATTTAATAGGCAAATCGCAGCAAAAAGGCTTGACTTTAGCGCCTTTAAGGATGTATACTAAAAAGGGGAAGATAAAATTAGAATTCGGCATAGCAAAAGGAAAGAAAAAAGCTGATAAAAGAGAGCTAATTAAAAAAAGAGAGGCAGAAAGAAAAATTAAAGGAGCAATACACGGAAAAATAGAATAGATTATTTCTTGCTATATTATCTTGGGGGCGGCAATGAATCGACAGAAAATTAACCAAAAATAGGCAAGCCGAGTATTCTCAAATCTCGTAAAACTTTGAGAAAAGGATATAAGTGCCAACTTATTCCAAAAACCCGCATTAGCTTATGCTTAATGCCATCTGCTTTAGTGATTCTCGATAGCTAAAGTCAGGTGTCAAATTTTTCGAGATAGATGGTTCATTCAAAGGTCTAGAAAAACTATCGAATGAAAATAGGCCAAGGTAAAAAGATTTTGTCTAATTAAAACTTTTTATCGTTTAATAAATTAGACTAAGCTTGTAGATTTATTTTTTGGCAATAGTTCTGGACGGGAGTTCACCCTCCCCGCCTCCACAAAATTTGAAATCAATAAAAAGAAACTCAATATTTCCATATAGTTTAGACTCTGATTAAAAAACCTTTATTTAACAACCAAATAAGAGCCCCTCGCGTTAGAGTAATTGATGAGGCTGGAAAACAGCTGGGAATTATATCAATACAAGAAGCGCTCCAAACGGCTAAGGAGCGCAATTTAGATTTAATCCAGGTAACAGAAAGAGTAGAACCGCCGGTCTGTAAATTAATGGACTATGGAAAATATCTTTATTCAGAACAAAAAAGGGCCAGGAAAGAAGCTAAACAACAAAAAAGCGGCCAATTAAAACAAATAAGGATTTCTTTTGTAATTTCGGCCCACGATTTAGAAACTAAAGCTATTCAGGCAGGAAAATTCCTGAAAAAGGGAGATAAAGTAAAAATTGAAATGCGTCTAAGGGGAAGAGAGAAAAGTTTTGGACAATTGGCAAGAGAAAAAATGAATAAATTTTTGGAAATTTTAAGAAATTCTGTCGCCATAAAAATCGAAAGAGAAATAAAAAGAGAGCCAAGAGGTTTAACAATGATAATATCAAAAGAATGATCTTTATTTGATAAAATTATGAAAACCAGGAAATCAATTTTTAAAAGATTTAAAATAACCAGGACTGGCAAAATTTTACGCCGACCAATTGGCCAGGATCATTACTTGGCAAAAAAATCAGGTAATAAAAGAAGGCAAAAGAGAAAATGGGTTAGATTGTCAGAGCCCGAAACCAAAAAAATAAAAAAATTAATTTCGTCTTAAATTAATTATGGTTCGTGTTAAAAAAGGGAAAGCCGCCCACAAGCGAAGAAAGCATTTATTAAAATATGCCAAAGGCTTTCGTTGGGGAAGAAAATCTAAATATAAATTAGCAAAGGATGCTCTTCATCATGCCTGGAGTTATGCTTACCGCGACCGAAGGGTAAAAAAAAGAGAATTTAGGAGATTATGGCAGATAAAGATTAACGCAGCTACCAGAAACTTAGGATTAACCTATAGCAGATTTATAAATTTGCTTAAGAAAAATAAAATTGAAATTGACCGTAAAATATTGGCCGAATTGGCTCAAAATCATCCAGAAATTTTTGAAAAAATAGTTGAAAAAGTAAAAAAATAGAAAATTTTTAACTCTAAAAGAAAATACAAAAAGTCGCGTGGTAAGCCTACGCGACTTTACTTTTAAGTTTAGACAGATTTAGGCGGTGGAACTGGATATCTTCCAGTGAAACAGCCAAGGTCTAGATCTTTTTTCTTAAAACCGGAGGCCTCAATCATTCCCTCAATGCTCAAATATCCAAGAGAATCAGCCTGAATATATTTCCTCACCCCTTCTGTATCCAAAGAAGAAGCTATCAGCTCGCTATGAGTAGGCATGTCTATACCGCAATAACAAGGATGGCAGATCGGCGAAGAACCAACCCTAAGATGAACTTCTGTGGCCCCCTCTTCCCTCAGCATTGCAACAACTGCAGGAGAAACACTTCCCCGAATAATGGAATCTTCGGTTATCACCACTCTCTTGTTGTGAACAACTTTCCTCAAAGGATGAAGTTTTATCCGCTGAAGGGAAGCCCTATCGGTCCCTCTTTCAGCCAAGAAAGTTCTGTTGGCAAAGTATCTATTGCGGTCAATTCCTATCTCAAGAGGAATTCCAGACGCTTGAGAAAAACCAAGGTCATATATCCCGCCTGATGCTGGAACTGCCATAACAATATCAGCTTCAACTGGATGTTCTTTTGCCAAAATTTCTCCGGCCTTTTTCCTGTAATAATAAACGCTTTGGCCATCAATGATGCTGGCTGGCCTGGCAAAATAGATTAGTTCAAAAATACAAAGTCGTAATTCAGGATTTTCGGCCCAAATAAATTGCTTTTCTATTCTATTTTTATCCAGAACAACAATTTCTCCAGGTTTAACATCAAAAAGAAAACGGCCTTGAAGAGTATGGAAAGCGCAACTTTCAGAAGCTATAATAAAGCTTGCCTCATTCCGGCCAAGACACAATGGCCTAATACCATACTTGTCGCGGACCCCAATCACTTTGTCTCTATAGAGAATAACGAGGGAAAAAGCCCCTCTAAGTCTCGGTAAAACATCGCAAAGAGCCTCCAAGAATTCCTTCTTTTTAGAAGTAG
>MHLV01000026.1 GCA_001819145.1 Candidatus Nealsonbacteria bacterium RBG_13_36_15 | reverse complement strand
AAGCATTTGTGGTGTGGTGAGTTAAACTCGACAAAAAATAAAAAATTTGTTATGTTGAAAGATAGAAATGACTTATCAAGAAATTATTGATCAAATTAAACCAGAACTTGAGAAAGTGATTAGTTTCTTGGAAAAAGAATTGGGAAGAATTCGGACAAGCCGGGCTAGTCCCTCTTTGGTTGAAGATATTGAGGTTGAATGTTTTAACCAAAAATTTCCTTTAAAACAATTAGGTTCAATTTTGATAGCCGGACCAAGGCAATTAACGATTCAACCTTGGGATAAATCTTATTTGGAACCAATTGAGAAAGCAATTTCTCAAACTAGCTTGGGAGCAGCTCCCGTTGTAGATAAAGACTTAATTAGAATCTCTTTTCCTCAATTAAGCGAGGAATACCGGAAAGATTTATTAAATCTTTTGTCAACAAAAAAAGAAGAAACAAAAAGAACCATTAGAAGATGGCGGGAACAAGCCTGGGATAAGATTCAAAAAGGATTTAAAGAGGGAGAGATAAGAGAAGATGATAAATTCCGGGGCAAGGATAAACTTCAAGAGTTAATTGATCAATATAACGAAAAAATTGACGAAATAACAGAAAGAAAGAAAAAAGAAATTTCAGAATAGTCGTTTGACACTTTAAAATTATTCGTATATTTGTATTAATTAGTAATTCGTAGGGTATTATGATTTTAACAATTTTTATTGCATTTTTCAGCCTTATTGGATTAGTTGTTTTACATGAACTTGGCCATTTTATAATGGCCAAACGTTTCGGGGTGAAAGTTGAGGAATTTGGCGTTGGGTTACCTCCCCGAATTTTTGGAAAAAAATTCGGGGAAACCATCTATTCTATAAATCTCTTGCCATTTGGCGCTTTTGTTAAGATTTACGGAGAGGAAAAAAGCATTGAAGATTACCGAAGCTTTTCTCAAAAACCAATTTGGCAAAGAGTTTTTATTATTATAGGGGGAGTGGTTGTTTTCTGGATAGTGGCCTTTGTTATTTTAAGCATAGTAATGGTTCTTGGAGTTACAACCATTGTTGATGACGAAGCTAATCACAATTTGGTTGATTCTAAGGTTCAAATTGTTCAGGTTGTAGCTAATTCACCAGCCGAAACGGCCGGCTTAAGAATCGGGGATACCGTAAGAGAACTTGAAGCTGATGATGGTCGATTGGTGACAGACAAAGAAAAAGAGGTTAGAGATTTTATTGCTGCTAACCGGGGCGAAAAAATTATTTTTAAAATCCAAAGAGGAAGCGAAATTTTTGAAACCAGCTTAACGCCGAGATATCCGCCCCCCGAAAAAGAAGGGGCTGCCGGAATAGCTTTGGCCAGAACAGCAACAGTGAAATACTCTTGGTATCGGGCCCCACTTGAAGGACTCTCAGCTACAGTAAACCTAACAATAGCCGTAATCCAGGGTTGGGTGATGATTCTAAAGAATATAGTTATTGGAGAAGGACTGCCACCTGGTGCCCAGATATTAGGACCAGTAGGTATTATGAATGTATTTACTCAAATGGCTCAGCTTGGAATAAATTATTTTTTAAGGTTTATAGCTTTAATTTCTATTTACCTTGCTGTTTTTAATATTCTGCCGATTCCCGCCTTAGACGGCGGAAAGCTTGTTTTTTTAGGAATTGAAGCAGTGAGGAAAAAACCGGTTCCCCAAGGAATCGAACAAAAACTTACCATCTTCTTCTTCGCCCTTTTGATGATCTTAATAGCTTGGGCGACAATAAGAGACATAATAAGGATATTTTAAATTTAAATGCGCCAATCAGAACTTTTTACAAAAACAATAAAAGAAGCTCCAAAGGACGAAAAAAGCATAAATGCCCAGCTTTTATTTAGGGCAGGATTTGTCCACAAGGAAATGGCCGGAGTCTATACTTTTTTGCCATTAGGAAACAGGGTTTTAAAAAATATTGAAAACATTATTAGGGAGGAAATGAATAAAATTGGCGGTCAGGAGATTTTAATGCCCGTTCTCCAGCCAAAATATCTTTGGGAGAAAACCGATAGGTGGTCAAAAGGAGTTGGTAAAGTTATGTATAAAACTAAAGATGATTCTGGCAAGGAATTTGGTTTAGGTCCAACTCATGAGGAAATATTAACAAATATAGCTTCAAAATATATTAAATCATACAGCGATCTCCCGGCCTATATTTACCAGATTCAAACTAAATTCAGAAAAGAGCCGAGAGCGAGGTCGGGTTTACTTAGGGGCCGGGAATTTGGAATGAAAGATTTATATAGTTTTCATTCTTCAGAAGAAGATTTTAAGAATTATTATGAGATAGTTAAAAAAGCTTATTTTAAAATTTTTAAAAGGTGCGAGCTTTCAGTTATTATAACCGAAGCTTCGGGGGCTGGTTTTACTAAAGAATATACCCATGAATTTCAGGTTTTAGCTAAAGATGGCGAAGATAGCATTATTTATTGCCCGAGATTCCATTTTGCCCAGAATAAAGAGATAGCTAAATTTAAAAATGATAGCCTTTGTCCTGCCTGCAAAAAAACGATTCAAGAAGGCAGGTCAATTGAGGTCGGAAATATCTTTCCTTTGGGGACAAAATATTCTAAAGATTTAAATGCTTATTTCATTGACAAAGACGGAAAAAGAAAACTTATTATTATGGGCTGCTACGGCATAGGGTCTTCCAGGATTATGGGGGCAATTGTTGAGGTGCATCACGATGACAAAGGTATTATTTGGCCAGAGGAAATAGCCCCTTTTAAAGTTCATCTCATCCCTGTGGAGGATAATCAAAAAGTAATTAAAACTACTGAAAATCTCTATCAGGATTTACAAAAACAAAAGATTGAAGTATTATACGACGATAGGAAAAAAAGGGGGGCAGGAGAAAAGTTTGTTGAATCTGACTTAATCGGTATTCCTTTCAGATTAGTAATCAGCCAAAAGACTCTTTCACAGAAAAAAATTGAAGTGAAAAAAAGAAAAGAAAAAAAGATAGAGCTATTAAGAGTCAGCAGTCTTTATAAATTTTTAAAATCTTAGATTAAAAAATGAGCCTTTTGTCTAATTCTAAAAATAAAATTGAGAAACTTGCCTCCCGTTTTTCAGAAGACATTGCTATTGATTTGGGAACGGCAAACTCTTTAGTTTATGTCAGGGGACGAGGCATTGTTATAGCAGAACCATCGGTGGTAGCAGTAAATCAAAAGACAGGACAGATTTTGGCTATTGGTAGCGAAGCAAAAGAGATGGTTGGTAGAACCCCGGCCCATATTGTTGCCACGAGGCCTCTGGTTAGCGGAGTTGTCTCTAATTTTGAGGTTACGGAACAAATGCTCAGGTATTTTATTGAGAAAGCCCAGAAAAAAAAGTTTTTGTTTGGACCTCGGCCAAGAATAATTATTGGTATTCCCTGCGGGGTAACTGAAGTTGAGAAAAAGTCTGTTCAGGATGCAGCAGTAAATGCCGGCGCCAGAAAAGTTTTTTTAATTGAGCAACCCATGGCAGCTGCCATTGGTGCTAAGCTTGCTGTTCAGGAGGCCGTAGGGAATTTTATTGTTGATATTGGCGGTGGAACAACCGAAGTAGCGGTAATTTCTCTGGGAGGAATAGTCATAGCCAAAAGCTTAAGAATAGCCGGAGATAAACTTAATAATGATATAATTCAGTTTTCGGAAAGAGAATACAAGCTTTTAATCGGAGAAAGAACGGCAGAAGAAGTTAAAACAACGATTGGTTCAGCTTATCCCTCAAAAGAAAAAAAACAACTACCATTAAGAGGAAGAAATTTGATAACAGGCCTGCCAGAAGAGCTTACTATTTCCGATGAGGCGGCGAGAAGAGCAATGGAAAAATCAATAAAACAGATTATTAACAATATTAAAACTACCATTGAGGAAACTCCCCCCGAGCTTTTAGCTGATATTATGAAAAGAGGAATATATTTGGCTGGCGGAGGAAGCCTTTTGCGGGGATTAGATACCTTAATTACAAAAGAAACAAAGATGCCAGCGGTAATTGTGGATGATCCCTTAACCGCTGTTGTTCGGGGCGCTGGAAAAGTTTTAGAAAATCTTGACGATCTCCAAGAAGTATTAGTTGAAACCGATTATTTGGAGCCACCTCGTTAGAGATGTTCGGGTAAATTTTATGATAAGCAAAAAAGAAGTAGAGCATATTGCAAAACTCGCTAGATTAGGCGTAAGCCAGAAAGAAGTAAATAAATTCCAGAAAGAACTGTCAAAGATTTTAGATTACTTTAAAAAATTGGAAGAAATGGATATTTCTGACGTTGAGCCAACCTCCCATTCAGTTTTACTGGAGAATATAAAAAGAGAAGACAAAGCAGATCCTCAAGAAATAGAAACCAAAAAAGATTTACTTGAAGCAGTCCCAAAAGAGAAAGAGGGGTATATAAAAGTTAAAAGCATTCTGTAAGTATTATGGAGTTTTATGAACTTACCATTGCTGAAGCTCATGAAAAGCTTGTTAAGAAAGAAATATCATCTTTTGACCTTACTAAAGCTTTTTTAAGAAGAATAGAAGAATTAAATGAAAGTTTTTTTTCATATTTAACAGTTACTTCCAACTTAGCATTGTCACAAGCTAAAAAAGTTGATGATCTAATTTCTCGGGGAGAAAAAATCGATATTTTAGCTGGAATACCTTTGGCTATTAAAGATAACATTTTAGTTAAAGGAGAAAAGTGTACGGCAGCTTCAAAAATTTTGGAGGATTATATCGCTCCTTACGATGCCACTGCGGTAAAAAAAATAAAAGAGAAAGGATCAGTTATTTTAGGGAAAACCAATCTGGACGAGTTTGCTATGGGTTCTTCAACTGAAAATTCAGCTTTTGGTGCAACAAAAAATCCTCGCGATATAAGTCGGGTTCCTGGCGGATCTTCCGGAGGGTCAGCCGCTGCCGTAGCAGCTAATATGTGCTGTTACGCCTTAGGTTCTGATACCGGTGGATCAATTAGGCAACCAGCTTCTTTTTGCGGAGTAGTTGGCCTAAAACCCACTTATGGAGCAGTTTCCCGTTATGGCTTGATGGCTATGGCCTCATCTTTAGACCAGATAGGTCCGATAACAAAAACGGTAGAGGATGCTAAGATTGTTTTTGAAGTAATTTCAGGGAAAGACCCATTAGATTCAACCAGCATTGAATTCCAGCAAATAGTTGCAAGACCAGTAAGTGATTTAATAATTGGTATTCCCAAAGAATATTTTATTAAAGGAACAGATCCTGAAGTTGAAAAAATAATAAGAGCTTCAATTAAGAAATTAGAAAGTCTAAATATAAAAATTGAAGAGATTTCTCTTCCCCATACAGAATATGCCCTTTCTTGTTATTATATTGTTATGCCGTCTGAAGTTTCGGCAAATTTAGCCAGGTACGATGGTATAAAATACGGTTATTCTGTCGTAAGGCAAAAAAGAGAGGGAACCAAAGATTTATTAGACGTTTATCTAAGGTCTAGAGAAGAAGGCCTTGGAGAGGAAGTGAGGCGGAGAATAATGTTAGGAACTTATGCCCTGTCTGCCGGTTATTATGAGGCTTATTATTTAAAGGCCCAAAAAGTTAGAACCTTAATTAAGCAAGATTTTGAAAAAGCCTTTAAAAAAGTAGACCTAATTCTAACTCCTGTTTCACCAGCGCCAGCTTTCAAAATTGGAGAAAAAATTACAGATCCTTTAACTATGTATCTTTCAGATATCTTTACAATTGCTCCTAATCTGGCAGGTCTTCCGGCAATTTCCATTCCAGCGGGTAAAGTAGGGGAGCTACCGGTTGGTCTTCAAGTGGTTGGAAAGCCTTTTTCAGAAAATACGATTTTAGAATTCGGCCAATTTTTTGAAAAGAATATAAAGGTTTTTTAAAAAATAAAATTAAAATATGGAAATTTTTCTGTTTCCAAATTCTATATTTTTGCTGGTCTTAAAAATTGTTTTTGGTTCAATTTCCTTTTTGATGATTGCCGGTATTGTCTACTTCATTTTAAAAACTAATTATTTACAAATGATTTATTTTCAAGATGTGGCAGAAATATTGTCTTTCAGGCCATACGGGACAAGAAAGATTGTCAAGCAATGGAATAAACTTAAAAACAGGCTCGGACTACCATCTGAAGCCGAACATAAGCTGGCAATAATTGAGGCTGATAATCTTTTAAACGAAGTCTTGGCAAAGATGGGTTATCAAGGCGAGACTTTGGGTGAAAAGTTGAAACAGCTTTCCGCTCTTAAGTTATCTAATCTTGACAGGGCGATGGAGGCTCACAAAATTCGAAATAGCATTGTTTATGATCCAGATTACAGACTTTCTTTAGAACAAGCCCAGAAGACCGTAGAAATTTACGAGAAATTCCTTATAGAGTTACAGGTTCTTTAACGATTGATTTTTTGTCTTTTTCATAATATAATAAAACGACGCGCCGTGGAGAACCAGTTATCTCGCCTGTCTCATAAGCAGGAGCAGTGGGTGCAACTCCCACCG
>MHLV01000025.1 GCA_001819145.1 Candidatus Nealsonbacteria bacterium RBG_13_36_15 | reverse complement strand
CTATTTTTATTAAAACACCGCAGAGACATCAAATTTTAATTGACGGCGGGCCGGATTCAACTATTTTAGAAAAACTTGGACAGGAGATGCCTTTTTGGGATAAGTCAATAGATATGATTATTCTCTCCCATCCGGAGCAGGTTCAAGTAAAGGTTGGGACAGTTCCATTCTATTTAATATAAAGTTTAACTTAATTTCTGGGGTAAGGTTTAAATAAAAAAATTCGATAATGGTTTTGTTTGACAAATAACTAAGGATGTATCATTATGAAGTAGTTCGTTGTTAACTGAAGAAAGGAGGAAGATTGTCATGACATCATTCAGAGACGAACTAAAAAGAACCAGAGAAGCAGAAATGGAAAGACAGAGATTAGAGGAAACAGAAAAACGACGGAAAGAGGAAAAAGAGAAAAAAAGAAAAGAACAAGAAAGAAGAGAAATGGTAGAAAATCACAGGAGAGCAATCGGCACTTATGTGAGTCCTATAAGACCTATGGTAGAACGTCTTTTACGGGATCTGGGAGAAGAAACATGGGGAAGAGGAAATTATGCTTTAAGATTTGTAACATATGAAGAACCATTGCCAAGGAGTGGCTATGAAGATGTATTAGCTTGGTGCGAAGTAGGACAAGACTATTATACAAATAGTGCCTCAATGGTTTTTGCAGCAGATAGAAGGAAATGGAAATCGGAGGATGTTCCGCTAGGAGGTCGTAGTCCGGGTAGAGATTTTCATTTTCGGTCAAGATGTTATTTTGGTATATCTATTCATTTAGGTGACGGTAAGGTTTATTTTTCATATGGACTATACAGAAAATATTTACGCCGCTATCCTCATGAAGGATACATAAAAACAACGGGCTCTAGTGAAAGAGAACTTAGAGACCTTTTACTTTCAGCTAAAAGTGAATCTAGATATACTGAAGATTGGTGGCAGGTAGGTATTCTCGGTGATGGTCCACGTCACGTTGGAACAGGAGGAAGTTATGGCTAAGAAGAAAACGAAGAAAACAATACCAACAATATTATGGAATAGCATAGCCCATTTACTTAAGCCCCTTTGGGGCTTTTTTTTGTTTGACAAAGAGCTTACCCTGTTGTATCTTAAACTATCAAAATAGCTCATTCACAACTGGGAGGCGAAAGATGAAGGACTATTACCAAATCTTGGGCGTTCCCCCTGATGCATTCCAAGAAGAGATTAAAGGAGTTTACCGAAGATTAGCTTACAAGCATCATCCCGATACGGGTGATGGTAACGAAGCAAGGCTTAAAGACATAAACGAAGCCTATGAGGTTCTTTCTGATAAAGAGAAAAGAGACCAGTATGATAAAGTCAGGCCGAAGACGGCAGAGAGAAAAGAGCCAAGAATAAACAATACAATCCAATTTTCTTGGCAATGTACTCGTTGTGGTCATTCCTACGACAAACTATTTTGTAAGGGTTGCGGAGGCCTAATTGTAATAAATGAGGGGTTGGTACAATGTAGTCTTTGTAAGGCAAGAATTAATTCTATAAGCTGTAGGTGTGGCGACAAAGAAACAAAGGAAAAAAGCGAACCAACAGAAGAGGCACTTCAAGAATTTGGGTTTGAGGTAAAGATAAACCTTAATATTTTGGGCGATAGGGCTGAATTTAATATTCCCCAGATAATCATGAACCACTTAAATATTAAACCGGGCTGCGGATTGATATGTACATTAGTAAGCCTAAAAGATAGCCAAGGCAGAATCATTAGTGGGGAAAAGAGAGATATATTAGCTCAGGCACATGGTACTGATACTGGATATGCTGTTATTGTTTCCCCGCAGCTGATATCTCTAGGTTTTTCCCATTCTCGCTCTTTTCTGTTTTCTAGCCTATATATTAACCTAAATAATTTATTAGGTGTATACGCCTACATAAGAATAAAGAAAATAATAAGGAATTGAACAATACATTTTTATACACCAAAGCCTCAGGCACTAGCCAGAGGCTCTTTTGTTTTAAAGGGCTTGACTTATTATGTTAAAAGAGTATAATATATATTAGTTCTCATGATCGGGGAAAATCGGGAACCGTCCGGGGACAGCACGCCTCGTTACATAACACCCGAGTGGAGAGATTGTCGGCTAGGACTCCACCCCTGGTCTCCAACAATCATCTAAGGGCGTATGCCCAAGGACCACCACACAACAACATCGGTGGTCTTTTCTTTTCTACCTATCTTTTAGATGGGTTTTTGTTTCAAATAATAATTAACTAACCTATAATAAATCAATGAGAAAGAATAATAGTATTTTTATTATTTTTAGTTTTTTAGTTTTTTTAAATATTTTTGCCTGGATTATAGTGTACGATTTAAACAAGCCAAGATTTCTAGAAGTTAGCTTCTTTGACGTTGGCCAAGGGGACGCTATTTTTATTAAAACACCGCAGAGACATCAAATTTTAATTGACGGCGGGCCGGATTCAACTATTTTAGAAAAACTTGGACAGGAGATGCCCTTTTGGGACAGGTCAATAGATATGATTATTCTTTCACATCCGGAACATGATCATATGGCCGGCCTCATCGAAGTTTTAAAAAGATACGAAATTAATTATATTTTATGGACTGGTATTAAAAGGGATACTGCAGAATACGAAGAATGGGAAAAATTAATTAAAGAAGAAAAAGCGAAAATTATAATCGCCAAAGTCGGTCAAAGAATTAAATTAACCGAAAATATTTATCTTGATATTTTTTATCCTTTTGATAATTTAGAGGATCAGGAAGTTAAAAACACCAACGATACTTCAATTATTAATCTGTTAGCTTTTGCTCAACACTCCTTTTTATTTACCGGCGATATTGATAAATCAGTAGAAAAAGAACTTATTGAAAAAAACGTTGATCTCACAGCCGACATTTTAAAAATTTCGCACCATGGAAGTAAAACTTCAACTTCAAAAGAATTTATAGAAAAAATTTCACCAGAAATTACTGTAATTTCTGCAGGCAGAGACAACAAATATGGCCATCCCCACCAAGAAGTTTTGGAAAGATTGGAAAATTATGGTATAAGGATTTTAAGAACAGACCTTGACGGAGATATAAAAATTATAAGCGATGGTATAAATTATAAAATTCAATAAAATGTCAAAATTCCCAATTTTTAAAACCAAAACCGAAGGGCTTCGTTCTTTCAACTTAACCGACCCAAAAGAAAGAAGACTTTATTTTGATTTAAAGGCCGGGAAAGAAATTAAAAAATTAAGAAATTATTTAAAAAGAGGCAACACTTTTATAGCTTATCTTTTGGGGAAGAAGAATTCCGGAAAGGGAACTTATACAAAACTTTTTATGGAAGCAGTTGACGGAGAAAGAATAGCCCAAATTTCAATTGGCGACCTTGTCAGAAAAACTCACCAAGAGGCAGCTAATAAAAATAAAAAAAGAGAATTGATTAATTTTCTTGAAAGAAATTACCGAGGGTTCCTTCCGATTAAAGATGCCTTACAAGCTTTAATGGCGAGGAGTACTAAAGATCTTTTGCCAGCAGAATTTATTTTGGCTTTAGTCAAAAAAGAAATAATAGCAACCAAAAGAAAGGCTCTTTTTATTGACGGTTTTCCTCGAGAATTGGACCAAGTTTCTTATTCGCTTTTTTTCCGCGACCTTATTGACCATAGAGAAGATCCAGACATTTTTGTTTTAATTGATGTCCCAGACTCAGTTATTAATGAAAGAATGAAATGGAGGGTGGTTTGTCCTCATTGCCAAAGCTCAAAGAATTTAAAGCTTTATTTGAGTAAAAAAATAAAATATAACGATAAAGGCAAAAGCTTTTATTTTATCTGCGATAATCTAAAATGCAAGGAAATTAAAATGATTCCCAAAGAGGGTGATGAGCTTGGGACAAAGCCGATTAGAAAAAGGCTTGAATTGGATGAAAAATTGATAAACCAAGCCTTTTCTCTTTATGGGATTCCAAAAGTTCTTTTGAGAAATTCTGTGCCAGTTAAAGAGGCTAAAAAATATGTTGATGATTATGAAATTACCCCAGAATATATTTTTGAGTGGAATAAAAAATCTCAAAAAGTAGAAATAATTGAAAAACCTTGGGTGGTTCCAGACAATGAAGGGATCTCCTCTTATAGTTTATTGCCTCCGCCAGTAGCAGTATCAATGATTAAACAGATAGCAAATATTCTTTGCCCTTAATTATGTCTGTCAATAAATTGTGAGTTTGCCGAGAAAAAGAATTGAATTCATTACTTGACTAATAGTTTTGAAAGAAATATAATAAAAATGCCCTGCTAGATTCTTTCTAGCTAGATTCTGGGACAAAAGTTCTTTCTCGGGAGTCATATATTGCTTGGACCTGTGGGTTCAAGTTGCTGGCACCCACTTGGATACATTTGCCGGAAGATTCTCTAGAAAGAGGGCAGGGCACCAAAAAAACGCAGTTTACTAAACTGCGTTTTTTTGGTCGAGGTAGGCGGAATCGGACCGGAGCTACCCCGCACTAAAATTTTCGGAGTGCCGGGAGTTGAACCCGGATCGCACCCACCCCAAGGGTGTATACTACCGTTGTACTACACTCCGGTAGTTTAGTGCGGGGCGGACTACCATTATTCTATATCCAGGCAATCATTACTTTCTTTTAGTTTTTGCTTTAATGCATTTTGTGCAAGCTAAAACTCTTTTGCCAGATGGTAATTTTAACCACTGCAAGTTTGGATATTGTCTTCTTTTGACGGTAGGATTATATCTTCCCCGAAGCTTTACTCTTCGCCAAACTAAGGTTGATCCTTTTCCGCAAATTGTGCATTTTTTTGCCATGATGAGTTTATTTTAAAATATTTGAGAATTATTGGCAAGAGCGCAAATTTCTGTTAAAATGAATTTATGGAATTGCTTTTTTTGGTTGTAATTTTCATATTTTCTGTTGTGATTCATGAAGTTTCCCATGGAGCGGCAGCTAATCTTTTAGGTGATCCGACAGCTAAGTATGCTGGTAGACTTACTTTAAATCCCATTTCGCACATTGATCCTTTTGGATCAATTATTCTGCCCGGCATTTTGATTTTCTTTAGTATAATTTCGGGAGGACAAGGAATTATCTTTGGCTGGGCAAAGCCAGTCCCGATTAATCCTTATAATTTTCGAGACCAAAAATATGGACCGGCAAAATCAGCCTTGGCAGGACCTGGTGCAAATATAGTTTTAGCCCTAATTTTTGGATTAGCTCTTAGGTTTTTTCCTGTTTTGGTTACGATACCGGGAATTAGCGTTATGTTTTCCTATATTGTTTTTATTAATTTGCTTTTAGCTCTTTTCAATTTATTACCTATTCCACCATTAGATGGTTCCCATATTCTTTTTACCTTCTTGCCAGCTTCCATGGAAAGTGTAAAGATTTTTTTGAGCCAATTCGGAATGTTTATTCTGCTTTTTTTTATTCTTTTCTTTTTTCAGTGGCTAATTTTAATTATTGGTTTTCTTTTCACTCTAATCGCTGGTATCCCGATTTTTTAAGTTGACATTTTCTAATTTATTTGATATTGTATATTGGAAGCGCGAAGCTTCTTAATTATTTTTGAGACATGCCAACAATTCATCAATTAGTTAAAAGAAGCAGGAAAACGACAAAGAAACGCTATAAGACGCCGGCTTTAACCTTTGGTTTTAATGTTTTGAGAAATAGACCAAAAGAATATTCCTCCCCTTTTAAAAGAGGGGTCTGCCTGAAAGTTTTTACCGTGACTCCCAAAAAACCAAATTCAGCCTTAAGGAAAGTAGCCAGAGTAAGATTAACAAACGGCATGGAAGTAACAGCTTATATTCCCGGCGAGGGCCATAATTTACAAGAACACTCAGTTGTTTTAATTCGAGGCGGAAGAGTTAAAGATTTGCCAGGGGTAAGATATCATGTTGTGCGCGGCGTTCTTGACACGGGAGGAGTAGAAGGAAGAAAACAAAAAAGAAGCAAGTATGGAGCAAAGAGGGAAAATAAATAAAATTTTATGAGTCGGAAAAAAATAGAAAAAAGAATAATTCAGCCAGACCCCGTTTATAGTAATGTTATTGTTGAAAAATTTATTAACCAGATAATGAGGCGTGGTAAAAAAACTATAGCCAGAAAGATTGTTTACGGAGCTTTTGATGCAATTAAAGAGAAAAATAAAAAAGAACCTTTAGAAATTTTTGAAAAAGCCCTTCAAAATGCCGCCCCTCTACTTGAAGTAAAACCCAAAAGAATTGGAGGGGCAACTTATCAGGTTCCAAGAGAAGTTAGGGGAGACAGAAGATTAACTTTGGCTATAAGATGGATTATTGGAGCTGCCAAATCAAGAAAGGGAAAACCCATGAAAGAGAAATTGGCCGAGGAATTGATTCAAGCTTCCCAAAATACAGGGGTTGCCATTAAGAAAAAAGATGACACTCATAGGATGGCAGAAGCCAACCGAGCTTTCGCTCACTTTGCAAGATAATCTTATGCCCAGATTATATCCCACAGAAAGAGTTAGAGATATTGGCATTATTGCCCACATTGACGCCGGTAAAACTACGGTAACCGAGCGAATTTTATTTTACACCGGAATTTCCCACTCAATTGGTGAAGTCCACGACGGAAAAGCAATAATGGACTGGATGGTTCAGGAAAGAGAA
>MHLV01000024.1:7394-12776 GCA_001819145.1 Candidatus Nealsonbacteria bacterium RBG_13_36_15 | reverse complement strand
TCATTAGGATAAAGATTTGATCCTGATTGTGTCCAAAAACCACCACCTGCTCCACCGCCACAATCCACAAAAGCCGTGCCCGCAGCATTGCTGCACTTGAAAGCACCCGTGCTGTCCACATACATCACTCCTTGCGCAACCGTCGGCACAGCGCTAGGCCGTAGCCTTAAAGCTCCTGCAATATCTAACGGATAGATAGGACTTACGGTTCTTATGCCGACATTGCCACCATCATCTTGAAGAATCAGATTACCCCATGTAGCCCCGGGATTTAATACATTAATTGATCCAATCATTGAAGATTGGTTGAATCCGAATCGAATGCCAGCATTAGAGTCGGTTGAATTACTAAATATGACATGCTGAGAATCAGTATCGTGATTCGTCCATGCGGGAAGCTGAACTTGAAATAGTCCTTGCGGCGTCGTTGTTCCTATGCCGACGTTGCCGTACTGAACGATTAAGCCGATTGGAACAGCAGGGTTATAGGCCAGCCACAACATACCCTCTTTTGCTTGGGCAATAGGACCAACATTTAAAGGAGGTTGAACATTGCCTCCTGGTGGAACTTGAGATGGTTCTGTCCAGGCAAAGACATACCAAACAAAGAGAAAGCTGAAAGCAATTAATCCTAAGGTTAAAGCGATTGCTTTATAATCTACTTTTGTCATATTGTTTTTGTTACTTATTGGTGATTCATTAGTTTAATAAAGATACCAATTAAGTAATTGTTAATTATGTTAATTTATTTTAACAGAAAAAATAGTTGTCAACAAGGAAAACAATCTACAGCGTCAGACGCTGTAGATTGTAAAAATTCCTTTTTAGGGTAATTTTATTTTTTATCCCTTAGGTTTTATTACCTCATCAATTATCCCATAGTCTTTTGCTTCCGAGGCTGACAAATAAAAATCTCGGTCAGTATCTTTTTCAATTTTTTCTAAAGGCTGGCCGGTATGATGAGACAAAATTTTATTAAGTTTTTCTTTAATTTTTATAATTTGTTTTGCAGTAATTTCTATTTCTATTGCTTCGCCCGTTACTCCGCCTGCTACTTGATGAAGTAGAATTTCAGAGTTTGGCAAGGTAAACCTTTTTCCTTTAGCCCCAGCAGCCAACAAGGTTGCTCCCATTGAGCCTGCCAGCCCTATACAAACTGTTGAAATCGGGCATCTTACATACTGCATAGTGTCATAAATTGCCAATCCCGCTGTTACTGAACCTCCGGGAGTATTAATGTAAAGCTTGATTTCTTTGTTTTGGTCGTGACTGGCTAAAAAAAGCATTTGGGCAATAATAGAGTTAGCAACAGGATCTGTGATGGGACCCGCTAAAAAAATTATTCTGTCTTTTAAAAGCCTTGAATAAATATCATAGGCTCTTTCTCCATATTGCGATTTTTCAATAACAGTAGGTATTAAATTCATGGTTTTTTGTTTGAAAAACTTTCTAGCTTTTCAAGGGTTTTTTCATTCCTTATATCATTTTCAATATACAATTTTAATTTTTCTAAGTCAATCCCTTTTTTAGCTTCTTCTGCGCTTTGATGTTCCGCTAAAACCTTATTGGTTCCATCCTTTATTTCCTCTTCTGTAACTTTGATGTTCTCAATAGTTGAAATTTTATTTAAGACTAAAGATCCCTTAATTCTAATTTCTGCCCTTTTTTTCAGAGATTGCCAGAGGTTTTCTTTTGTTTCTTTGATTTTTCTTAGGTATTCTTCAAAGCTAATCTGGAATTTATTAGCAACCTCTTTTTTCAAACCTTCGAGTAGACGGCTTTGTTCCTCCGCAATCAAAGCTTCTGGAAGTTCACAAGAAACTTCATTGATTATCTTCTCTATAATTTCTTGGCGGAGTCTTTGCTGTTCCTGCAATTCTTTTTCTAAATTTAATCCTTGATTAACGTTTCTTTCCAAGGCAGTTAAATTTTCAAATTGACCTAAAGATTTGGCAAACTGGTCGTCAAGCTCAGGAAGTTCCATTTTTTGGACAGAGATCATTTTAACTTCAAAATTAACTTCTTTTCCGGCTAAATCTTTTTGAAAATGTTCTTTGGGAAATTGCAGGGAAAATTGCTTTTCTTGACCGGCTTCCATTCCTTCTAATTTTTCCTCAAAGCCAGGGATTAAATGGCCTTGGCCCAATAAAAAAGAATCTTTTTTCTTTAAGTTTCCTTCAACATTAGGAGAAGAGAATTCAATTTCAATAAAATCATTTTTTTGAGCGGGTCTTACAATTTGGCTGAATTTTGCTCTAGAGCGTTGAAGCCAAGAAAGAGCATCTTTAATCTCTTTTTCTCCTACCGAAACTTTTCTTTTTTCACAACCGGCAACAATTTTTTTATAATCAGGTAAAATAATTTCTGGAAAAACCGAAATTTTAACTTTAAATGATAACTCGTCCCCTATTTTAGGAGGAGACAATATTTTAATCTCTGGATTGGATGTTGCCTTAATTTTATTTTCAGAAATAATTTTAAGATAGCTTTCTTTAATGGCTGATTGAGAGGCTGTTTTTAAAATTATATCTTGACCGAGATTCTTCTCTATAATATTTTTTGGAGCTTTTCCCTTGCGAAACCCCTCAATTTCAAGATTCTGGCCGAGCCGAAAGATTGCCTTATCAACAGCGCCTTGAAATTCAGAAGACGATATCTTAATTTCAATTTCAACTTGAGATTTTGGCAATTTTTTAATTTCAAACTCCATACCCCGTAGGAAATTAAATATTTTCCGTTGTTATTATGTTTAAACCCTTAAATATTTTATAATTCTTGGTTGTTTATATATTAAGGGTCTTTGGTTAGAAAATATAAAGACAGTCCCTGGACTGTCCTCCTAATGGTCTAGACTTAAACCAGCAAACTTACAATTAATAGGGCTACAATATTTAAAATCTTAATCATTGGATTGATTGCGGGGCCAGCAGTATCTTTATAGGGATCGCCGACGGTATCGCCGGTAATAGCTGATTGGTGGGCAAAGGAGCCTTTGCCTCCTAAATTTCCTTCCTCAATATATTTTTTAGCATTATCCCAGGCGGCTCCCCCCGAAGTCATAGAAATTGCTACAAAAAGACCGGTGACAATTGAACCAATTAAAAGTCCGCCCAAAGCTTCCTTTCCTAAAATTAGGCCCACTAAAATAGGAGTAACAACAGGCAGTAAGGCGGGCAGCATCATTTCTTTTAAGGCTGATTTAGTAACAATATCAACGCATTTTCCATATTCTGGTTTTGCTTTTCCTTCCATTAAGCCTTTTATTTCTTTAAATTGCCTTCTGACCTCTTCAACTACTTTTGAACCGGTCTTGCCTACAGCTTCCATAGCTTGGGCTGCAAAAAGGTAGGGCAAGAGCCCGCCAATAAAAAGACCGACGAGGACTTTAGGATCTCCTAAAGAAAAATCAACTTTGAATCCTAATGCCTGAAGCTCTTGAGTATAAGCGGAGAAAAGCACTAAAGCTGCTAGTCCTGCTGAAGTTATGGCGTAAGCTTTAGTAACGGCTTTAGTGGTATTGCCAACAGCATCTAAAGCGTCAGTTACTTTTCTGACGCTAGAGCTTAAGCCTGACATTTCAGCAATACCTGAGGCATTATCAGTAATGGGGCCGTAAGCATCTAGAGCTATAACTATACCAGCTAGAGAAAGTAAACTTAGGGCGGCCAAAGCTATTCCATAAAGACCTGCCATCTGAAAACTAATTAAAATTCCCAAAGAAATCAGAATAACAATAGGGGCTGTTGAGCGCATACCGGTAGCTAAGCCTGATATGATGTTGGTTGCGTGGCCGGTTTCAGAAGCCTTGGCAATGGCTTTAACCGGGCGATATTTTGTGGAAGTAAAATAATCAGTAATTAAAAAAACAAAAGCTGCGATTACTAAACCAACTAAGGCTGAAAAATAAAGGGAAAAAGGAGGAAGAACAAGTTCAGCTTCAGCTTCTTTAATTGCGGGGTAAAAACCAATAGCCGAAATAACCCCAGCTCCGACTATTCCTTTATATAAAGCTGACATTATATTTTGATTTTTGCCAAGTTTGACAAAAAAAATAGCGATTACCGAGGATATAAGAGCAATAGTAGCTAATAAAATAGGCAAGAGAATAGCCTGGGGTTGACTAAAAAAGATTAAATTACCTAGAATCATTGTCGCAATCAAAGTGATGGCATAAGTTTCAAAAAGATCGGCTGCCATTCCAGCGCAATCGCCTACGTTATCGCCAACCTGATCAGCAATGACAGCTGGATTTCTTGGATCATCCTCTGGGATTCCAGCTTCTATTTTTCCAACTAAATCAGCCCCAACATCTGCGGCTTTAGTATAGATACCTCCGCCTAACCTAGCAAAAACAGAAATTAAACTTCCACCAAATCCCAAAGCGACCAAAGCTGTTAAATCTTTAGTTAAAAAATAAAAACCAGAAACGCTTAAAAGCCCGAGGCCAGCCACCAAAAGCCCGGTGATTGATCCTCCCCTAAAAGCAAGCGATAAAGCTGGAGCCAACCCTTTTTTGGCAATTTCTGCCACTTTAACATTGGCCTGAGTAGAAACTAACATACCCAAGACTCCAGCAATGCCAGAGAAAACAGCCCCGATTAAAAACCCAAAAGCAGCATTCAAGCCGATGAATTTTAAGATAATAAAAAACAACAAGAGGGCAACAAGACTAATCGTTTTATATTGTCTTTTCAAAAAAACCTTAGCTCCTTCTCTGATTGCCCCCGATATTTCAGCCATTTTTTCTGAGCCGGAAGGTTTTTTCTGGATATCCCAGGCTAAAAAAATGGCAAAAATTATAGTGAAAATAGAAGAAACCAAAGCTGTTAGAAGAATCATAATATATTAGATTTATTTTATTATTTTTTTTGAATCTTTTCTCTTTTTTTCTTAACTTCAGGAGTTTTAGGCTTTTCTTTTTCTTCAGTTTCTCCCGCGCCCCTAACATCAATTTTCCAGCCGGTTAATTTAGCTGCTAATCTAACATTTTGACCATCTCGGCCGATAGCTAAAGACAGCTGATCTTCTGGAACCAAAACTTGGGCTTTATTCTTGGGAAGAATTTTAACTTCTTGAATTTTTGCCGGACCCAAAGAATTGGCAATATATTTTTCCGGATCTTCTGAATATTCAATAATATCAATTTTCTCTCCTCCTAATTCTGAAATCACGGCTGTTACCCTTGCTCCCCTTTGTCCCACTGCTGATCCTATAGGATCTATACCCTCTTCTTGAGAAAAGACTGCAATTTTTGATCTAGAGCCTGCTTCTCTGGCGATAGATTTAATTTGAACCTGACCTTGGCTGATTTCCGGCACTTCTAATTCAAAGAGTTTTGAAACTATTTTTGGATAAGCGCGGGAAAGCAAGACAACCGGTCCC
>MHLV01000024.1:0-7388 GCA_001819145.1 Candidatus Nealsonbacteria bacterium RBG_13_36_15 | reverse complement strand
TTATCTTCTACTTTTAAAACATAGACTTTTAATCTCTGGCCCGGTCGATAAAATTCTCTGGGGACTTGTTCTTCTTTTGGTAATATCCCCAAAGTTTTGCCAACATCTAAGAAGATATTTTTTCCTTCAATTCTTTGGACTATCCCCGAGATTATTTCTCCTTCCTTATCTTTATATTCTTTGAAAATAACATCTCTTTCCGCCTCTCTGATCTTTTGCAAAATAACCTGTTTTGCAGTTTGAGCGGCAATTCGACCAAAATCTACCTTCAGCTTCAAAGGAATAGAGATTGCTTCCCCAGCTTTTATTTTTTTATTTTCTTTTTTCGCTTCTTTGAGAAGAATATGTTTCTCCGGGTTGAACCTAATCTTTTTGTCTTCTTCTTTTGGCTGATTCTTTTCTTCTTTTTTTTCTTCCAGTTCTTTTTCTGAAAAAATCATTGATTGATCAACCACTAATTTTTCTTGCCAGAACTTAGTTTCTTCGGTTTCAAAATTAAGTTCGGCCATAATTTTTTGGCCTCGTTTCCCATAGTCTTTTTTATAGGCTGCAGCTATTGCCTGTTCTGCAATTTTCTTAACAGTTTCTCGAGGAATACCTTTTTCTTCAACAATTTGCGAAATAGCCGAGATAAAAGATTTAATATCCATGTTTATTTATAAAAATAGTCCGTTTTCCAACGGACAGCATTCTTTCAACGGATAATTTTATTTTAGTTTAGCAAATACAAATCCAGTGTCAACCCCCTAATAATAAATTATCTATTCTTTTTCTAATCTAAGAGTCATTCGATGATCTTTGGGCTCAATTAAGAGAATTTTAAAATTATATTTTTCGTTAATTTTTAAACAATCAGTCATTTTCTTTTGAGAGCCAAACTCAGAAATATGGCAGAGGCCCTGGATTTTAGGGGTGATCTGGATAAAAGCCCCGAAAGGATTAAATTTTGTTACTTTGCCCGGAACAACGCTTCCTTTTTTATATTTTTCTCCAGTTCCTTCCCAAGGGTCTTTTTTTAAAGCCTTTAAAGAAAGAGAAACCTTATCACCTGCAATTTCAATAATTTTTGCTTTTACTTTTTGCCCGATTTTAACTATTTCTAAGGGGTCTTCAATAATTTTCCAGTCTAATTCTGAAATATGGATTAAACCCTCAAGAGCTAAGCTATCGCCAGTGAAGATTTTAGCTTCAACGGGCTTATTTTTAATAAGAGAAGTTTCCTTTATCGAGGGGCTTTGGCCTTCGCCGACCGTAGTCGGCTTCGGCCGACGAGAGTCGGAGGGAAAGAATTTTATAAAAACACCAAAATCAACAACGCCAATAATTTCTCCTTCAACTATGTCTCCAACCTTATGATTCTTTAAAATTTCTTTTATTTTTTCAGCTTCTTTTGCCTTTTCTGATAAAATAAGCTGATTATTTCTCTGATTCAGAGTAAGGATTTTGACTTCCAGCTCTTGTCCAACAAACTTTTGAAGTTCTCTCAGAACCTGGGAAGACTCTCCCCCTTTGATTCTGGGATAATGTTCGGGAGCTAATTGGGAAACAGGCAGAAAGGCCGGGATGTTTCCTATCTCAGTCATTAAACCGCCCTTATTTGCCTTAAGGATTTTAGCTTTTATGATTTCTCCTTCTTTTTGCTGTTGTGAGAGATTTTGCCAAGTAATTTCTTTTTTCGCTTGAGCGAGCGACAACTCAATAAATCCTTCTTCGTTATCTGAGGCAACCACTTTAGCATGTAATTTATCGCCAATTTTTTGATTCTTCAAAATTTCTTTAGCTTCAAAAAATTCTTTTCCATAGATTATGCCTGTTCCCTGAATGCCCAAATCTAAAAAAATCGCCGCTCTCTCTATTCCAATAATTTTTCCCTCAACAACCTCGCCAATTTTAAAAGGCTTCAATAAGTCTTCTTTGCTTTTTAATACATCGTTTATCATATTGTTTAACTTAACACAGCCTTTTGTTTTTTTCAATCCCCTGTAATGGTTCAATAGTTGAGAGGAAAAATTTTTTATGGTAAACTAAATATAGTTTATAAAATTTTAATAAAATAACGGATTTAAAAATCATGCAAGTAATTTGGCACGGACATGCTTTTTTTCAAATAATTACCAGCCGAGGCAAAGAGGAAAAATTAAGCATCGCTATTGATCCCTTCTCAGCGGAAATTGGCCTAAGGGTTCCTTTGATTGAAGCTAACATTTTGTTGATTACTCACGATCATTATGATCATAATAATACAAAGGCAATTAAAGGAAGCCCTTTTTTAATTCAGGGTCCCGGTGAATATGAAATTAAGGGAATTTCCATTCAGGGGATTTCTGCTTTTCATGATAAAAATCAAGGAAAGGAAAGAGGCGGGATAACCATTTATATTATAGAAGCTGAAGGAATGAAATTGTGTCATTTGGGAGACTTTGGCCAAAAAGAATTAACGTCAGACCAAATTGAAAAAATTGGAGACTGCGACGTTTTAATGATACCAGTGGGAGGAGTTTTTACGATTTCCGGTCCGGAAGCCTCAAAAATAATTTCTCAAATTGAACCGAGAATAGTGATTCCTATGCATTATCAATTATCTAAATTAAAATTAAAATCAAAATTAGAAAGTCTGGATAAGTTTTTAAAATCAATGGGCCAAAAAGGAATTGTCCCCCAGCCGAAAATTATTCTTAAGAAAAAGGATTTGCCAGAAGAAGGAACGAAAATTATTGTCTTAAACCATTAGTCAAAATGAATATTTTTAAAAGATGACAGACCTTCTAAAGAAAATACAGAATCAGCCAAAACACATTAGAAAGATTATTTTTTGGGTAACTGTTATAATTATAGGAACACTTTTTTTATTTACTTTTATTTATAGTTTAAAAGCAAGAATAGAAGCGATAAGCCCGGAAAAAATTTTTGAGCAGTACAAACCGCCAACATTTGAGGAAGACTTAAATAAAATTCCTAAAATTGAAGTTCCCGAATTTCCGGAAACAGAAATTTCTGAAGAAGAATTTAAAGAATTATTAGAAAAGCAAACAGAAGAAGAGTTGAAGGCTGAGGGAAAAACCGGAGAAGAGGCCCTCTCTCCAGAAAATTCTCAATAGATATTAAAAGTTTATGCAAAAAACATCCCAAAAATTAAATACTGAAATAGGTTATGTTAAACCCCGAGAGATAGTTGAGGAGATGAAAGAAAGCTACATTGATTATGCAATGTCAGTCATTGTTTCCCGGGCCTTGCCTGATGTCCGAGACGGTTTAAAGCCAGTCCATCGCCGAATTTTGTATACGATGTGGGAAGATGGTTTAACCCACGGAGCGAGATTTAGAAAATCGGCAACAGTCGTCGGGTCCTGTCTCGGCCGTTATCATCCCCACGGCGATACGGCAGTTTACGACGCTTTAGTCAGAATGGCTCAAGATTTTTCATTAAGATACCCTTTAATAGAAGGCCAAGGAAACTTTGGGAGCATTGATGATCCGTCAGAGTCAGCTGCCATGCGATACACAGAATGTAAGCTTTCAAAAGTTGGCGAGGCAATGTTAGAAGATATTGAAAAAGACACAGTAGACTTTAATGATAATTATGACGGGACTAGAAAAGAGCCTCAAGTTTCACCCTCGCCCTTGCCCCAGCTTCTTTTAAACGGCTCTTTGGGAATTGCTGTCGGCATGGCAACCAATATTCCGCCACACAATTTAACTGAACTTATTGATGCTTCAGCTCACCTTCTTGACCATCCAAAAGCCACCACTGAAGACCTTTTTAAATTTGTCAAAGGGCCTGATTTTCCAACCGGTGGCATAATTTATGACCAAAAAGAAATAATTTCTGGATATTCTCAGGGCAGAGGCCCAATTGTTGTTAGGGGAAAAGCCGATATTATTGAGAGAGAAAAAACTAAAGAATTGCAGGTTGTAATCTCAGAAATTCCTTTCCAAGTTCAGAAATCCGCTTTAGTTGAGCAATTTGCTAATTTAGTTCAGGAAAAAAAGATTGAGGGAATAAAAGATATTAGAGATGAATCAGATAAAGATGGATTAAGAATTGTTTTTGATTTGCAAAGAGACGCTTTCCCCAAGAAAGTTTTGAACCGCCTTTACAAATTCACCGACCTACAAAAAACTTTTCACTTAAACCTTCTTGCTTTAGTAGACGGTATTCAGCCGAAAGTTTTAAGTTTGGCAGAAATTTTAAATTATTATCTTTTACACAGAAAAGAAGTTGTTACCCGCCGAACTAAATTTGATTTAGAAAGAGCCAAAGAAAGAGCTCATATTTTAGAGGGGTTACACAAATGCTTAAGCAAGATAGACGCGGTTATTAAGACGATAAAGAATTCTTCAAACAGAGAAGAGGCTCAAAAGAGACTGATGAGTAAATTTAAATTAACTCAGATTCAGGCCAATGCCATTTTAGAAACAAAGCTTTCGGCTTTGGCAAAATTGGAAAGGAAAAGAATAGAAGAAGAGCTTTTGCAAAAAAAGAAAGCGATTAAAGAATTGACAGATATTTTAAAAAGCCCTCAGAAAATAAAAGAGGTGATTAAAGAAGAGTTGAGAGAGCTAAAAGAAAAGTTCGGAGACGAAAGAAGAACGAAATTGGTTGCTCAGAAAGTCGGAGAACTGGCCTTAGAAGATTTAATTCCTCAGGAAGAAACAATTATTACCTTAACTCACGGCGGTTATATCAAAAGAATAAATCCCTCTACTTACAAGATTCAAAAGAGGGGAGGAAGAGGAATGGTAGGAATGAAAACAATTTCAGACGATATTGTTGAGCATTTCTTGGCAGCCAAAACCCACGACTATTTATTTTTCTTTACAGATTCTGGAAAGTTATTTAAGACTCCTGTCTATGAAATTCCCGAAGGCCAGAGATTGGCCAGAGGAAGAGGTTTATTGAATTTTTTAGAAATTTCTCCCCAAGAAAAGGTTTTATCTTTAGTTTCTTTAGGTAAAGATGATAGTGAGATGGGGATAAAATACTTAGTTATGGTAACTAAAAAGGGTATAATAAAGAAAACAAAACTTCAAGACTTTGATAACGTCCGGAAGTCAGGAATTTTAGCTATTACCCTTAAGAAAGGAGATGTTTTAGAGAGAGTTGCAAAAATAAAAGAGGGGGACCAATTGGTTTTAGTAACCAAAAAGGGCCAGGCTATTTATTTTGAAGAAAAAGGGATTAGAGAGATGGGAAGGCAGGCCTCTGGCGTTAAGGGTATAAGGCTTAAGGGGGGAGATGAAGTGGTTGGATTGGAAGTAGTAAGCTGGCAAAAGGCAAAAGACCAAAAGAAAAAAGAATATTTATTAGTGGTGACTGAAAACGGATTTGGCAAGAAAAGCGATTTGGCAGAATACAGATTACAAAACAGGGGGGGCTCTGGGATTAAAACTGCCAATATTACCCCGAAAACGGGAAATTTGGTATCTTCCAGCATTCTGACTGGCCAAGAAGAAGATTTAATCGTTATCTCCCAAAAAGGACAGGTGATAAGAACTAAGATAAATCCGATTCCAAAGCTAAACAGATCTACTCAGGGAGTAAAGATTATGAAACTAGAACCAGGAGATAAGGTAGCTTCAGCTACATGTATATAGCAACTCGGTAGCCGAGCCACAAATCACCCTTGCGACTCACTACCTCGTTTAAGGATTCTATTCGTATATTCGTAAATATTCGTAATTCGTAGGGTATGGAAGGTTTTCTAAATCCAGAAGAAATTTTAAAACAGTTAGATCTTAAAAGTGAAATGACAGCTGCTGATTTTGGTTCGGGTTCTGGAGGCTGGGCTATTCCTTTAGCTAAAATTCTGAAAGAGGGCCAAGTTTTTGCCATTGATGTTTTAGAAGAACCTCTTTCAGCCCTTAGGGGCAAAGCTGGTATTTCAAATATCTCTAATATTGAAGCAATCAGAGCTGATTTAGAAATAGATAATAGCTCCGGACTTAAAGATAATTCCTTGGATTTGATTTTGATAACTAATCTTTTATTTCAGGTAGAAGAAAAAGAAAAAATTTTAGAAGAAGCTAAAAGAACTTTAAAAAAGGACGGAAAAATTTTAGTTGTTGATTGGAAAGAAGATTCGACCTTAGGTCCGAAAGAAGGGAAAATCTCGGCCGAAGAAATTAAAAAAATAGCCAAAGATTTGGGTTTGAAACTGGATAGAGAAATTCCAGCTGGAGATTATCATTATGGTTTAGTATTTACTAAACCATAATGAGAGAAAGGGGTCGGGAAAACTGGGTGTTTTCCCATGTAGGAAAACAGGCTTGAGCACTCAACGCTTTTAGTGCTCGAACGCCAGAAACCGAGAGGTGTCTGGGGAGCGGAGCGACCATTAGGCCCTAACATTTAGGCCTTGACTCAAAAGAAGCTATGGGTATAAAATAAAGAAACCTTATTTATGTTTGGGAAGTCTTATTTATTAAAATCTTTTATTGTTTTCTCGTTACTTACTTATCTTGCAATTCCGGCAATAGCTATTGGCCAAGTAACCATTGACAATCCTCTTGCTTCTGATAGTCTGGAAGATCTCATAGACGGAATTATTACCTTTATTTTTTGGGTAGCCACCGCTTTAGCTCCCTTAATGATACTTATTGCCGCTTTTTATTTCTTAACTTCTGGCGGCAACCCACAACAGGTATCCACAGCCAAAAAGATAATCCTTTACACTCTAATTGGTTATACTATAATTATAATAAGCAAAGGTTTAATTATTATTTTAAAAGATATTTTAGGAGTAACACCATAAAAAGTAAAAAATAAAAAGGTCGATTGCAATTATAAAAAATTAAAATTAATTAAAAATGAAAAAGATTTTATCAACTTTATTTCTAACAACTCTTTTGACCTTACCAACGGTTGGTTTAGCCATTACAGCACCCACTACAACAATTCCATCGCCGGTCACAGCAGCGGGTGACATAATAACCCTCATTGATAATGTTGCCAACTGGCTTTTCGCTATTCTTTTGTCAGTAGCCTTGCTTTTCATTCTGATTGCTGCTTTTCAGTTTCTGACATCTGGTGGAGATCCAGCCAGAGTAAGTTCTGCCAGAGGAAGCCTTATGTATGCATTGATTGGATTAGGTGTAGCTTTCTTGGCTAGGGGGCTTGTATTTTTGGTCAAATTTGTCCTTGGTATGGCTTAGACGAAGAAATTTCTCTTTTGCCTTGCATTTACGCTGAAAAAAGTCCAATTTACTTGATTAACACTGACTCTTCATGAAAAGAAAGAATATTTCTGAATGTTTTTTAAATTCCTGGGATTTAATTCTCCTGGGAATTTTTGCTTTTTTAACAAGGTTTATAAATCTATCATTTCCAGCTAAAGTTGTGTTTGATGAAGCTCAGTTCGGACTTTTTTCTACAAAATATTATTCTCATC
>MHLV01000023.1:17241-18674 GCA_001819145.1 Candidatus Nealsonbacteria bacterium RBG_13_36_15 | reverse complement strand
CAGGATCAAATCCTCAGTAAATTGAATAGAGTCGGGATAACTCTAAAAAACTAATTTTTTCTTTTTTTAAGGAACTTTCTTGCTCCTTCCTTCCGGAGAACAAAAAATCAGGAAGACACTCCTGATTTTCTTAATGTGTCTTCGTTTTTTTTGTTTTCTATTTCATTTTTTTGATGCTTTCTTTTTCATACAGGCAATCATTAAATCTCTTCATCCTATCCACTCTCCATTTTAACAAAATCAAAACCTTTGTCAAGTGTCCTTTTGGAAACTAATTATTTTATGATTCACGGACTAAAGCGACTTCGTCACAATAATCTGGGAATTTATAGCAGTTAACACATTCCGACCAGATTTTCCTAGGTAGTGCGTTTTTTGTCACTTTTTTAAAACCGAATTTTTCAAAAAATTTCCATTTTAACAAAATCAAAACCTTTGTCAAGTGTCCTTTTGGAAACTAATTATTTTATGATTCACGGACTAAAGCGACTTCGTCACAATAATCTGGGAATTTATAGCAGTTAACACATTCCGACCAGATTTTCCTAGGTAGTGCGTTTTTTGTCACTTTTTTAAAACCGAATTTTTCAAAAAATTTTGTTAATTTAGTCAGCATAAAAATCCTTTTAATTTTTAAATCTTCTGCTTCTTTTAGAGTTGTTTCAATTAATTTTGTTCCTATGCCTTTATTTTGCTCTGGTTTAATTACCGCTAAAGAGCGTATTTCTGCCAGATCTTTCCAAATTACATGAAGACTGCAGCAACCGCATACTTTCCCTTTTTTCTCGCAAACCCAAAAATCTCTGATATTTTCATAGAGTTTGTTTAAAGAACGGGGAAGCATCAAATCCTGTGAGGCAAAGTTATTTATTGCCTTATAAATCTGGGGAATATCTTTTAGGGTGGCTTTTCTAATTTTCATTTAGATAATTCTTGCCTAAGCCAATTTAAATATTCAAGATTAACTCTTTTTATTGGAATTTCTAAAATACAAGGAGCTTTATAACTATGAAGTTTTTTAGCTTCTTTTTCTATTTTCTTAAAATCATTTTTCAAAGTTTTAACAATCAAAACTGTTTCTTTGCTCTTAACAATTTTCTTTCTCCACCAATAAATTGAATCAATCGGAAAAATATTGCAACAAACAGCTAATCTTTTTTTTATTAAAAATAGTCCAATTTTCTTAGCTTCAGCTTTATTTTTACAAACAATATAAACAAAAATCATTTGAAGTCTTAGAAAGTTGGGTTATGACCTATTCTTAAGGAAAATTTCGGCATTCAATCAGATATTACAATCTTCCAGATGCCGTTTTCTTTCCTATAAACACCAGAAAAACCATCGGGTATTAATTCTGATGGAAAATATATAAAAACATCTCCTTCTTGAAAGTGAAAACCGTGCCTCCCTTCATAGCTTTCGTAAATTTCACT
>MHLV01000023.1:0-17211 GCA_001819145.1 Candidatus Nealsonbacteria bacterium RBG_13_36_15 | reverse complement strand
TTTATTATCTAAATCCACTACCTCTTCTGGGGTTTTATCACTTAGTTGCTTAAATCTTTCTTCTGAGAACATCTCTTCAAGAAATTCTTTGGTCATATCAACTGGTCCCGAACCCCAATCTATATAGTTTTCAGAAAAAGCCCGGGAAAAATTCTCTGCATCACCCGCTATATAATTTCTCAAATTATGAAGATGAACTTGCTCTATTTCTTGTTTTTGGTCGGTTTCGCCTTCAATTTTTTCTTCACCCACGACACATACACTATCTTCACATTTTACATCACGGTCAATACAATCATAGATAAGCCCCTCATCATGACATATCTCATTTTTATTAATAGCTCCGCAACCACAGGTAAATATACAATCTTCGTCTAGCTGGCATGATTTATTACAGTTTGATATATTAATCCAGTAATATTCCCCATTTGGACCACATATGCTTACGGGTTTTGTCTCAAATCGATTGCTCCAATCCCACCATAGAATCCCACCACCAACAATAACAGCCAGAACAACAACAATTAAAATGTAAGTTAAGTTAGTTTTACCTTGAGTAATAAAAGGCATATTTTTTATTTATTCGGCCCTACCTTGAAAACAATATAAACAAAAATCATTTGAAGAGCCGAGGAGAGGACTTGCACCCCCAACCTGCGGTTTACAAAACCGCTGCTCTGCTGTTGAGCTACCTCGGCGAACCAGAGCACTAAAATAAAATATTTTAGTGCTCGGCCGAGCACATAAACTAAAATTATGTGCTCTGGTCTCTTTTAGCGGTTTTTAAGATCTTGCCAATAATTATCATTTTCCCTTTCTTTTTTCTTTCGATTATTTTCTCTTAGTTGCTGAAGCCAACACGATGTTTTTCTGTCAGTTTTTAGGGTTAAAATTCTAATTTTGGAAAGAAATTTTTCTAAAAATGATTCAAAAGAAAAAGATCTAAAAGAACGAATTCTTAGAATTTTTTCTTTCAACTTAAAAAACAAATCCTTCTTGGGGCTTTTGTTTTTTTGAGGTAAAGAAATTAAAACCGGCACTTTCCGCAGAAAAATTACTAACATCCCCGAGAAACTAACAATTAAAATTATCGAAACTATTATTTCTATCATATGTTAATTATTAATTTATTTATATTTCGTATCTTACGAATTCTTTAATGATAATATTTTCGCCAAATTTTGCAATATACTCATCAATAAGGATTTTTATGGTTTTTTGCTGGTCTTTAATCCATGGCTGGGAAAGAAGAGAAATTTCTTCTTTACATTTTTTTAATTTTCCCTCAATAATCTGATCGGCTATCTTTTTAGGCTTTCCTGAGTTTTTTAATTGTTCTTTATATATGTTTCTTTCTTTTCGTAAGAATTCTTCTGGAATGTCCTCAATTTTTAGATAAAGAGGCTTCATAGCCGCGATTTGAAGGCAAATTTCGTGAGCCAATATTTTAAATCCTTCTGATTTTGCCACAAAATCAGATTCAGAACGAATATCTAATAAAACTCCAATTTTTCTGTTGGGATGAACATAACTTTCAATAATTCCTTCTTTTGTTTCTCTTTCTGATTTTTTTCCGGCCAATTCTCTCCCCCATTTTCTCAGGGTTTCTTTAGCTTTCTCAATGTCATCTCTTGTTTCTTCTAAAGCTTTTCTACATTCTGCAAATGAAACCCCGGTTTCTTCTCTCAATTGTTTAACCTTATTTATGTTAATCATACGAATTATTATACGAATTCTATGCGAATCATGCGAATTCGCATAATTTGAATATAATTTCTGTCCTAATTGGTGTATTTATTCTTTCTTCCCCTCTTCTTTCTTTTCTTTTTCCTGTTCTTGTTTTTTCTCCCCAGCTTTCAGCTGGGCAGCTTTAATAACTCCTTTTACTTTTTCTAAAATATATTTTAGCGAAGAAATAGCGTCGTCGTTAGCCAGGATCGGATAATCAACCAAAGTTGGATCAGTACTAGTATCGCAAATTCCAATGGTTTTTAATCCTTTTTTCTTGGCTTCTTCAATCGCTAAAGCATCTTTTTTGATGTCTAAAACGAAAACGGCATCTGGGATTTGAGACATTTCTTTAATTCCTTCAAATTTTATTCTTAATCTCTCAAGCTCTTTACCAAATTCTAATCTTTCTTTTTTTGTGTATTTATCAAGCTCTCCTGTATTTTTCTTGCTTTCCAAGTCTTTGAAATAATCTATTCTGTTTTTAATTATCCCAAAATTAGTGATAGTTCCTCCAAGCCAACGCTCAATAACATAAGGAAAACTGAGTTCGGTTGCTGTCTCTTTCGCTAAATTTTTTGCCTGAATTTTTGTTCCTACAAAAAGCAAAGTTTTATTATCTAAAATTAGCTTCTGGATAAACTCCAGGGCTCCTCTTAATTTCTCGGCTGTCTTTTCTACATCAAAAATATGGATAGAATTTCTTACGCCAAAAAGAAAAGGCTTCATTTTAGGATGAGTCTTTGAGGTTTGATGGCCAAATTGCAAACCAGCCTCCATCATTTCTTCCGGCTTAACGTCAAATTCATCAATTTTATCTTTTTTCATTAATGGTTTTTCGGCAGCTTTCATGAGACGATTTTAAAGTGTATCATGTTTTAATATTAGAAGCAAGTGAGGTTATGTGGTATAATCTATAATCACTCTATTTAAAAATGATTAAATTTTTCTATTATGACAGAGGAAGAATTTGAGAAAACGGTTGAAAAAGCCTTAAATGATCTACCAAAAGAAATTTTTGAGAAAATGGAAAATGTTGCCATTACCATTGAAAAACGCCCTTCGCCAGAGCAATTAAGAAAAAGCGGGATAAGGGCTGGCAATCTTTTGCTGGGATTGTACCAGGGAATTCCTAAAACTAAATACGGCCGAGGATTTGGCAATATTTTACCAGATAAAATTACTATTTTTCAGGAACCCATTGAAAAATTAGCCAGAAGTGAAGATAAAATTTTTGGAATTCTTAAAAATACTATTTTTCACGAAATCGCCCATCACTTCGGCTTTGATGAAAAAGGCATAAGGATATTAGAAAAGAAACGGAAATTAGAAGAAAGATAAATTTTATAAAATTATTTCCTTGTTATAGTTTAAGCTAAGCGTTTTTTTATTGACGGATCACCTTCAAAATGATAAGACAGAAAATAAGTAGTGTACTTTAACAACAAAAGAGGAGGTGAAATTCATGAGGCTTTTGAAGTTACCTTCTTGGTTCTTCGGGTTACTTAAGGCTTTAACTTTTTTTTTATTTGTCCGCATTATCTATTTACTTTTGCGCAAACGTTCTTTCAGTACCCGGTTCAATTCTGTTATTTTGATTGCGTTTTTGTTCTACCATGTAATTTATAGAAAAGGTGCAAAAAGGATTAAAAGAAATATTTCCTTAATTCGTCCTGATTTGAATGAAAAAGAAATAAATCAAGGCGCCTGGCGACTGGCAAAAACAATAGCTCGATCTTGGGCAGCCATGCTAGGCAACGAATTTACGAGTATGGAGGAAGTAACGAGAAAAGTAGAGGTTAAAAATCCTGAAATTCTGCTCAAACGTTATAATGAAGGCGAGAAAATCATCGCCACAGCGGTTCATGTCGGACCAGTTGACGAAATGATTGGAATAATTCCTCTTTTTGGAATACGTGTTTATGTTCCAGCGGAAGCTATTAATCCAGAATGGCTTTTTAAATTAATGATGCGATTAAGATTACGTTTTGGCGATATTATTTTCGAGCCGGTAAAGAAGGGAAAAATTCTTTCGAATGCTTCTCGCCACTTGGCTGACGGACGAATAGTTGTTTTAGTAATTGATGTGACAAGAAAAGATGGTAATAGCGGGGTGGTTTGTAAAATTGGCAATGCAAATGCAAGATTTTCAGTGGGGGCAATAAAGCTTGCACTTGAGCAAAAAGCTGTTATCATCCCTGTTTTTCCTTCCCTAACTGATGATAACAAATCACAAGTAGTAATCGGTTCACCGTTTGAGCTGATTGAAACCGGCGACGTGAAAAAAGACATTGAAAATAATACCCGACGGTTGATTGAAGAAGTATATGCTCCTCATATCCAAGAAAACTGTTATAGCTGGCTAAGATTATTATGGAGTGATTTAGAACCAACTGAAACCAATACAACGTAAGGAAGTCTCAAAAAAAAGCCTTGACCTAAAGAAAGCCAAGGCCTTTTTAATCTAAGAATTAATTTAAAGTAATTTCTGAACCGCCTTTGAAGCGTCTAATGCTTCGTTAACTAATCTGTCAGCTTCTTGATTTTTTTCTCTTGAAATTAGTTTGAAACTTATTTTTTTAAAATCAAGCCTTAGATTCCAGGCTTTTAAAAAGAGGGCCTGAATCTTCTCATCTAAAACTTTATACTTGCCAGATAATTGTTTTACTAAAAGTTCAGAATCTGACCTTATCTCAATTTCTGTATTTTTAGATAACTTCTTCCCATAGAGAGCTTTGAATTTCTGCAAAGCAAAAATACAAGCTTGATATTCTGCCTCATTATTTGTTTTTTCCCCTATCTGTTCAAAATACTCCTTAACTTTCTGGCCTTTTTGATTACAAAACAAAATTCCAATGGCTGATGGGCCGGGATTTCCTCGAGAACCTCCATCAATGTAAATAATAATCTTTTTCATATTTTTTAGCTCGGTAATAAAATCTTTTTTAGGATTTTAACCTATCAAAAAAATTTAAGAATATTTTGAAAGGAAGATTAAAGATATTTAAAAACTGAAGAGCATGCCTTCTTTCTTTCAAGCTTAAAAGCACTTCGGCAAACATTGAATGATTAAAAGCTTGAGGAAAATTGCCGTGCTGCTCGCCCTTTAAAGGGTCGAAATGTTCAGCACACAAGTACAAATCTGTACTAGATTTTAAACAGACATCTATATATTGTTTGGCTTTGTCTATGTTTCCAGATCTTATATAATGGGAAGCTAACCAAAGGGTCGGTAGATAAAATGGCAGGCTCGCGTCTTCAAATCTTTTTACTCCGAATCCCTTTGTAACTAATTTTTCTTCAATTAGCTCTACTGTTTTGTGAATTTGAGGATGGTTAGGACCCAAAAGCCCATAATCTTCAATAGCCAAAACGGAAATATCTGCCTGAGCATCTTTTTCATAAAGCTGCAAAAAAGCTTTTCTTTGGGTTGACCATCCCTCTTTTAAAATTTCTCTCTTTAAGGAGTCTCTGACCTTTTCCCATCTTGGCCTTAGTCTCTTTTTTAGGATTTCTCTAATCTTTAAAGCAGACTCTAATCCTACATAGCATATTACCTTTCCATAAACCCATTGGGCCCTCTTTTTGTGCTCTCTTTCCCTTAATTCCCATAACCCATTTTCTGGCCTATGCCGATTTTTTACAATCCAGTCAGCAGCTTTAGAAATTTTTCTCCAATATTCGTTTAAAAAACGCTTATCTTTAGTGAAAAGATAGTAAAGATATGTCATATATAAAACACTGCCTCCGTTATCTAACTGGAGTTGATTTTTAGCTGCATTGCCTATTCTTATAATTTCCTCTCCGATAATAATCTCAAGTTCATCTTTGAGTTCTTTCCCGTCTATCGTATATAAGGGTTGCCAGTTGCCGTCAGATTTTTGATTAGAGTATAAAAATTCTAATAGATCTCTAACCTCTTCATAGTGGCCAGTTTTTAAGAAGGCGCGGGACACGAAATAACTGTCTCGCAACCAACAAAATCTATAATCCCAGTTCTCAGTTGTGCTGGGAGAAGCCGGAAAAGAAGCCGTGGGAGCCGCTAAAAAAGCGCCGGTCTTGGGATATGTTAAAAGCTTGCAAACTAAAAGAGAACGATTGTACATATTCTCGTATTCTTTATTATCAAATGATATTTCTTTTCCCCTTGCCAACCAGTTTTTCCAAAAGCTTTCAGTTTTTTCCAGCTCATTTTTTATATTCATTCTTTTAAGTCTACCCATCAGATATTCTGCCTTTGATCTATTTTCGCCATAGGCTAAGGCAATAAAAGTTTCCCTGCTTTTTTTTGGCTTCAATTCAATAAGACTTTTTTCAATGTTAATGCCTAGAGTAAAATCATTCCCATCAATATAACTTCTCTCTTTTATTTCCCCTCTTTTTTCTGTAGCTAAGCTTATTCTAATATTCTTTCTTTTGCCCGTCTTATTATATAACTCTACAATTCGGAATATATATCTTTTCTCCTGAATAGTCTCTGAAATTCCTTTCCAAGGCATAAAATCTGTAATCTTAACTTTTATGGGTTTGTATTCCATCTCCGTAACTAAAATATTAGTATTCTTGACATATTTTTGGTTAAATTCTTTTGGCAAGATCTTTTCCTCGCCGTCTAATATCTCTATACGCAGAGATTCGCCTAATGTCGGATGTAAAGCTTTATAAAAAACCATATTACCATCAAAAGCTGGCAAGCAAAACCAATCAATGCTCCCAACGGGAGAAATTAGGGCACAAGTCTCTCCGTTTCCTATGATACCGTAATACGATTTCATGTTTTTTCCTCAAAATATTTAGTAAGGCATTTTTTAAAATTTTCTAAGTTTGTATTTTCTAATCTGAAACCCGCTGCCTGAGGATGACCGCCAAAAGTTTTTAAAAATTTTTGGCATCCAATTAAAGCTGACACTCCATTTATATCTTTTGGCGTTCTTACGGCTCCCAAGCTTTCCTTTCCATTATTTTTAAAAATGAAGGTTGGTTTTTGAAAATAAGCATAAACTTTTGAAGCTATGGGGCCTACTAACAGAAAGGGCCAGGAAGAATCCCCCTCAAATATAATATTTTCTTTTAATTTTTGGGAAGATCTTCCTTTTATTTCCTCTGTAATTTCTCTGACCTGAGCTTGTTTCTGATAAGCCTTTTCAAGAAGATTTTTAGCCAAATTTTTAGCTTCTCCTTGAAAAGAAGTTGTTAGAAGAAGATAAGATTCGTGAAGATAATTTTGATGTTCTCCAGCATTAAGGGCAGAAATAATTTTTTGGGCAATTTCTCTGGTTGATTTATAATCTTTAAATAATTCCATTTCAAAGAAAACTTTTAAGCCGGGCCGCCAGGTAGATTCCAGTAATCTTAACCCTTCATCAATAATTTTTTTATTTTCTTCAACTTCCGGCATCATATCAGCGATGGTGGCCAAAGCTGCCAATTCTGAGAAATTTTTTATTAAACTTTGATTATTTTTTTCTTCCAAAAGTAATTGGGAAAGCTTAAAAACAAGACCTGCTGTGGCGAACTGCTTAAAGGGATATTTATCATCTCTTTGCTTGGGATCAATAATAATTGAAGCCTGGGGTAATTTCTCCAATATTTCATGATGATCAATAATTACAACTTCAAATCCCATTTTTTTAGCTAATTTCATCTCTTCAAAGTTACTTATTCCACAATCTAAAACAATAAAAAGAGCTGGGGCTGATTTTGACAAAAAACTTAAGGCTTTTTCATTGAGTCCATACCCTTCTTTTTCTCTATTAGGAAAATAGATATTCTCAATTTCCGCTCCTAAGCTTTTGATTGTTTCTTTTAAAATAATAACTGAACTGATTCCGTCTAAATCAGCATCGCCATATAAAATTATTTTCTCTTTATTTTTAACTGCTCTTTGAATTCTATTAGCAGCTTTTTTTAAGTTTTTAATTTCAATTTTCATCTTGACAAAATTTTTGTTAAAAAATAAGCTTAAAATAGCTCTCGTGGCCAGGGGGACCGAGGAAACAACCGATCGGGGCGCATTCTCCTCGTTACACCGCCTCGGGTGGAACGTTGTCGGTTATCACCACATTTTCCTTCCTGGCCTCCAGCTCTTATCTAAGAAGGCCTTTATGGCCTTCTTTCATTTTTATCTAAAGTGAGACAACAAGCCTTTAAAGTAGCTTTCGGAAACGGTTGAACATGGTCTCCAAGCGAAACGAGGAGTCAACCGCCGAGAACGCAGGCTGCTGAATCTCGCTGGGATTCGGACAGTCGGTACTTTAAGGCTTCGTTGCCGAGCGGCTACTTTAAAGCTTTAATTCCGGGCAACTTTTCTCCAGCCAAGAAAGCTAACATTGCACCCCCGCCGGTTGAAATATGATTAAACTTGTCAGTTAAATTAATCCTTCTGATAAATTCAATTGTCTCTCCCCCGCCGGCAACAGAAAATGCCTGGTTCTGAATAATAGCTTTGGCAATTTCTGCAGTTCCTCTGGAAAATTCTTCTTCTTCAATTTTTCCAAGGGGACCGTTCCAGAAAATGGTTTTTGCCAAAGATATTTTTTCTTTAAAAAGTTTTATACTTTTGGGCCCAATATCCAATCCTCTACCTGTTTCATCAACTGGCCCAATAATTTTTTTAGGATATTTTAATTTTATATTTTTTTCTTTTAATTCTTTCTGTAATAATCCGCCAATAATTACAAAGTCAGCATTCTCTGAAATTTTATCAATTAATTTTAGTTTTGTCTCTACTTTTTTCCCACCGATAATAGCTATTAGCGGCTTTTCGGAATTATCCAACACCTTGCTCAAATTATTAATCTCTTTTTCCAAAAGAATACCGGCTCCGGATGGAATATATTTTGGAATGCTGGCAATCGAAGCGTAGTTTCTGTGGGCTTGTCCAAAAGCCTCCATTATAAAAATATCGGCATAACCTGCCAATATTTTTGCGAATTTTAAATTGTTCTCCTTCTCTCCGGGATTAAACTGAACATTCTCTAATAGAATTACCTCTCCTGGCTGCATCTCTTTTATTTCAGCTTCTATTAAGTTTCCAACGCAATCTCCTAATTTTCTCACCGGTAAGGATAATAGCCCTGATAGTTTCTCGCCTACGGGGCTTAAACGTAAATCTTCCACCACCTTGCCATCGGGTCTTCCCAAATGGCTTATCAAGATTAGTTTCGCTCTTTTTTCAATTAAATACAAAAGGGTAGGAATGCTTTGGCTAATTTTAAAATCATCTAAAATGTTCCCTTCTTCGCCCAAGGGAACGTTGAAATCGCATCTGACTAAAATTCTTTTATTCGCAAAATCAAAGTCTTTTAAAGTTTTCATTCTTGAGAATCATTATTTTCTCTTTTTTCTAGGGCTTCGCCTAAAGTTTTCTTTAGTTCTTCTAAGTCTACCTTTTTCCTTTGCCTTGGAACGCCGGGGGCAGGTTTTTGTTCTCTTCTTAAAGAAGAAAAAGCGGTTGGTTCTTTTTTTAGAACCTCTCCAAGAGCTAAAGGTGCAGCCCTTTCCTCTCTCACTTCTCTTCCTTCCTTTCTTGTTTCCGTTTCTTCTCCCCTGCCTATTTTTTTTCGGCAAGACTTACAATAAATTGGCCTAGTGCCATCTGGTGGAAAAACAACTTTTGTCCATTTTCTGCAAAGAGAACACTGGGCATCATAAAGAATTTGAGCAGCGGCAGAAAAAACCTCGGCTGGCTTCATAACTCCTGACCAACGGGATATTTTATCTTCGACTTTAGTTTTTATGGTGCCGTATCTTTCCTGAGAAGTTTTAATAATTTTTTCTCGATTTGTTTTCTCAAGCTTAGGAAAAGGCGGAAGGGTTTCTGCTGAAAAAGGCCGGCCGGCTAATCCATCAATCATTAGTTTCAGGTAAATATTGTATTTGGATATATTGACTAAGTCACCAGCTACGAATTCTGGAAAAAATTCTTTTTCCAAGTATTCAGCGTCTTCTGCCCCTATCCGGAAGGAGATTAAAGTTCCGACATTACCAAAAACAGCATCTTTAACTTCGGAGCTTTTCCCGGTTGGGGTCATTTCTTCTAATTGGGCAATATATTGGTTAGCCAAGATAAGAGATAAACGATATTTTCGAGCTTCTGACAATACGTTGACAAAAGACCTGGTGGCAAAATTTTGAAATTCATCCACATAAAGGAAAAAGTCTCTCCTTTCTTCCTCAGGGATGTCTACTCTGGACATAGCCGCTAACTGTAATTTAGTAATTAAAAGAGCTCCTAAGAGCCTGGAATTGTCTTCGCCAATTCTCCCTTTAGATAAATTCAGAATTAAAATTTTTCCCTTATCCATAACCTGTCTCATATCAATTGAAGACTTAATCTGGCCAATAATGTTTCGGATCAGTGGGGCGGAAATGAATTGGCCAACCTTGTTTTGAATGGCAGCTGTTGCTTCAACTTCATACCTTTGAGTGTAACGAGCAAATTCCTGAATCCAAAAAGACTTAACCATAGGATCGGTAATCTTATCTACTACTTTTTTTCGGTAGTCAGGATCAGCCAACATCCGGTTAACTCCCAAGAGAGTGGAACCGGGATATTCTAAAAGGGCTAAAATGGCATTATTTAATATGTATTCCATCCTAGCTGACCAAACATCCGGCCAAATCTTTTTAAATACCCCCATTAAGCCGGCAGCAACCAAATGACGGTACTCCGGATTAACCTTCTCCATCATGTTAAAAGCAATAGGATGATCCAAATCTGCCGGATTAAAGTAAATAACATCATTAATTCTATGGCTGGGAACAAAATCAAGCAGCCTTTCGGCTGCTTCCCCATGAGGATCAACGAATCCAACGCCTCGTCCCGCCTGAATATCCTGAATAGCCATATTTTCTAATAAAACAGATTTTCCCATGCCTGTTTTCCCTATAATATAAACGTGTCTTCTTCGGTCATCAAGCTTTATACCAAATCTTTTGCGGATGTTCCGGAATGTAGTTTCGGCAAAAAAAATTACTTCGTTTATCATAATATTATCTCCTTGATAAATATTTTTAAAGAAATTTTTATGTATTTGACAGTTAGTCAATTGGCAATCCGGCTGGCGGTCCAGCCTTTTTGACTTCCGCCCGAGGGAGAGTTGCGGCTGGCGCAACAATGCGGCTGGGAAAATGAAATAAAGTGGCCATTTCTTCAACGTTCAGGACATAAATTCCTTTTTTCGATGGCGCCAAGTTTCCAGGGTATTTCCGCCACCATCTGTAACCCGGGGCTGGATCTCGGCTTTTATAAAATCTAAACATCCTTCTTTTTCTTAAATAAGTTCTTCTCTTAACCAATAAAAGCATTATTCTTGTCCTAGTTCCCGGCAAGGGGGCAATGCTATTAAGGTTCATAGCAGTTAAAGATCTAAAATGCCCATAAGCTGCCTGGACTGCTGGAGGTGGAAAAAAAATATCCCGTTTGGCAAGATAAATTATCCTCATACTGACTTCAAATGGTGGTTTGGCAATCTTATCGGAAATTGCTTTAATTTTTTCTTTTTCCTCATAAGTAAGTTCCATCTCCGGCATGCTCATTCTTTGTTCTTTCGCTTCTTCTGTGGGCCCGAAAGCTACAACTTCAGCAGCCTCCTGGATTATGGGTTTTGGGCTCTTTTTTCCCGGCCTTTTTGCCAGCTTGTCTATTTCGGCTAATCCTCTTTTTGCCCAATCCAATTCCCCCATAAATGGATTAATTAATATTTGGAACCAAAGTTGCTCATTCGGTCTAAGCCTAGTCAAGCCTTCCAATAAAGCCGCTAAAGGATCTACTCTTTTTTCTTCTTTAACTTCCCTGGCCTCTTCAAATTTCGGATAAGTTTTAAGCGGTAAGTGGTCTGGGTGAAAGAGCCTTAAGTCACGGCCCCACATTTCCCAATCTGCATTAGGAATATCATGAGGAACATCATTAACATAATCTCTGGCTTCTGTAATTTCAGAGTCTGGATATTGAGCATAAATAGCAGATTCAACCTGATTGCGAGCTGGGTGGGGAACCCTTATAAAAAATCGGACTTCGCCGCCCAAACCCACTATCTCTAATGATAACCAAAGAGGATATTGGCCATCAATCCATTTTTGCCGCCAATCGGGAGGATCATAAATGGCATGGAAACCATTCATTACATATTCCATCGCTTTTATGGGTTTTAAGCTTTCTTTGGGAAGTTTGATCTCAAGGAAAATCCATTTAATCTTGCTCAACCAAATCGTATTTCTCCACCAAAGCCAAAAAGAAAGAAATGGATTAATCAAAAGAAAGGGTAAAATTACCCACCAACAAGTTTTAAAAATCTGCCAGATATAATTAGGAAACAGAGATAGAAATTCTGGCATATAGAGTATATTAAGCTCTTCTTATAAAATAGTAACCTTTAGAATTCCTTAGAAAATGTTTTTTGTTTTGTAGGTTTAATAAAATTGTACTTTTTTTAACTAAGCGTTGTTTTGAGACCTCCCTAATGATATTTTCTCTATCTAAGGGCCTTCCTTTTTCTTTCAAAAGTTTCCAGATTATATCCTTAACATAACCAGGTTCATAACCCCACTCCTTGAGGGCATAGATTCCTCGGCCGACTAAAACAAATCTTGGATCTTTGATAAGTTCATTGTGAACGGTCTGGAAAAGAGTTTTTCTTTCTCTGTCAGGTTCTTGAAAAAATTTTAATTCATCAATATGGCGAGCCACCGCCTGAAAATGAAGGGGTTTCCCCTCTTTTTTTAAAGCCAGAAAAGCTTTATCTTTCAAGCCTTTGGGGTTAACTTCGGGCCAATCTCTCAAGCCATAATAATCATCTATTCCCCTTTCAATCTTTTTTGAAATTTCAACGAAAGAAGAAAGAACTCGAGGAGCTAAAATTTTTCTTTCTTGAGAAATTTTATAAATTTGCCGAAGAGAAACAGGCTCTTTTTTTTGAGCTAATTTTTGAGTTAAAAAATTAATAATCTCTTTAGCTGAGTTTTGGGTTTTTTGATCAATAGTCCAGAAAGGGTAAAATTCATCTGTTTCGCCAAAATGATAAAATTGGTCATTAAGAGTTAGGAGAAAAAAAATATGGGGTTCAAACTTATTCCTACCCAATTGAGAAAGCAGGACATCTTCTTTTTTTAGACCGCCAAAACTTTTAAGGTAATTAGCTAAATATTTAAAGGCTTCCTGGTGTTGATCTATTTTTTTTCTTATTTGTGAAAATCCGTCTTCTTCAATCTGGCGAGTTCTCTCTCTGGTAATATTATGGTCTTGGCCAATAGCCTCTAAGGTTTCTTTTTGCTCGGTTTCTAGCCCAAAGCGACGCGAAACCACTTCTTTTGTCCGGGGATTAAGATTTTTTAAAAGATCTTGGCAGATTTTTGAATAATTTATTGAATTAGGCATAATTTTGTTCTCATTTTATTTTTATACCACCATTAAAAGAAAGGGTCAACCCCGTTTTTCTTTCTTAAAGTTAAACCATGTAACCAGAAGGGGGCTGGCAATAAAAATTGAAGAATAAGTGCCGCAAGTAATTCCTAAAATTAGACCTAAAGAAAAATGTTTTAGGGTTTCGCCGCCAAAAATAAAAATAGCAAAGAGGACAAATAAGGCTGTCAAAGAAGTATTAAGGGATCTGATCAGGGTTTGATTCAAGCTGGCATTTACTATGTTTTCAAAATTTTGCTCTCTACCCTTGAGAAGATTTTCTCTTATTCTGTCAAAAACAACAATAGTATCGTGTACAGAGTAACCCAGGACGGTTAATAGACCAACAATTATCGGAATAGTTATCTGGACCTGATATAATTTTCCCAAGATAGCAAAAATCCCTAAAGGAATTAAAAGATCGTGGAAAAGAGCGACTGAAGCAGTTATCAATCCGTATTGCCAAGAAGGTAGAGGCCAAGAAATTTTCCGAAAGGCTAAGGCGACATATGAAACAATTCCCAGTAAAGCCAAAATTGTAAAAACTTTGGTTTTTTCTTTCAGTTCTTTTCCAATCACTGGTCCAATTGATTCAAAACGAAGCTCTTTTACTTCGCCAAATCTCTTAACAATTTCCTGGTGGGTTTCTTCATCAATATCTTTCATTCTTAAAATTAACCCTTTTTCACCGGTAGGTTCTGGAATAACTGTCAAATTCAAATCAGCTAATTTTTCCTGGACCTCTTGGTTCGGAGGACGATTATTCTGAAACTCAATTTCCAAAATACTGCCTCCAGTAAAATCAATCCCCGGCTTTAATCCAAAAAGAGCTAAAGCGATAATGCTTCCCAAAATTAAAATTCCGGAAAATAAGTAGTAAGCTTTTCTATATTTAATGAAGGGAATATTCATCTCCTAAAAATATTTTAATATTTCTTTGGCTTTGTCTGTTTTTTCCCAGGTAAATTCAGGCTCCTCTCTACCAAAATGACCATAACAAGCGGTCTTGCGGTAGATTGGACGTAAAAGTTTTAACTCCTTGATAATTCCTCCTGGAGATACATCAAAAACCTTAGGGACGATTCTCGCTAATTTTTCTTCGCTAACCTTTCCGGTATGGAAGGTATTTATATTTAAAGAAAGCGGTTCTTTTCCTCCAATGGCATAAGCTATTTGAATCTCGCATTTCTCAGCCAAATTGGCAGCAACAATATTCTTGGCAATATAGCGGGCCAAATAAGCAGCCGACCTGTCAACCTTAGTGGGATCTTTTCCGGAAAAAGCTCCTCCGCCAACATGACCCATTCCGCCATAAGTATCAGCTATTATCTTACGTCCCGTCATTCCACAGTCAGCTACTGGCCCGCCAGTTACGAATCTACCGGTATTATTTATATAAAATTTTGTTTTTTTAGTTAAATATCTTGAACAAATAGGCTTTATCACTTCTTGGATAATTCTATTTCTTAAAACTTGTAATTTTACCTCGGGATCGTGCTGGGCGGCAATAACAATTGAATGAATTTTTTGGGGCGTATTGTTCTTGTATTCTAATGTTACCTGGGTTTTGCCGTCTGGACGAAGCCATTTTAAAATTTTCTTTTTTCTTACTTCAGCTAATCTTTGCGCTAAGCGATGGGCAAGAATTATAGGCAAAGGCATCAATTCTTTAGTTTCTCGACAAGCAAAACCTGTCATCATTCCTTGGTCTCCAGCTCCTTGTTTTTTTGTCCCGGTTTTTCTCACCCCTTGAGCAATATCTGGAGACTGTTCGTTTATAGCATTGAAAACTGCCAAAGTATGATAATCAAAACCGTACTCTGGCTTATCATATCCTATGTCTTTAACTAATTTCCGAACTAAATTGTTAACATCTATCCATGCTTTGGTGGTAATCTCTCCGCCAACGATAACATAACCCATTCCCACTGCCACTTCACAGGCTACTCGGCCATAAGGGTCTTTCGCTAAAACGGCGTCTAAAACAGAGTCTGATATTTGATCTGCTAATTTATCTGGATGACCTTCTGCCATTGATTCAGAAGTAAAAAGAAAGTTTTTCACAATTCAATTAACAATTAACAGTAAACATAAATTAAACTCGTTGTCTGTTATCTGTTAACTGCTGATTATTTTATTATTTCCAAAGCCAATTTATTTTTCCTAATCTAGTACTGACAACAAATTTCAAAAAGTGATTAGTAATAATAATTGCAGAGAACATACTAACTGCAACACCCAATATTAAAGTTAAAGCAAACCCTTGAACAAAACTTGTTCCAAAGAAAAATAAAATTAGGCTCACAAGAATAGTGGTAACATTGCCATCTCTAATTGAAGGCCAGGCTCTTCTCACCCCTTCCTCAACGCTAATTACAAAGTCTTTCTTCTCTTTTATTTCTTCTCTGGTCCTGGAAAAAATTAAAATATTTGCATCAACTGCCATTCCAATTGACAGAATAAAACCGCCGATGCCAGCTAAAGTTAGGGTAACGGGAATTAGCTTAAAAAGCGACAGAACTAAAACAAGGTAAATGCTTAAAGCCAAGGCGGCTAAAATTCCGGGCAACCTATAAAAAAGAATCATAAATAGAATCACAGCTAAAGCTCCAATCATTCCTGCCCTCAAGCTTTTCTCCAGAGAAATTGCCCCCAAGGTGGGTCCAACTGTCTGCTGTGAAATTAATTTTATGGGAACTGGTAGAGCGCCCGAATTAAGCCTTTGAATAATTTCCTTGGCTTTAATTACATTCATTTCTCCTGTGATTACTGCTTGGCCGCCAGTAATTTTTTCCTGGACAATGGGAGCGTAAAGGTCGTTAAAACTAATCTGGCCATCGCCATCAGTGTCTATAATTGACATTCCGTCTAAAAAAATAGCTAAGGGCTTCTTCGTATTTCTTTCGGTTATCTCTCCAAATAGTTGAGATCCCTCATCATTAAACTTAAGTTGAATTTGGGGTTTATTTGTAGTCTGATCAAAAGAAAGCTGGGCCTTTTCCAAATATTTTCCGGTAAGTTTAGTTGGCTTAAAATATGGGTTCTGAAAAGCTAATTGCCAATTTTCAATCTGCTGATATTCCTCGTAGCTTTTACCCTCTAATTCTTTTTGCTTATCTAAAATAATTTGAGTTTCTTCCTCGGTCCTTTGCTCTAAAAATTCAAGATACGGGGTTTCGCCAATCATTTTGATAGCCTCTCCGGTATCTTTTATTCCGGCTAATTCAACAATCAATCTAAAACTATCTCCTACTTCTTGGGTTTGAACAACTGGTTCTCTCACTCCAAAAAGATTGACCCTTCTTTCAATCACATCTCTTAAACCTTCCATGGCCTCTCTATAATCCCCTCTCTCAACTTGAGACAAATTAGCTTCGTAGATAAGGTGGCTTCCCCCTTGTAAATCTAATCCTAATTTAAAAGGTAAATTAAAAAAGTGAGGCAGTTTTAAATTAGCTTTAGAATTTAAAAAATCTACGCCCAAATTAAAATACTTTGGATAAACCAAATTTCCTGATAAAAAAGCTAAAATTAAAATCGCAATAAGAATTAAGTTAATTTTCTTTTGAAACATACCCCGTAGGAAATTAAATGTTTTCAGTTATTATTATATTAAAACCTTTGATTGTTTTTAATAATTGTTGTTTATATATAATTAAGGGTTTTTGGATAGAAAATATTTAAAAATATATGTGCCCCGAGGAAATCTAATCTTGGATATTTTACTTTATTTTATCAACGAAAACCCTTCTGTTTCCTACGGGGCATACTTTATCTATTTTAAATCAATTTTTTTGTTTTGAGAAGGGTTAGGGCTCCGAAAATACTTATCTCAACTTTTGTCTTTTTTGATTGTTCTATTAAAAATTCTTCCAACCTTTTTAATGGAACTTTCATCACCTCAATTTCTTCCTCGTCTTCGCCTCCTTTTTTACCGATAAATTCAATATTTGGCGCAAAAAATAAAATTGCCGAGTTTTTAGCAACCCAGGGGCTTAACTCCCATTCAAAAACAGGTATTAATTTCTTTGCCAAATATCCTGTTTCTTCAAAAAGTTCTCTTTTAGCATTTTTCTTAAGAT
>MHLV01000022.1 GCA_001819145.1 Candidatus Nealsonbacteria bacterium RBG_13_36_15 | reverse complement strand
TAACGCCTTTTCAATTATTCCCAACGACAGGATTTTCCAAATAATTAATGAAAAAACTCCCCTGAAAGAAGCATTATCAGCAATGAATAAAATCTTAGCTGAAAATCTTGAGGGTTTAATTGAGATGATTTATTCTCCGGGCTTAATTAATATTGATTTTGCCGATGTCAAAGCTATCCTAGAAGGAAGGGGAAGGTTGGTTTATTTAGCCAGAGCCGAGGCTCAGGGAGACAATAGAGCTGAAGAGGGAGCAAAAAGAGTTTTACAAAACCCGCTTTATGAATATGGCATTCAAGGGGCCGAAAGAATTTTATTTGACATCACAGGCTCTAAAAATTTAGCTATTAATGAAGTAGAAAAAATAAGCAAAAATATCGCAAATTTTAACCCTAAAGCCAAAATTATCTTTGGCCTTTCTCAGAAAGATAATTATCGGGCCAAAGTTGGAATCACCTTATTGGCTGTAGGTTGCGGGAAGAAAATAAAAACTAAAACAGGAAAAAGAATGATTAAAAAAACAAAAGCCAAAGAGCAAAAAGGAAATCGCTCAAATAATATAATAAAGGCAACAAAAGTAAAGGAGAAAGAAAAGTCCCTTAGAAACAAATTGCCGGAATTAGAGAATCAAAAAAATAAAGAAAGAAAAATAGCCGTAAAAATTGGCAAAACAGCTTTAGATTTAAAAAAGGAATCAGAGAAAATGGAAAAAGAAATGGCAAGCAAAGAAAACGAGTGGGACATCCCAGCCTTTTTACGGAGAAAACCATTAAAATTAAGGTAAAATTATCAAGACACCCTGCAGAATCAAGATTTTTGGTGGGGCCGACATCTTTTTGTTAAAATAGGATATATTTTGTTTTATGCCCGAAATAAAAGAAATAAAAAAAGCCATTTTTCCTATTGCCGGATTAGGGACAAGATTTTTGCCTTTATCAAAGGTTGTCAGCAAGGAATTTTTTCCCTTAGCGGACAAACCGATGATTCAGTATACTATTGATGAAGCCGTAGCTTTCGGAATAAAAAAAATAGTTTTTATTATCTCTCCGGGTCAAAAAGGAATTTTAGAGTATTTTAAAAAAAACCCAAAATTAGAAAAGATTCTAAAAGAAAGAAAAAATGAAATCTTTTTAAATGAATTAGAAAAGATTCAGGAAATTTCGAAAAGAATTTCTTTTTCTTTTGTTGTCCAGAAAGAGCCGTTAGGGGACGGGCAAGCTATTTTGTTGGCAAAGAATATGATAAACAAGGAGCCCACGGCTGTTTTTTTTAGCGATGACATAATTGACTCTGAGAAATCCTGTCTTTCCCAACTTAATCAGCTTTTTAAAACCTCCCAGGCTCCCATCATAGCTTTAAAAAAAATATCTCCCGAGAGAAGGCTTTTTTATGGACTAGTAGAGGCAGAAAAGATTGCCAGCCGTATTTATAAAATAAAAAGAATTATTGAAAAACCATCAGAAGACACTACTCTTTCTGAATTAACGGTTGTCGGCAGATACATTATTACTCCCGAGGTTTTTGAGTATCTAAAAAAAGTTTCACCCGCCAAAGGCGGAGAAATTCGTCTTAGCGGAGCTTTGGCCAAAATGATAAAAGATGGTAAAATAGTTTATGGATATGAGATTGATGGAGAATGGTTGGAATGCGGCAACAAACTCAGCTGGTTAAAGTCTCATCTTTATCTTTCTTTAAAACATAAAGAATTTGGCCCGGAATTAAAGAAATATTTAAAGACTCTCTAATCTGCACGAATTTACCACCAATCTTGTTAATATATATTTGTGAAATTTGTGGCAGATTAGCGAGAATTCGCGATGAAGGAAGTTACCAGGGACATACTAAAAAAAATTTATCCTAAACGGCCTCAAGCTGGCAGAAAATATGATTATGGGCTTTTAAATGTTATTGGCGGTTCAGAATTTTATTCTGGTCCGCCAGCCTTTGCAGCTTTAGCAGCTTTCAGGGCAGGAGTGGATATGGTTAGAATTATTGCCCCAAAAAGGGCAGCAGATATTATTGCTTCTTTCACTCCAGATTTAGCGGCCTATCCTCTAAAAGGAGATTGGCTGACAAAAGAACATGTAGCAATTTTACTTGAAATGGTGGAATCAGCTAAAGCAGTTTCACGGGGAAATACAGCAGTAGTTATTGGCGGAGGAATGGGCAGATCAGAGGAAACCCAAGAGGCAATTTTAGAATTTCTCTCCCAAGTTTTTGTCCCCTGTGTTATTGACGCAGATGCTATTCATGCAGTAGGCAAAAGACCAGAAGTAATTTCTGGAAAAAACTTTTTAATTACGCCCCATGCTTATGAATTTTTTGTTTTGACAGGCAGAGAAATCTATCAGCTTTCCGAAGAAGAAAGGATAAAGATTATCCAAGAAGAAGCTCAAAGGCTTCAAACCACCATTCTATTTAAAGCCGGAACAGATATAATTTCAGATGGCAAAGAGGTGGCTCAAAATAAAACCGGAACTTGTTTTATGACTGTTGGCGGAACAGGAGATACTTTAGCCGGAATAGCAGGCGCCATTTTAGCCCGTGGATTCAATGCGACTATCGCAGGATGCGGCGCAGCTTATATTAACGGCTTGGCCGGCCAAATAGCTGCCAAAAGATTAAGTGAATCATTAATGACTTCTGATTTAATTGAGACTATTCCCGAAGCCTTAAAACAGTAAGCAATGTGTTTGGCAATACCAGTTAAAATAACTGCGATTAAAAATAAAAAAATTCTCATTCAAGAAGCTGGCCGGGAAAAACCGGTCAGCGGTTCTTCAGTTAAAATAAGAGCGGGGGATTATGTAATTTTGCAAAATAATTTTATTGTCAGAAAAATTGATAAAAAGTCGGCAGAAGAGATTATGGGTTTAATAAAAAAACATGCCCCGTAGGAAATATTATGTTTTACGCGTCTATTTTTTAAAGCCCCAAAGATAGTGAACTATGCATTGATTTTACTAATAACCATCAAAAAATAATTATAAAACATAATTTAAATAAAGTATTTTTAAATCGGCATTGGCGAAAAATTTATTATAAACAAACTGAAAATTATTTTTAAAGGTCAATTAATATAATGACGAAAAATACTTAATTTCCTACGGGGTATGAATAAAGGTTATTTTTTAGTATTTTTAACCGCTATAATTTCAGGTCTCTCTATTTTTCTCAGCAAATTTGGAGTCAGTGTAATTAATCCTTATATTTTTACCTGGCTGAAGAATCTTATGGTCCTTGTTTTATTGACAGGCCTTCTTTTGGCGCTAAAAGATTGGCAGATTTTAAAAAGTTTAACCAAAAAACAGTGGTTTTTATTAATTGCTATCGGTCTGGTTGGCGGAAGCATTCCTTTTTTACTCTTTTTTAAAGGGCTTTCTATGGTTTCTGCTCCTTTAGGTTCTTTTATTCACAAGACAATGTTCATCTATGTAGCTTTTTTGGCATTCTTTTTCCTGAAAGAAAAAATAGATAAAAGGTTTTTTCTTGGTGGATTTTTCTTAATTTTAGGTAATTTACTCTTATTGAAAAAATTATCCTTTACGTTAGAGCCGGGTTATTTCCTTGTTTTTTTAGCAACTTTTTTCTGGGCAGCTGAAAATACAATCTCTAAATATGTTTTAAAAGAACTTTCAGGCAGAATTGTTGCCTGGGCCAGGATGTTTTTTGGCGCATTTTTTATATTTATTTTTTTATTAGGGACAGATCAGCTATCTTTATTAGTAGATTTTAACTTAATTCAAGTTCGCTGGATCTTAATTACTGCCGTTTTTCTCTTTGGTTATGTGATGACCTGGTACGGCGGTTTAAGATATATTCCTGTATCACAAGCCACAGTTATTTTACTTTTTGGCGCGCCAATAACAACCCTACTTTCTTTCATTTTCGGAAGGGAAGTAATATTACAAGATTTTTTAGCTGGATTTTTAATTATTTTAGGTATTATTTCTGTGCTTGGTTTAAAACAAACTTTGGGATTAATCAAGGAGATGAAAACATTGATGTATGTCCGGACTTAAAATAGCCGCCCTTTATGGGATAAAACCACATACGCTTGGTTTTTGCGGACCCCAAGAAAAATCAGCCAGCCGGCTGATTTTAAGTTACCTTTCTGGTAAGAAAATTTCTGGAAAAAAAATTAGAAAAATTTTTGAGAAATTTGAAGGAGCTTACTCTTATTATAAATTAATTGCCAAAGCTAATAAAATTAAAGATCCTTTTGACGAAAGAGTGGTTATGGCATATTGGATTGGCAATAGTCTTTTAGACAAAGTATCAACCAGAAAACTGAGGGAGATGATTATTAGAAAATTTTCAAGACCCGGCCTTCTGTCCAAAAAATTAGCAAAAGAAAAGGCTGAAAAAATTCCGAAAGGCGCAAAGCCCCACCATAGTTTCCATGTTTTGGTAATTGGTTCTGTAACTCACAGAGTAAAGCTTCAAGGTAAATTGCTTGATTTTTGCCGGGTAAGCTGGGGCAAAATAACTAAAATAGACCCAAGAAAAGGACGAATTAAGGTAAAATATCGGCCACTAACGATTGGTAAAAAATATCGCTTAGGGAAAACAAAAGAGAAATATATTACTTGGAACAAAGATTTATTACCGAATCTTAAAATCGGCCAATATATTTCTTTCCACTGGAACCAGGCAGTTCAAATTTTGATAAAAAAAGATTTAGCAAATATTCAAAAATATACTAAAAAAACGCTTGATTGTTTTTAAACTATCAAAAAACCCATCTAAAAGACAGGCAGAAAAAAAATAGGGGTCGCGCTAAGCGGCGACCCCGTTGTGGTGGTGGGTTTATAAAACCCTAAAGGTACTATGGGGGTGCTTTCTCACCTAGGTCTCCCCAGGCTACCGGCTTTCGCCCGTGACATAACAGGCACCATACGATGGCGGCACCCCAACCGGCTAAGCCACGCAGTCGCTGGCTCAAGTCCAAGGACTTCACCAGCATCAAAGACATTATAGCAAACTCACAGAATGTGTCAACCCCATGCGCTGGTCCTCTTAAAACAAAAAAGGCCCCGGCAAGCGTCAGAGACCTTTTTGTTTTGTTCAAAAATTTTATATAATAG
>MHLV01000021.1:4154-7849 GCA_001819145.1 Candidatus Nealsonbacteria bacterium RBG_13_36_15 | reverse complement strand
TAAGAATAGTGGAATGCGCCGTATGCTTTGCTTCCTTCTTCTTTGTTCTGCATAGAAAGAAGAAAATTAGCCCAATTCGGTATATTGTCTAAAATTTTTTCATCGTGGTTAAAATCATAAAGGTACAAGAAAGTATATATAATTGAGGCTGAATAGACGGTATGCAGCCTGTTTTCAAGGCTGTCATTTAAAGCGTAGTATTTTTTATAGAAACCGTGTTCTGTTTTATGCTCCATCCTAAATAAAAAATCTTTTCCTTGTTCAATCTTTTTTAAGATCAGGTTTTTGTCTAAAGTTTTAGAATGGGAAGGCGTTGAAGGAACATTAATTTGTTCCTGAAGCGAAACGATAATTACAGAAATTTTACTTAATTCATTGTTTATTCTATCTAATTCTGGCAGACTTATCGCACTTATTTTTAAAGGATAGGCAGCTAAAGAGAAACTAACAATCAATAAAAAAATAATTGACGAGAATCTCATTATTATTTTATTTATTTTTATCTATCTATTTATTTTTTATTTTATTTCTTTTTGGTATTCAAAATAAGAAAAAAATACCGTATAAAAAGAAACTGCTATTGCCGGGACTATCACAAAGAATATCGCATAATCTGGAATAAAAATTCCCAAAATAGCTATAATTGCGGCGACTTTAAATAATTTGCCGCCAATCTTATGGGTTTTCTCCCAGATTTTTTCATTACTTAAGGTCCAGGGGGTTCTAATGCCAATAAACCAGTTTCTTTTTGCATTTTCTACTAAAACTCCGGCGTAATAAAAAATTATTCCAAAAGCAGGTATCAAAAATTGAACCATATTAAACCTTGCGCCAATATTCCAAAAAATAGTAAGGACATAAAGGTAAAATAAAAACAGGATAATAAGAATTATAAATATATCAAAATATTTTCTGAATTTTTTAATGTTTTCTTTTAGGGGATCTATTTTGGGAATTAAAATAAAAAGTAGAAATAATCCAATGGAGATGAACGGCATTAAAAACAAACCCCAGAATTTGGGCATATAACCATTTACTTGGCCGTGAGCTGACCAATGAGAGGCCATTTTTTCTGGCATTAAGGGATAAAAGTAAATAGCTAGGGCTAGGGAAATTAAAATGATTACTAAAATAATTATTTCACTTTTTCTCATAATCTTATTGATTATCTCAAATAAGGCTTAAAACAATGCGTTTTTCCGCCATATGCTATATTGTATCACAAAAAAATAGCAAAAAGTCAAACTAATAAATTTCTGTAAAAATAAATGCCAGCTTAAGCTGGCATTTCTGATTCCGCTCCTTATATACGATAAAAGGGAACTGCTTCCGGTTTGTATAGTTCAGTTAAAGACTGGCCAAGAATGGCTCGTTTGATAGCTTCTGCCAAAAGGCCGGCCACAGAAATAACAGTAAACTTTTTTGCGTTCCCTAGTTTGTGCGAAATTGGCACGCTGTCTGTTACTACAAATTGTTCTATAGGAGATCTCTCAAGTTTCTGAATTAATTCGTTTGTGCTGACAAGATTCTTATCGGCTAATATCGGATGGACAACTAAAGCGATGACTGATCTTGCACCCTCGCTAAGAAGAAGTTCGGCGTCGCCCAAAATCGTTCCACCGCTAAGTATTTCATCATCGAAAAGCATACAATCCCTATCTCTAACCTTGCCAACTACCCTTTTGAGCGTTGGTGATTCTTTGTCGTCGGGTCGTTCTTTAGCAATATAGGCTTCTGGTAGACTAAGGATATGAGGAATTGTTGCATATCTCTTTACTGCCCCGGCATCAGAGAAAACAACAACGCTATTCTCTTTTGGTCTAACGCTAAAAACTTCTCTCTGCAAAAAATCAACTAAAAGATAAATAGCAGTAACTTCATCAGCAGCGGGGTCAAAATAATGTTTGAGATGGGGATCGTGAGCATCAAGTAAGAGTATATTTTCTACTCCCCCTCGACCCCCCAAAGGAGAAGCTGTCAGGATACGAGGTAAAAGAACCCCCATAGCAGAAATACGCGGTCTATTTTTTTGGTCTGACCGGGAGTAAGGCATATAAGGAAAAACGAGCAAAATGGTTTCTGACTTTGCATTCTTAATGGCGTCTAAAAGGTTGAGAAGCTCTATTAATCCCTCACTTACTGGCGGTACCTGAGTATGAATAACTACAACGAAATGATCTCTGACGTTTTCTACTTGTACAACGGAATTTTCATTAGAAAAAGTTGTAACTTCATGCTGGGCAAGAGTCAAACGACCTCCCGGCTGAATCCCACTTGGCAAACGAAATTGCAGAGATTCACAAATTCTCGTGGCTAATCCGTTTGAGCCACTGGTAGCAAAAACTTTTACTGGTAGAGACGTAGTCACAGCAGCCCTCCTTCTGTTGCTTGCTATACATGTAGATTGTTAAGGTTCTACTTTTTTATTATCAGTTTTCCAAATAAAATCAAGATCTTTAAAAAATTATCAAGTTATCTCTTCAATATCTTTTAGTTCCTCCCTCAAAACTTTTTCAACGTCAATAAGATCCTGTAAAAGCTGTTCTTCTTCTTTTTTTTCTTTATCAGAGGCTGGCCGTATGTCCCTAATTTTTCTTGATTTCATAAGCTTCTTTTCAATATCAGCTCGAAGTTCGTTGTACTCTTTGTAAAATTTAGTTTTTAAATCCTTAGTTTCTCTTCTAATTAAAGCCTGGGTTTTTCTAATTCTCCAAACAAGGAAAATAATAAGAGCCAGTAATGTAAAGAAAATAATTAGGCCTATTGATGTAAAGTTCTTGTAACTTATTATTAAAGGACCAATTGAAATTCCGCCAAGAATAACTTTAACAGAGCAGGGTTCTGAAGGATCACTGATAGCACCCCTTGAATCTTCTGTTCTTGCTGTAATTTTGTAAATTCCCGACCTAAAAAGATCTTCTTTTGCCAAAGACCAATCCCCTTCTCCGTCGCTGGTAATTTCCCATTTTTTTATTAATTCACCGTCTTTTTCAAAAAATATTATTACTTTACTGTTGGGAAGGGCGGTTCCGCTAATAAAAAGCATTTCTTCCCCTGGCCTAAAGGTGCCAGGACAAGTGGTGATTTTGGGTATAGCAATAGATTCTATCTTGATTTCTGTGCTAGCTTCTTTAGAGTTTCCTGCTTTATCCACTGCTTTAACAATAATCTGGTAGGTATCTGGCGAGAGTTTTGGTAATCTCCAAGGAAAGCTTTCTCCTGGTTTTATTTCAAAAACCTCTTTGCCGATAATTGCCTCGTAATGGCTTATCCCAGAAAAATCATCCTTTGTCTCAAAATATAAAAGAGGCGTGGGATTTGTGGAATCTCCTTCGTTGTCAATAATTATTTCAAAGTCATCTGGAGGTTCTGTGTCTTCTGCGGCAAGCTCCTCGGGCTCTTCTGAGGGTGGTTTTTCTATTGGTTTTTCCGGTGGAATATATTCTTCGGTCAAAACGGCCGTATAATTTCCCCCTGAACTACCAGCAAAAATATTGGTTCCGTAGGGATCGTTTGCCAGAATTTTCTCGCCTCCAAAGGAAACTGTAGCTTGTCCTGCAGATTGGGCCTTAAAAAGAATGCTGATTACCTTTCCTCCTTTTCCTATATAACCGGGACTTGGCACTCCCCCTAAAAAAGAAATTTTTCCGCTTGAGTTTAAAAAAACGGGCTCTTCCACCCAGAGGTTAAAAATT
>MHLV01000021.1:0-4143 GCA_001819145.1 Candidatus Nealsonbacteria bacterium RBG_13_36_15 | reverse complement strand
AATCCAACTGCTAATAAGCAAACAAGTCCTTTCAAGTTTTTAATTTTTAATGCCTGGTTTTTCTGCTTCATTGGTATTTTTGCCGGTGATCTTTTAGCTTTTCTTCTATTCCGCTAAAGCTGTATTTTCTTTCTTTAATTAAATTGTTGTGTCTCTTTAATAGATAAAATGCAAAAAGCGTAATTATAATTATTAAAATAATAATTAATATCCACCAAGGAAGGAGAAATCCCCAGAAGTAAATCCCATTTTTGCCGAAAAATAATTCGCTTGGGAAAATTTGGACTTTAACAGTCCCCTCCCTCCAATTGCCGGCAACATCATACGCTCTAATTACTATTAAATAGTTTCCGGAATCTAATGAAGGAAGCTTGTGAGGGCTGGAGGTCTCTGTAAAAAAACCTGCCTCCTCTTCTTCTCCCTCCGGACTTATATCTATATATTTAATCTGATAGTAGCTAATACCAGAAAGGGAATCAGTAGTAATAAAAGAAACTAAAGGCTGCCTCTCTGTTGTCTTGGCAGAGGGTGAAACTGTCGGATTAAAGGCGGCTGGCGGAGTGTTGTCAATTTTAACTAAATAATGGCTAACGCCTCCCCAGACTTCGTTTTTCTTAGCTTTTATATGGAAATACCAGATTCCGTCTCCTATTTCGCTAAAGCTTACAGAAGTATGGTTTCCTTCAGGAATATTATCTGGCGTTCCGGTTGAATCTTGGTCAAGGCTATAGCTAAAATCAGTAATTCCCTCTTGTTTCTCCCATGAAAAAGTCGGATTGTTATTTTTATACCATTTATTTTGGTCAGAATGAGTGGAAGAAAAAACCATTGGCCCTTCAGGAGGAGGAATTAAAAGTTCGTAAACGCCCCTGCCCGCCGACGTTAAAATATTTGTCCCTTGGGCATCATTTTTAAGAACCTTAGAAGAGTTCAAAAAAGCAACCGAAACCTGCCCAGGAGATATTGCCCGGAAAGTTACAGTTGAAACTAAGCCGGAAGAAGTATTAATTCCCGGTGAAGGAACTCCGCCGATAAAGCTCATTGTTCCTTTGGTGTTAGAAAAGGTTGGCTGGGAGACCCAAACTTCAATAAATGACTTGCCGGCAGTAGGATTGGCAATTTGGACTTTTGTCGGGTCAAATTTTAAATTTACCTCAACAGCATTAATGTTCTCGCCGCCAGTATTAACAAAAATTGAAATATCAAAGGTACTGCCGACAAAAAAAGAGCCCTCAGCTGGTGAAAGATAAATAGAGGCATTTCCTGCAAAAACGGAAGGTGCAAGTATAAATAGAAGTATGAAAACAAATGAAATAGTAAATAACCCTTTCATTGCACGGCCCTTAATTTAAATAAAAACTAAAATCTTACTTATTTTTTAACTTTGAATTTCTGATTTTTCTTATCACTAAGATAATAATTATTAATCCAAATAATATTGAAACTAAAGAAGAAAACAGGGAAAAGTAAGAAGGAACTTCTTTTGGAGGGATAATTTCTGAAATTTGTTCATTTCCTGCCTTATCTACTGCCCTTACCAATATCCTGCTTTTTAAGCTTTGGTCTTTTAAAAGATAAGGAATTTCAGCTTTTTTGAAATCTTCTTTTCCTTCTTTTACTTCATAATAATCTATCCCGGAAATCTTGTCTGTCGTACTAAAACCCAGAAAATATTTTCCTTCAAAAACAGAAGGATCTTGCCCGATTTCTATTGTAAACTTTTCTGGAGGGGTAGCATCAACCATTGCCCGAAAGCTTATTTTCGGAGACCAGTTTTCTCCTGGCAGTTTTTGTTTAAGAAAGAAATAATAAATCCCATCTTCCAGGTTCTTATATTTTATATCCCCCATCCACTCTAATTCTCCCTCTGGCCTGTCGGGAGCATCATCTACTAAACTTTGGGCATCTCTACTTAAAATATAACTATATTCTGCCCCTTCGGCCAAATCCCAGTGCAAATAAAGAGTATTATTGTTAAACCACTTATTCTGGTCGGGATGGCTTGCAGAAGAAATCTTTGGCAGCCCTTCTGGCATTTGGATAATTTCGTAAGTGCCTTCTAAAAAATCTAAATCAGCCTGAGTTCCTTCTCCGTCGTTAAGCAAGGCCTGAGAGGTCTCCTTAAAATTTAAGATTGCTTTTCCCAATTCTTTTCCCCGGAAAGTAATTTGAGCTGCCATTCCCTGTCCTTTAAATCCTCCCGGCATCCCTCCCATCAGAGAAATTCTTCCGTCAGAATTGGAAAAGAAAGGTTCTGTTGGCCAAAGATTTAAAACAGACCCGCCCTTACTAATATCTAAAACCTCCAATAGTTCTGGTGGAAATTTAAGATTTGCTTCAAGGGCATTAACTTCTTCGCCGCCAGTATTCAATCTAATCTCTACGATGAAAGTGTCTCCTTTATATATAGTTTGTGATTGCGGTAGAAAAAATAAATCTGCGGCAAGAACTGAGTTAGAATTTAGAAGATAAAAAATAGAAAATAGAAAGAAAGTTATTATTTTTTTGTTATTTACCATTTTGATAAAAAGTTTTAATATTTTTATTAATCTTATTTTTCAGCCTCTCGCCTATCTGGTCCACCAATACATCATTACTGAAAAGTCAACAATATTAACTATGCCATCAAAGTTAATATCGGCGCAGCGATTGGAAGGATCTGTCTGGTCCCAGAAATAAAGCAAAATACTAAAGTCAACTATGTTTATTTTTCCGTCAAAGTTCAAATCAGCTCCTTTGCAGACCAAAGCCCCCTTCTTAACTACCAAAAAAGGAATAATCTGAGAAAAATCGCTTTGCTCCCCTTCCCCGAAAATAGCTTTAGCCCGGCTGTTATGTTCGCCTTCTTCTAAAAAACCAGTGTTTAATTTATAACCCCATTTTCCCTTAACGTCGGCTTTGGTGTCTTTAACTACTTCCTGGGAGCTAACAAAGATTTTAATCTGGCTTTGCGGAAAAACCTGTCCGGCAATATTAACGTCTCTGCCTATTTCAACCTGCGTCGGTGAAAGAGAAATCGTGGGAGAAATAAAAATACCAGATATCGTAGTGGTTGTCCCATCTATAACGCCGACCGTAAAACTGATCGTAACCGATCTTCTGCCCTCTGTATCTTCGGCAAAAAATCCGAAACTATATACGCCTCCGGCAACTCCGGTCAGCTCTGCTTCAAACAATCCTGACGTTTCAGCAAGAAAGGTATTGGCGACCTTTCCGTTCTTTAAAAGAGTTATGAAAGCTTTAGGATAAGCCCTGCCTTCAAAGATAACTTTTGCGTGGCCTACTGGCTCACCGCCACCGCCACCGCCTCCGCCGCCGGGCGGCCCTCCTGGTCCACCGCCAGCAGGAATAGTAACGCTTACATTAATTCCACCACCAATTATTACAAAAGCCACATTTCCAGAATCAACCTGGTTTAAGCAATTTATGTCGGAATAAGTAGTGATTCGACCAAAATAAGTTGCTTCGTTGGTAGGATTAGTAATTCCTGTAAAAATTGTAGAAACATTTGCAGCCGGCGCCTCGCCCGCTCCATTGATTAAAGTTAAGGTGCCGTTTGTTGTATTGTCTAAATTCCAGTTGGCCGCTGTCAGCCCAACAAAATTTCCTTTGCTAGAACCTGTAGTATTTAACCCAACAGGAGTATTACAGGCACCGGCGGCCGTGGTACAAGATACGATTTGAATACATCTTAAAAGATTAAGAGAGCCTGTCCACTGATAATTATATGTTACATTTGCTGTGCTTCCCCTAGAATCAGAAATTGTGACTCTTCTATTAGAAAGCTGGGCGGCTAAGGTATTATTAAAAATTAATAATAAAAAACAGAAAGAAAAAATAAAGATTCCTAAAACTAAAATCGGAGAAAAGGCTTTCTTCATTTATATATTATATCATTACTTAAAAGATTTTAAAATTAAAAAAGCATCCAAGGAATTGGGTGCTTTTTAAGTTATCAGATTTTATCTTTATTTAGCTGCTTTTTCTCCTTTGAAAAGAATCTTCATTGCTAATTTCCATCTTCTCCTCGTCATAAATAAGGAAACTATAATTGCCAAAATTAATAAAGATACAGCTAAAATTATTCTCCAGGGGAATACCCAAAAAGTAAGAACTGGGGGGTTAAAGGGAAAATTAGTTGTT
>MHLV01000020.1 GCA_001819145.1 Candidatus Nealsonbacteria bacterium RBG_13_36_15 | reverse complement strand
ATTCATCAGCTTCAATAATCAAATATCTTCCCTTCCCTACCCTACAATTTAAGTTATTGAATTCTTTAAGCTTAGTGCCAATGATTACAGTCGGATCAAGTTTAGCTTTAATCAAAACAGAAGAAAGCATAGCCGTAGTTGTGCTTTTGCCGTGAGTACCGGAAACTGCTATTGTAAAATATTTTTTTGTAAGATCGCCTAATGCCTGGGGATAAGACTCAATGCTTATTTTATATTTTTTTGCCTGTAGTATTTCAGGGTTATCTTTAGCAACGGCCGGACTATGGATAATCAAGTCAGTTCTGGATGATATATTTTTCCTTTTGTGTTTGCCAACATAAATTTTAGCCCCCTGTTTCTTTAAAAAATCAGTAATTTCCGAAGAAACCAAATCAGAACCGGAAATAATGCCTCCTTTTTTCAAAAAATACTGGGCTAAAGCTGAAACGCCAATACCCCCAATGCCGATAAAGTGTATCCTCATGTTGCGAACGGCGCTGATTCAAGCACCAAATACTCTGCTCCCCCCCTTTTTAAGTGGCTCTCCATAACTTCAATTGACTGAACTTCAAAAGTCAAGAAAAGCTCTGTTTCTATTTCCGGCCTTTCCTCTGGTTCAATTCTTTGCCATTCCCACTGCCTTATTCTCCCTAAGGTAATGTGGGGCGAAAATAACCGCACCCCTGTTTTAAGGTTATTTAGACTGGGATTTCCCAGAAGCTCCTTTTCTAAATTGTCTTTTAAATTGGCCAGGTCTTTTGACTTTTCACCCAAAATCCAAACCATACGAGGCGGAATTTTTTCTGGAGGACCATAGCAAATTTCATTTAATTTTATTGAGAAAGGAATAGTTTTTTGAGCTACTTCTTTCACGGCCTCGCAGACCTTAACTATTTCTTCGTCTTTAAGATAGCCAAGAAAAATTAAAGTAATATGTAAATTATCCTCTTTAGCCCATCTGGCTGGAAGATCTCTTAACCTTTTTTGCTGAACTAAAAGCTGTTCTTTAATATCTTTTGGCAGATTAACAGCTATAAAAACTCTATGATTCATATTTTATTGTTTATTTTATCAAAAACTTTACATTTGGGCAATTAAAATAACTTGGATTTGAGTTAAAATAATGATAAAATAAAAAAGCAGAAATATTTTATTATATGGCGCAAAAAGAGAAACCCAAAACTAAAAAAGAAAAGGCAGAGGAAAAGAAAGAGAAGAAAAAGAAAGAAGAAACAAAAATCCAAGCGATTGTTAACCACTACTTTTACACTAAAGGGCTGACTTTAGAGCGGATTAAAAAAGACGCTAAAAAGAAAAAAATAATTTATTCACGGTTTACGAGGCCCGCAAAACAGCTTTTAGAATTGGCAGGCTCTGTAAAAAAAGCGAAAAAAGCCATTGGTAAAGTGGCTCAATGGGCAAAATCAAGAAATTTGGATTACGCTATTGAAACTGTTTTCAAAAAATGGCTGGAATTAGACAAATTAAAGCCAAAAGAGATTGTTAAAAAACCTTACTTCCAGAATAACCCTATGATTTGGTCAGAAACCAAGAAGAAATGGTATGTGATAGATGATGGTGGGAACTGGCTGGAATTTGCCGGTAAAGAATCGGAAATTGAATGGCGAATTATAAAATAATCTCATAAAGCGTGCAGCATGAAAAACAATACGAATATAAATATTATTTTTATGGGAGTGCCTGAATTTGGGACTATTATTTTGGAAAAATTAATTGAGAATAATTTAAAACCAGTTTTAGTGGTAACAGCTCCTGACAAGCCAGTTGGCAGAAAACAAATACTTACTCCCCCGCCGGTTAAAGTTATAGCTGAAAAACATGGAATTTCGGTTTTACAGCCGGAAAAGCCATCAACAATCCAGAACCTGTTGTCGGCAATTAGTCCTGATCTAATTGCCGTTGCAGCATATGGTAAAATTCTGCCAAAAGAAATTTTAGAGATGCCAAAGTACGGATGCTTAAACGTTCATCCTTCCCTGCTCCCCCGTTGGCGTGGAGCATCCCCCATTCAATTTACAATTTTAGCTGGGGATCAAGAAACAGGAGTGACAATCATTCTAATAGATGAAAAGATGGATCATGGACCGATATTAGCTAGCGCCAAATATCAAATACAAAATGACAAAATAACCTATAAAGAATTAGATAAAAATCTAGCCGATTTGGGGGCAGAACTTCTAATTAAAACTCTTCCCAAATGGACAAATAGAGAAATAGAGCCTATTCCTCAAGACGAATTAAAGACAACCTTTACTAAAGTTTTAAAGAAAGAAGATGGAAGAATTAATTGGGGAAAATCAGCCGGAGAAATTGAGAGGCAGATAAGAGCTTTTAATCCTTGGCCCGGGAGTTATTGTTTCTGGCCTAAAGGTAAAAATAATCTCAGATTAAAAATTCTGAGGGCAACTATCCAACCCCAAAAAAAAGAAGGTCCTTTTGGCATTAGAGGTAAGACTTTTTTGGCTCCGAATAATAGAATTGCTCTTCAAACCAAAAAAGATTTTTTGATAATCGAAGAATTACAGTTGGAGGGGAAAAAGCCCCAAAGCACTGAAGAATTTTTAATGGGGCGCTCTGACTTTATTGGCACAATTTTAGAATAAAATATGCTAACCCATACAGACTTAAAAAAAGGAGTAAAAATCATTCTTGAAGGAGAACCTTATGAAATTCTGGAATCGCAGCCAATGAAAAAAGCTCAAAGGAGAGTAGTAATCCAGACTAAAATTAAAAATCTTATTACTGGCAATGTCATTTCCCGGAATTTTCATCAAGGTGAAACCGCCAAAGAAGCCAATCTTTCTAAAAAAGAGGTAAAATTTCTTTACAGCCACTCCGATAGGAAGTCTTCGACTTCCAACGGAGCAAACCGCAATCAATATTTTTTCTGCGATAAGAATAATCCTGCTGAACGCTTTTTTTTGGCTGAAGAACAAATTGGTTCCCAGGCTCAGTTTTTTAAACAAAATCAAATTGTTGAGGCAATAATTTTTAAAGAAAAAGTAATCAATGTTTCTTTGCCGATAAAAATTCAATTAAAAATCACCGAAGCTTCACCGGGGATTAAAGGCGGCAGATCACAGTCTGGAACGAAGGTGGCCATTTTAGAAACTGGGGCTAAAATAAATGTCCCTCTTTTTATCAAAGAGGGCAACATTATTGAGATAAACACAGAAACCGGAGAATATACAAAAAGAGTTACTTAGTTAAAAATTTTTGTATATCTCTCAAAAAGTCGCCCGCCTTCACAATATTAAAACAAGTATACTTTCTTGACGATTTTTTTAGAATTAAATTTCTCCTTTGATTTTTAAGTACTTCTTAACCCTTTTTAGCCCCTCTTTAATTTTATTAATATCCAGGGCATATGAAAACCTAACTCTATCATTTGCCCCAAACCACTCCCCGAGATAAGTAATGACTTTATATTTCTTAAACATATTCCAAACAAAAGCTCTGGGATTTTTAATCTTCGGTAAAACATAGAAAGCCCCTTCTGGCTTCCATAAATCTAAGCCCATATCTGACAAGCCTTTATAAATAAAATCTCTTCTCTCTCTCCATATTTTTACCTGTTTCTTAATAAATTTTTCGGGTGTTTTAGTAGCTTCATAGGCCATTTCTTGTCCTAATATATTAGTATTCATTGAGGTGTGAGTCTTTGTCTCAATAACTCTATTAACCAAATTTTCATCCAAAGACCAAAGATAACCTATCCTCAGGCCGCACATATTATAGGTTTTTGAGAACGAGTTTACGGTTATAACACGAGGTCCTTTTATTAGATAATTTTCTCTAATATAAATTAAATCTTTGTAAACTTCATCTGATAAAACATAGATGCCCAAATCGTTTGTTATCTTTTCTATTTTTTTTAAGGTTTCCATTGATTCAACCCGACCAGTCGGATTAGAGGGTGAATTTATTATCACCGCTTTACAGTTTTTTACTTTCTTTTTAAAATCATCAAAATCAATCCGGCCTTCAACTAAATTGGTATAAACCGGCTCCATTCCGGCAAATTTTATAAGATAAGGATAAGAATAATAATATGGCCTTGGCAATAAAACTCTGTTCTTTTTCTTGTTATTTACTTTCGATAATGCCCTTAAAGTCAAATCTATGGCTTCTGACGCTCCATTGGTAATAACAAAGTTATCAGCTGTTGATTTAGGATACTGTTTAGCCAAAGCCTTCCTTAAATTAAGATTACCTTGAATTAAACCATACTTAAAATTTCTATAACGAAACATTGCCCTAAATACCCTATTGGGCGGAGATAGATCTGGCTGACCAGAACCAAAGGAAATTATATTTTTCCCAGATACACCGATAAACATGGAGGGTGATAATTTTGGGATTATCATATTCTTCATCCTACCAAAAAACCGCCTGATTGGCGATTTTATCAATCTGTTTTCTTTTCTCTGGCGGCTCTTTTAGCGCTCCCTTCATCCAAATATATTTTTCTTATGCGTACGTTCTTGGGAGTTACCTCTACGAGTTCGTCATCTTTAATATATTCCAAGGCATCTTCAAGATCCATTGTTTTTGGCGCATTAAAATGTTCCATTGTACCTTCACCCTTAGACCTCATATTGGAGAGATGTTTTGTTTTGCAAACATTAACCCTTATGTCTTCGCTGCGGGAATTTTGCCCAACAACCTGCCCTTGATAAACATTAACTCCGGGTCCAAAGAATAATACTCCCCGGCTTTGAATGCTTGTCAATCCGTATAGATTGGTTGAGCCTGTTTCGTAGGCAACTAAAGAGCCCTGGTTTGGTTCTTTCCAGTTTTCAGAATCCGGTAAATATTGGTAAAAAATTGTGTTAATTATTCCCAATCCTTTAGTGTCAGTTAAAAATTCTGTTCGGTATCCAAAAAGCCCCCTCGTTGGGATTACAAACTCCAGAAAAACAGTATTGTCTATGTTTTTCATATCTTTTAACTCCCCTTTTCTGCCATTTAACTTCTGGATAACTATCCCATGGAATCTTTCGGGAACCTCAATGAAAACTTGTTCAAAAGGCGCCATTTTTTTACCGTCCACTTCTTTTATAATAACTTGCGGTCGGGAAACCTGAAATTCATATCCTTCTCGCCTCATTCTTTCGATCAAAATCGCCAGATGAAGCTCTCCCCTCCCAGAAACTGTCCAACTCGTGCTTGTTATTTCTTCCACATTAAGGGCAACATCTGTTTCCAATTCCTTAAATAATCTTTCTTTTATTTGGCGCGAAGTGAAAAACTGCCCTTCTTTTCCGGAAAAAGGAGAATCATTAATCGTAAATGTCATTTTTACGGTTGGTTCCTCGATATTAATTAATGGCAAAGCTTTATATTCGATGGGATCGGCTATTGTCTCGCCTACTGTTGCGTCGGGTATTCCAGACAATGCTGCAATATCTCCTGATAAAACTTCTTTGGCGTCAACCCGGTTTAAGCCAGAAAAAGTCATCAAAGAAACTAAGCGATATTTTTTGGCCTCGGCATTTCGGTTTATGTGGGTTATTTCCTGTCCAGCTTTTAAAATACCATTGTGAATACGGCCAACCGAAATCCTGCCCTTAAAGTTATCTTTTGAAACAGATGTAACGAGCATTTGGAAAGGTTTTTTTTCGTCGCCCAAGGGAGGAGGAATATGCTTTATAATTGCGTCGAAAACCGGAATAATGTTTTCCATTTTATTTAAATAAGGTTCGCTTCCTGCTTTGCCGTCTCTGCCTGAAGCAAAAATCACCGGGAAATTCAGCGAGTGTTCCCCTGCCCCCAATTCCAAAAATAGTTCAAGCGTTGCGTTTAATGCAAAATCCGGCCTTGCGCCTTTTTTGTCTATTTTGTTTATAATAACAATAATTTTATGGCCCATCTCCAGCGCCTTTTTTAAAACAAATCTGGTTTGAGGCATCGGGCCTTCTTCTGCGTCAACTAAAAGCAAGCAGCCGTCTGCCATATTTAACACTCTTTCCACTTCTCCGCCAAAATCAGCATGGCCGGGAGTATCAATAATATTTATTTTTGTATCGCCGTAATATACCGCTGCGTTTTTGGAGAAAATCGTGATTCCCCTTTCTCTCTCTATTTCGTTACTGTCCATTATGCACTCATGGCTTGCGTCATCTTTATTCAGCTGGGTTTTTGACTGACGCAAAAGCGCGTCCACTAAAGTGGTCTTACCGTGGTCAACATGAGCAATTATTGCAATGTTTCTTATACTATTCATGATATTAAAAGTAATTATACATCAAAATTCAATTAATGTCAAAGCAAGTACATAGTATAGGATTCTAAGCCCACAAAAAAATCCCCGATTAAGGGAACTTTTTGGATAAACACTGTTTACCAACGATCCTTGCGTCCTCTGCCGAATCCTCCTCTGCTATCGCGGTTGTATCCGCCTTGACGAGGGGCCCTATCTTCCATAGGACGAGCTTCATTTACTGTAAGAGTTCTTCCCTCGAGTTCTTTACCGTTTAATGTTTCAATAGCTTTTTGAGCTTCTTCATCGGTCGCCATTTCCACAAAGCCAAAACCTTTTGAACGGTTAGTCGTCTTGTCTATGATAATTGTAGCCGATTCAACTGTTCCAGCTGCTGAGAAAGCTTCTTTTAAAGTAGCTTCGGTGGTGTCATAAGATAACCCACCTACATACAATTTTTTTGCCATGATATTATTCTTTCTTTGGTTAATAAAAAGTAAGCCGACCATCTGTCTTATTTTCTCTTAAAGTTTACCTAAATCACCTACTCGAAAAAAATAAGAAACTTACTATTGTATAATAGCATTTTTACAGAAAAATACAAGGGGGAAAGCTTCAATTTGAAATCAAAGCACCATTTGACATGGTGCTTGAAGTTAATAAATGGAATTAATAAAAACCGCCTAAAAGACGATTTTTGATGCGACTCAGTCCTCCTTCGTTAAAACTACGAAAGGATAAATCGGGGCTGTTTGAAGATAGAATGAGACAGTTGTCGGAAGGATATTTTGATAAGTAAATCACACCCTTTTTAAATCTAAATAGAGGGTCTTTATGCTTGCGGAAAGTTTCGGATACTGATGCTTTTCTAGCTTTTGTTCTAAATTAAGATTTTCTCTCTCTAAGAGTTTTATTAAAAATGGTTTTACAATTTCTTCTTTGAATTTATCAGCTTTCTCTTTATTTATCGCCTTTAATCCATGAGCAAGAATCGATTGGTTTCTTGAAGTAAGTAAACCAATGAACCTTGCCTCAATCTTTTTATACTCCTGTCCGATAGAGTCACCAAGACAGTACAAAAGAAGAAATGAGTCTTTTAAAGCTATCCCACCCATACCATTTTTATATTTATCTGGTAAATTTCCGCCTCTTTCCTTTTTGTATTTTTCAACCATCGCTTGAGATAATTTTAAAAAATCTGGCGATTGGGTATCTATTCCATATTTTTCTAAAGCGTATTGAGCAATCATATCTAAACAACGGTAATATCTAGCTACGGCATCGTCAAATTTTTCTTCTTCCATTTTTCGATTAGCATTTTCAAAAATATCTACAATTTTTTCTAATCGATCTCCGTCTTTAATTTTTTGTAAAATCTCTGAATTAAGGTCAATTTTTTTCATAATGTTTTGAATAAACCCAAATTTATCTACTTTTTTTAAAGTATAAATGGTTCTCTCGAGCTCCTTAGATGCTTCTTCAATGCTGAATTTATCCCATAGATTATAAGAATGGGATAAAGAGGCTAATCCTTCATATAAAAGATTTTGTTCGCCAGTAGTGTTCTTCTCTAAAATTCTAAACATTTCTTCCGCCCGTGGATAAAATCCTTTATTAAAAAGATCGCAAGCTGTTACTCCTAAAATAAACCCGATTGCGTTCATCGGATGCTCTAATTCTATTATTTCCTCTGTTCCAATAATTGGCTCACCAGCAGCATGTAATTCAGCCTCAACAACCTTCCAGTCACAGGTAGTGAAAATAAGCTTGATATCAACATCTTCTTTTATTAAATCTTTAAAAACCTCAATAAAGCTAGCTACAAAATAAACAGAAAATCCGATATTTGTTAATACATTCGTAGCATCTACAGTAATTTTCTTAATTTTTTTAATCTCTGTTAGCCAGTAAAAAGCATTTAAAAATTCTTGAATTGCTTCGCTGAAATATTTAATGTCCTTTATAAAAAACTTTTTGTGTTCTTTTGGGCTATATTTTAATTTTTGCAAAATCTCAGGGAGTAATTCAACAGTTTTGTCCGTAACAAGGAAAGTAATAAATTCTGGTTTCAACTTATTTAAACAATGAATCGCTAAATAATTGTCTAATCCTGGGGCAATTATTAATCCTTTCATAATATTCCTTAATAGTTATTTTTTATCATCATCTCTATTCTACCAAATTCATTAAATTTAATGAAAGAGACGGCTGCCATACTGACGAAGCCGTCTTTCTTTTTCCTTTGGCGTCCACGCCTGGATTCGAACCAGGAACCTCCTCAGAAAGTTTATACCTATTTGGCACATGTCCAAACAGACAAAACCCTCCGACTTTACCTGAACCAGGTGGCGCTCTCCCGTTGAGCTACGTGGACAACATACAATAATGAACTAACATAATATTAGCAGGTCTTCTTTAGCGTGTCAAATTCTTAATCCTACTATCAAAAAACCGCCTTCTTAGCGATTTTTGTTAGCTGAGCGAGTGGGACGATTTTCGAACATTTGAATGGAGTTTGTTTGAGAATCCGAGTTGGTCTTAAATAAACCTAGGGAGTTATTAAAAAATACAATCAGAAAATAATATTAATTAATAAAAGAAATCAGCCCTATGCCGTGATGAGTAAACACTCTGGCATAGGGCTTTATGTTCGTGAGAGGACGCTGTGCGTCCTCTCGGAGGATCTCGCCGAGGCCCGGCGCCGGCTCAGAAGAACCTGCTTGAGGTTACATTCTTTGAGTTGCGTCGTATACCCAAGTGCGATACCTCCTTTCGTTAGATTAGAGGTGATTGTTCCGGAAACCACAGGGGTGTAAAACCACCCCGGTCAGAATCACTTGGCCACCGCAAAGGCAGCAGCCTGGAACATCTTCCCTCCTCTCTAAATTCTATTGAATTAAATACAGAGAGGAAGAAACAGTCTAATACTTCTATTATACGCTTTTATCTTAAATGTGTCAAGTCTCCATAATAAAACCCCACTTAATGAGTGGGATGAGATAGCTGCGGGGCTTGGACTCCCCATAGTATATCCGCCTTCGGCGGCTAACTACGGGGCAGGTGAACTAAGTCCTATTTACCCCGTACTAAAATTTTATTCACAGCTGGGAGGGATGGACTCGAACCATCATGCCAGGTTCCAGAGACCCGTATCCTACCTTTAGATGACCTCCCAGCTCTAAATACAATTTTTAGTATGGAATGTTAGAGAACCCCCGTATTAAACTTTCAGATATTTTCTGATAGCGATTGCGCTGGAAATCATACTTAGGCCAATACCAGTAACGAGCTGGAGTAAAAGCAGGGTCCAAAAATTAGCAAGGAAAAAGTTAAAAAGACTGAATCCCGGCAGAATGGTTTCAAGCCTTGAATTCAAAAAGAAGTTAGCTAAAGCGAAAAGTAAAATAGTAACGATGGTAGCCACTATTCCTACTATTACTCCCTGAATCAAAAATGGACCCCTAATGAACCAATTGGAGGCGCCGACTAATCTCATTGTTGCAATTTCATTTTTTGAATTATAAATTGCCAGCCTGATCGTATTGAAAGCAACGACAATAGCGATTACTCCCAAAATCAAACTGAAAATAATTCCAATTAATCTAATATTGGAAGAAACTTCAAAAATTTTCCCAATAATGGCTTTATTCTGATGGTAATCTACTTTTTCAATTAAATTATTGAAAGAAGCTGTTTGCAAGAAATTAGATAGAGCCTCGTATTGATTTGCCTGCCAAGCTTTAATGTTTAAGGAAGGCGACAATGGGTTCTCCCCTACTTCATTTAATGCTTCCATTAAAAGAAGGTCATCTTGATGTTTTTCAGTAAAACGATTTAGAGCTTCTTCTTGAGAAACATATTCAACGTCTTTTACTTCAGGAATTTTTCCGATTTCTTCTTTAGCTATTAAAATTTCCTCTTCAAACGAATCTTTTTTAAAATAAACTGAAACGTCAACCTTTTCTTGAAGACCTAAAACTAAATGCTGAACAATGCCTTGAAAGAAAAAAAGAAAGGTGGCCAAAGAAATTGTCATTACCATAATAGAAACCGTGGCAAAAGTTAAGCCACCTTGGCGACGAAAGTTCAGCCAGCCATTTTTGATAATTCTTTTTAAAGAAGTAATCATAAATAATATTAATTAAAGAACGAATCTTCCCGTTTTCTCGTCTCTAATTACTCTACCATTTTCAATGGTAATTACTCTTTTTCCTAAATTATTCACTACCTCTTTGTTGTGGGTAGCTAAAATAACTGTTGTTCCCATTTCATTAATTCTTGATAATAACTGGATAATTTCTCTGGTGTGATAAGGATCTAAGTTACCAGTTGGCTCATCGGCCAAAAGAACATCTGGCCGATGTATTAATGCTCTGGCGATAGCTACTCTTTGACGCTCTCCCCCAGATAATTCCCGAGGAAAATTAGAATGCCTATAGCCCAAACCAACTATTTCTAACGCTTGAGGGACTTCTTTTTCAATTTGTAAATCGGAAGAACCCGTAACCTCCAAAATATAAGCTACATTCTCATAAGCTGTTTTGTTTGGAAAAAGCTTATAATCTTGGAAAATAGAACCAATTCTCCGGCGATAATGAGGAAGCTCTGAATGGGGAATTTTATGAACATCTTGATTATCAAAAAAAACTTTACCTCGTGATGGCTTCTCTTGGGCCAAAATCATTTTAAGCAGAGTCGTTTTTCCCGCACCTGATTTTCCAACAATAGAAACAAATTCTTTTTTGTCTATCTTAAAAGAAATATCTTCTAGGGCAGTAATGTCTGAAGAATAAATTTTGGCGATATTTTGAAACCTTATCATAAATTTTATAGTTTAGATTTTATTTCTTCTTCTACGAATTGATCCAAATTGCCATCCAATACTCCTTCTGTATTTGAAGTTTCAATATTGGTCCTTAAATCTTTGACTAATTTATAGGGGTGAAGAACATAAGATCTAATCTGGTTTCCCCAGCTGGCTGAAACAGCTTTGCCTTTTATTTTGGATATCTCTTTTTGCTGTTCTTTCTCTTTTAACTGATAAAGTTTTGAATAAATCATCTTCATTGCCCTTTCCCTGTTCTGGCCCTGCAGTCTCTCTGATTGACAAGAAGCTACAATACCTGTTGGCAAATGGGTAATTCTAACAGCAGTTTCCCGGCGATTAACATATTGGCCGCCAGGCCCCGAAGCTCTGTAAAAATCCATTTTTAAATCTTCCGGCTTAATTTTAATTTCTTTTTCAATGTCTTTTTCAATTTCCGGTAAAACTTCTACTAAGGCAAAAGATGTGTGGCGAAGTTTTTGAGGAGAAAAAGGCGAAATTCTCACCAATCTGTGAACCCCTGATTCTTTTTTTAAAAAGCCGTAGGCATAAATTCCCTGAATTTCTATAGTTACAGACTTTGTGCCAATTCTTCCTTCCGGCCCCCCTCCCTCTCCAAAAGACTGGTGTAAAACTTTAGTTTTAAATCCTTTACTTTGGCAAAATCTTTCATACATTCTTAACAGCATTGTAACCCAATCCTGGGAATCCTGTCCACCCGCCCCTGCATAAATAGAAAGCGTAGCTGAAGCTCTGTCATATTTTCCAGATAAAAAGGTTTTAAATTCTTCATCTTTTATTATTTTTACAAAAAACTCAATTTTCTTTTCAATGCCTTTCACCTCTAATTTATTCAGTTCCTCCAAATCGCTTAACTCCTTCCTTAAATTTTCAAATTTTTCTGTTTCTTCTTTTAGAAAAGCTGCTTCCTGACTAATCTTTACTGCCTCTTCCTTATTTTCCCAAAGGCTCGGCCTCTGGGTTTCTTTTTCTAATTCTTTAAGTTTTTCTTTTTTTTTCTCTAATTCAAAGACAGTCCATCAAATGATGGAATCTTTTAATAAGCTCTTCTAATTTAATGGAAATATCTGGCATACCCCGTAGGAAATAAAGTATTTTCCGTTGTTGGCAAATTGACCTTTAAAGTTTGGCAGAAAATACTTTACCTCGA
>MHLV01000019.1:14849-15677 GCA_001819145.1 Candidatus Nealsonbacteria bacterium RBG_13_36_15 | reverse complement strand
ACAACATCGGATCGCCCGAAGATTATCAAAAAGTATCTTTAGAAGTAAAATCTGGCCAAAAAATTAAAAGAAAGGAATTTTTAAGGCATTTAACCAGCCTGCAGTACCAAAGGAATGATGTTGATTTTAAGCCAGGAGTTTTTCGCGTCCGAGGCGAAGTTATTGAAATTTTCTTAATTACCGGCAAAGAAATTTTAAGAATTGAATTTTCAGGCGATCAAATCAATAGAGCTTTAGCATCTCCAGCCTCTCTCGCTCCTAAATACAAAATGCTAAACAATAAATACCGATTATATCCCGCCCACTTTTGGGTTACTCCCCAAGAAAAATTATTTATTGCTTTTGAAAATATAAAATTAGAACTGCAAGAAAGACTGAAAGAATTAAAAAGAGAAAACAAAATCTTAGAGGCTAAAAGGTTAGAACAACGAACCAATTACGATTTAGAGATATTGAAAGAAACGGGTTTCTGCCACGGGATTGAAAATTATTCAAGGCATCTTGAATTTAGAGGGACTGGAGAACCACCCTATACTTTGATCGATTATTTCTCTAAAAATTTCCTTGTTTTTATTGATGAGTCGCATTTAACTATACCTCAATTAAGGGCAATGGCCGTCCAAGATAAGGCAAGAAAAGAAACCTTAATTAAATATGGCTTTAGACTTCCTTCGGCAGTTGATAACCGTCCGCTGACCCTTATGGAGTTCAATAAGGAAGTAAATCAAATAGTTTATTTTTCAGCCACTCCTAACAAGTATGAAATAAAAAGAACAGGTAAAAAATATATTGTTGAACAGCTTATCAGGCCGACCGGGCTTTTGGAAC
>MHLV01000019.1:13324-14620 GCA_001819145.1 Candidatus Nealsonbacteria bacterium RBG_13_36_15 | reverse complement strand
ATTCAGATGGAATATAATAAAATCCATAATATTAAGCCCAGTCAAATTATAAAAGAAATTAGAGAGTGGCCCTTTGGCAGAGAAAAGGCGATTGAATCTGAATTTTGGCTGATTCAAGACACTAAGTTATTGGAAAAAGAAATGAAAATTGCAGCCAAAAATTTAGATTTTGAAAGGGCAATTGAAATTAGGGATCTAATAAAAAAAATGAAAGCTTCTAAAGATAGGGATAAAAAAAGAGGCGGTTGCTCCAAGCCGAAATAAGTGGTAAGATAAAAAATCTTAATAAAAAACCTTATGTTATGCCAATAACAAAATCTGCCAAAAAAGCTCTCCGCCAGAACTTAAAAAGAAGAGTTAAAAATCTTTTTTATAAGAAAAAAATAAAAAGTCTCATTAAAGAGGCGAAAAGATTAGTTTCTCAGAAAAAAACTGAAGAAGCTAAAAAACTCTTGCCTCAAATTTATAAAGCCCTTGATAAGGCAAGTAAAGTTGGAGTAATAAAATCAAGGACTGCTGCCAGAAAAAAATCAAGAATAACTAAATTGATGGGCAAAAATTAGAAGAAATGAGTCTGTACAGGTTTTTCTTTTTATGCTAAAATAAAATTGTGACGAAGAGACTAGAAGAAGGAGGACTCAGTTGACGACAAGAAAGCCAGCAGGAAGCATTCTCGTTGCTCTGGCAACAATCTTAACCATGAGCTTCTTGCTTCCTGTGGACACGGAAAATGCCACCGAATACAGAGACGCTTCATCAAGTTTCTCTGTGGTAGAGCCAGCTCTAAGAAAGGTCATCGCGGACACCGAGACCAATAGGGAGGAAGTCCCTACAGAGCTAGCCTTGCCAAGTACAACCCCTCAAGTAGCCAATACAGCCAGGGGAGAAACTATCCCCGAAGTTAAGGTTCCTGTTGGAGAATCAAATCCAGGCCAACTGGAAATCCAGAAAGAAATCGATATCCTGGTTCAATTCTATGCCGCAAAGTATGGAGTTGATCCCTCAATCCTGAGAGATGTTGCCCGGTGCGAATCTAGGGACAATCCAGAAGCCACCGGGAAAGAGGGTGAGCGAGGTGTTGCCCAGTTTATGAAATCAACTTGGGAGGGTACGCCCATGGGAAGATTTGGCTGGAATGCTGCTTATCATCCAGCTATCAATATTGAGGCGGCAGCTTGGATGCTGTCGGAAGGAAGGGTTAGTGAATTCCACGCCATACCCTGCCCTCGGTAAAATAAAACCAAATCATCCTTCTCGTTAATTCTTCGTCGCAAAACCCAAGGACCGATCTCAAGA
>MHLV01000019.1:13035-13201 GCA_001819145.1 Candidatus Nealsonbacteria bacterium RBG_13_36_15 | reverse complement strand
TCTTTTAAGCTCTTCCAAAGAAAACTTTTTTGATTGCTCCATCGCTTTTCGAACAACATAAGGATGAATTCCTAATTTCTTTGAAATCGTCACCGCATAATAGGTATTAGATTTTTGATATTTCATCATCAATAAATTTCGGAATTGAAAATTAATCATTGAAAAG
>MHLV01000019.1:0-12536 GCA_001819145.1 Candidatus Nealsonbacteria bacterium RBG_13_36_15 | reverse complement strand
TGGTTCTGGCCCCAAACTTTTAAATTCTTTGGATTCCAGCAACTCTTGGCTGTTCCATAATTCAACTTTGGCAAATTTTCTTAAATCAGAAAGAGCAAGTTGCTTGCCATTATCTAACCAAAACATTAAATGCAAAAATCTATTCGCTGGGTCTTCTAAGGGACCTAAAATTTCTGGTTCCCATTTTCCTCCCCTAAACTTCCAATTCCCAAAAAGCAAATGACCAGTTAATTTTTGATGTATTAAAAGGGTCTTATTTCCAGAAAGCTTGAAAAGAATATTTTTTCCTCTTCTTTTTATTTCTTTTATTTTTTTTCCTTTTATTTGTTTCTTAAAAATTCTGAAATCTTTTGGTTTCTTTATTGTCTTTGTCCAGTCTGTCCAAACATCAAGAAAGGTCCTACCAAGGACCTTTTTCTTTAAACCAAGAACAATTGTTTCTACTTCCGGGAGTTCCGGCACTATTTTGATAAATAGCTAATAGTCATTAGCAATTAACTCTATGGACTATTGGTTATTTCAGGGCTTTTTTAATTTTTTCAATTATTTCTCCTGGTGTAAAATGGGCCTTGATCAGATAATCAATTGCGCCCAACTTTAAACCTCTTTCCACGTCTTCTTTTTGACCAAGATTAGAAAGAATGATTACTGGTATTGAAGATAATTCGGGATCTTCTTTCATCCTAGATAAAACTTCGAACCCATCAATTCCTGGCAAGATTAAATCAAGTAAAATCAAATCCGGTTTCTCTTCTTTAATCTTTTTTATTCCTTGTTCTCCATCAATCGCCTCAGAAACTTCATAGTTTTCTTTGATGAGTTTTTGAACAATTAATTCCCTTAAAAATTTATCATCTTCAACGATAAGAATGGTTGCGGGCATAAATTTATTATAAAATTAAATTTCTATTAAGATTATATGATTATTTATGGGGCTAATGGTTATTTCCCAATCAGTTTAATAATTTTGTCAATTACTTCTTGGGGATTAAATTCCGTTTTAATTAACCAGTCTCTAGCTCCTAAATTTTTTGCCCGGTCAAGCTCTACTGGTTGTCCAGAATTAGAAATAATGATGATCGGAATTTTTTTTAATTCTTTATCTTCATTCATCTTTTCCATCACCTCAAATCCTCCCATTCTCGGCATAATAATATCAAGTAAAATAAGATCGGGCATTGTCTTTCTCATTTTTTCTAAGCCCTCTACTCCATCTTTCGCTATTGAAGCCTCGTATCCTTCCTGGATTAATCTTCTTTCTAAAAGTTCAATCATTAATTGTTCATCTTCAATTAATAATATTTTTTTTGCCATATATAAAATAAATTTTAAGGCAGTATTTCTTGTGTTTGCTAGGCTTTTTTCAACGTCCAGCTACCTTTAGTATATATTTATCTTATAGATTCCGCAAGCCCCCAAAGTTTCATGAGGCAGAATCTAGAATGATCAAGTTCTATTTATTGGCAAAGCGAAATAAAAAGTAGAACCTTCCCCCTCTTTTGATTCAAACCAAACTCTTCCGCCGTGAGCTTCAATAATATTTTTGGTTATAAATAGACCTAAACCAGATCCTTCGGTTTCCATTCTAATTACATTGGCTCCCCGAAAAAATTTTGTAAAAATTCTATCTTTTTGGTCATTTGGAATACCAATTCCAGTGTCTTTTACCGAAAATTCTATCTCTTTTTTAGCATACTTTAGAGCAACTGTCACCCGACCTCCGGGAAAGGTATATTTAAGGGCATTATCAATAAAATTCTCAATAGCTAAACCTATCTTTTCCTTGTCGATTTCTACCTTAGGCAGTATAACGGTTGATTTTCGAAAAATAAAGGTAATTTTTTTTCGTCCCATCTCTGTTTGATAAGATTTTATTATTGGTTTAACTATCTCTTCAATATTAGCTGAAACACGCTTGAAAAGATACCTCCCTTCCTCGATTCGGGTAACGTTTAAGAGGTCATTAATTAAGCCAATCATTCTCTCATTGGACTGATAAGTTTTCTGGAGGAAACCTTCTTGTTCTTGGGTAATTTTTCCAAGGTCTCCATCAAGAATCATTCTTAGAGTCCATTTAATCGCTGAGAGCGGAGTTCTTAATTGGTGGGCAGCCAAAGAAACAAATTCTGTCTTCATTTGCTCAATTAATTTCTCTCGGCTGATATCGTGTAAAATAATTGACATTCCTAATTGTTCCTTTTCTTTTACGATAGGGACAGTAGAAACCTCTAAGATTAAATTTTTTTTAATTATTATTTCTTCTCTAAAAACTTCTTTTATCCCTTTGTTTATAATTTTATTAGAATAATTATTAGTTAAAATTGTCATTAAAGATTTAAAGTTTAGAAATTTGGTTAATTCAATCGTTGATTTGCCTATTATTTTTTCTGCTCTAATTTTAAAAAAATTTTCTACTTGCGGATTAGCTAAAATTAAAATATTGTCTTTATTAAAGACTAAAAGGCCATCGGCAAGATTAGTAATTATAGCCTGGGTTTTACTTCTCTCCTCTTCAGCTTTTACTCTCGCCTCCTCAACATCCTCTAGCATATTAATTAAAGCTCTTCTCGTCTCTTCTAACTCTTTAGTCCTTTTTTTCAGCTCTTCTGTTCTTTCTCCAAACTTTTCCCCCATTTCTGTCTGGAGCTTTTTGGTTTCTTCTCTGGTTTTTTCGGGTTTTTCTTCAGTATTATTATTTTTATATTTATTTTTTTTCATTTTTTCTAATAAATTAGAATATTACAATTGGACAATCAATAATTTCTCAAAAACTTCTATGTCTTTTTATTGGTAATTTTTTTATTTCTCCCGACAGAAAAAGACCTTTGCTCTTCTAATTCTTCTTTTAATTTCTTAATTTCCTCTTTTAGATCCATCATCCTTAATTCTCTACCGACGGCTAATTTATTAAATTTCTCGAGCTCCTCTAGTCTTCCCTGAATGGCTACTCTCGCCTCTTCGACATCTTCTAGAATATTAAGGGTAGCTAATCTGGTCCTTTCTGCTTCTAAGCTAGAAGCTTCAAGGCTTTTAATTTTTTCTGTTAACTGCAATGATTTTTCTTGAAGCTCTGTCTCTCGTTCAAGCAACTTCAACCGCGATGCTTTTAGGTTGTCGACAAGCCTATTTAAAAAGTGTGAAACCTCTCCTATTTCATCGTAACTTCCAATTTTTATCCGAAAATCAAGATCGCCAGTTAAAACTTTTTTCAAGCCATCGGAAACTCTTCCTAATGATCGTGAGAAACGCCAAGAGATTAATGCCCCTAAAAATAAAGCTAAAATAAAGGTTAAGATTAGAATTAATCTGGTTTGAAATTCAATATCTTTAATATATAAGGGGATTTTTTTGGCCGTTCCCTCGGGAAGAAAAGGCAAAAAAGTCCTACCAATTGATTCTGAATAAGTAAGAAATAATATTGGAAGACCTAAAAAAAGCAAGGGAATCAATATTTGAACCAAAATTCCAGTTTTCCTGTGAAAAATACTCTTTCCATTGATTTTTTTTCTATTCAATATTTTAATCATAAATTACTTTTTTTAGATTTTAACTCTGCTTTTAATTGAATCATTTTCTTTTTGAGTTCCTTCATTTTTAGTTCGCGGCCAAGCGTTACTTTTTGGAATTTCGTTAATTCCTCAATCCTTCCCTCGAGTTTTTGGTTTTCTTCTTCAAGCTCTTTTTTCCTTTCATTAATTCTTTTTTCTAAATTTTTTCTTTCCAGCCCAAGCTCCCTTTTCCTAGCTCGAACTCTAATTTCCAAAGATCCTTTTTCTATTTCAAGAATTATTTGAGTTTTTTGGAGGAGATTAATTCTTTTTATCATCGTTTGATAAAACCCGAAACTCAAAAAGCCCAAAAAACAAAGAGAAAGGACATAAAGGGTCGTTGTTGTAAACACAAAGAGAAAATCGTGGAGGCCTTGCGCTTGGAGAGGAATAAGATGAATATCGGAAATGATTTGGAAATATTTTAAGTAAATTAAGCCAACGAAAAGAAGAATAGTCCAAAATGTAAGAAAAATTGCTTGGCGTTGAGAAAAAAACGCAAAACCTAAAATAATATAGAAAACGTAATAAATAAACTCAATTCCAGCAAGAAAATGAATAACTATTGTTAATAAAAGAAGATCAAAAAGAGTATAGAAAAAGAAAGTATTAATAATAGTTTTTGTGCTTAGGGGGTATTTTTCAAAATAAAAAGCGAGAATTGTTGCTGATAAAATCATTATAGAAACTATAACGGTGACAATGTTGGGAACAGGGTATGAAACTACATCTTTGAGAAAAACAATAAATAAAAGATAACCAATTTTTATCGGAACAGTCCGATCAATAAAGGTATGAAGTCTATCCATGGTTTCAGAAGTTTCTAAAGAGGGGTTTTTCATGATTTTTTTGTTAACTTCTTAAAATTTTCTAATTCCTCTTTCAGTTCAGACATCCTTAATTCTCGGGCTACAGCTAATCTGTGAGATTTTTCAAGTTCTTTAACTCTTTCCTGAACAATCTTTCTCCTTGTTTCAAGCTCCTTGGTTCTTTCTCTCACTATTATCTCTAATTTCTTTTTTTCTTGGAGGAGCTCTCGGGTTCTTTTTCGAATCTCGGCTTCAAGGTTTCTTTTCGTCTCTTCAAATTTTTCTCTGGTTTTCTTTAAATTAATAATTTTTGCTTGTAAAAGTTTATAAAAAATATTGCTAGAATAACCCAAATAGATAAGAACGGCCACTCCTGCAATGATTGTTAGCGAGACGTAGGATAAGTTTTGGAGATTTTTATCTTCGGGTGAAAACAGGTAAAAATCTGGCAGAATTTTAAAGTATTGTAATAGAATTAAAAATATCAAAATCAAATTACAGTATCCAATCAAAAAAACAGCTTTATTTTTAGGGAATACCCAAAAAATATTGACAATAATAAAGCTGTAAAAAAGAGGTACTATCCAGCTTATCCCCCCAGTAAAATAGATAAGTATTGTTAACCAACTTATCTCGAAAAGCTTAAATCCAAAATAGTAATTAAGTAATATATTTATATTTTTCTTTTTAAGCCTAGGAAAAAGAAAAAGATTAAAAATATTAAATAAAAATATAATAGAAACTATCAGTAATATTATATTGGGCAGAGGAATTTTTGAAAACAGTTTTATGATAATCATTAATAAAGCAAAACCACCCGTTAACTGTGGCAATCGCTTTATATCTGCTTGAATCATCGTTAGGGCCTCGCTTGAAACAATAATATTATTGCTGTGCATATTTGTTGTTGCCTAATGATTATAGGCGCGTTTTTTCTAGTTCTATTTTTAATCGTACTATTTCTTTTTTGAGCTCTACCATCTTTAATTCGCGGCCGGTGGCCAATTTATTAAGTTTTTCCAACTCTTGAACTTTTTTTTGAAGCTCTTTAGTTCTTTCTTCAACCATCTTTTCTAATCCAGCTTGGAGTTTTTTGAATTCACTGACATCAGAAAAAGCCAAATAATAACCAATAATGGAACCTTTGTTTCCTCGACGAGTAGTAGCTGAAATATTAACGAATTTTTCTTGATTAGCTTTAGTTAAAACTTTACTTTCTTGATTGGTGATTCTTCCGGTTTTTAAAATTTTCTGATAGATCTTTTGAGCCTGGTTTTTTTCAATAAAGAGTTTTTCCATTTTTTCCCCAATCAACTCTGAAACCCTCCAACCAAAAAACTCTTCTAGGGCCGAATTAGCGTCAAGAACGATTTGAAATGGATTGACATAGCAGGTGGGCAAAGGTAAGAACTGCCAGAGGTCTTTTATATAACTTTCTAAGTCCTCAAGATCCTCAGAAAGTTGCTGGATAATGATTTTTTGAGAATTTCTAGCTTCCATCTGTTTCACCAGGTTACCTGGAACTTATGGGTTTTTCCTTCTTTAAAAATACATTCTATTTCTTTTACTTTTAATTTTTCCTTTGGGACAACATAAGAAATCACCTGCCAAAAGTAACCTTCCAAAACGTGGCAAAAAACAGGGTGGCCAGTAAAATCTTTTAAGACAAGAAAGGCGGTACGATTTTTTTTATCAAAATTTTCGGTTGTTAATCTACCAACAGTGTAGTATTTCTGCCAAAAATTTCCTGCCTCGTTGAAACAACGCTCCAAAGAAATGATGTATTTCATCATAATTCTAGCAATTAAAGAAATTCTGGCGCTAAATCTTCCATTTTCCCGAAATAGATCGTCTGGCCAATCAAAGACATCTTTAGCTACCACCAGATATAACATATTAAGACTTAAGGGATACCATTGAAAGCTTTTTATTTTTTTGAAATCTATAGGGTATCCAAGCTTTTTCATTTCTTCTTCAAGTTTTTTAAGGCCCTCTTTACCCTCTTTTTCCAAAATAAACTCAAGGTCTTCTTTAAAAGAAGCTCCGATAACCTCCCCTTTATTCTTTATTATTTCCTCAATTTCTGTTTTTGAAATTAAAACCATATTTTTAAAAAATAAATTAAGACGACTTTTTATCCAGTTTATTTTTGAGTTGCTCTATCTCTTTTTTGAGTTCTACCATCTTTAATTCACGGCCGGTGGCCAATTTATTAAGTTTTTCCAACTCTTGAACTTTTCTTTGAAGCTCTTTCTCTTTTTCTTTAACCTCGGTTATATCTATAAAGGCGAAAAAATAACCCATAATTTCTCTCTTTTCGTCTTCTTTTGTTTTTGCTGAAAGTTCAACAATAATTTCTTTTTTGTTTTTTATCAGTAAAGTTGTTTCTTTGCTGATAATTAATCTTTGCTGCATTAATTCTCTTTTTATTCTCTCAAAATCCTTTAAAACATTCTTTAAGTTTTCTCCAATGGCCTCAACTCCTTTACAACCTAAAATATCCTCAAGGGCTTTACTCGCATTAATAATACTAAATACCGAATTTGCAAAACATATCGGAATAGGCAAAAACTGCCAAAGGCCTTCTATTTGACTTTCAAGAATCGATAAATCCTCCGAAATTATCTTCTGGTCTCTTTGAATTTTTTGATTTTTTATTTCCATCGGGAAATATACTCATGGTACGGATTATCTTTTAATGCGCATTTTGTTTCTTCTGTCACAACCTCTTTTTCATTAAACAAAAGTATTCTCTCAATATATCCTTCGAGATACTTACAAAATAGAGGATAGGTGTCAAAATTTATTAGATGAACAATCAATTCTTTCCCCTTTTCTTCAAATTTAACTGTTTCCATTTCTCCAATGGTATAGTGTTCTTTCCAAAAACGAGGTATTTCTTTTACTAATCTTCTTGTAGATCCAAAGATTTTAAATAAAAATTTAACAATAAAAGAAAACTTAGGGGCAGTCTTTCCCATTTCTCTTATTTCTGAATCTGACCAACCAAAGGTATCCTTAATTAAAAGTAAGGAGATTATCCTTAGGCCAAATGGATACCAACCAGTGGCCTTAGCTTCTCTATAGTCTATTGGATAACCTAAACTTTTTACTCTTTCTTCTAATTTTTTGAGACCTTCCTCCCCTTTCTTTTCTAAAATATATTTAGCATCGGTTTGAAAAACTGCGCCCCTTACTTCGCCTTTAGTTTTCAATAGCTTTTCTAATTCTTCTTTTTGTATTTCTCCCATATTTTAACTTTTTAAAGATTCTTATTCTCTCTTAATTCCCGCTTGCTCTTTTTATTAACAATAAGCAATAATTATATAACAATGAGGCTAAGGTTGAGAAGCGGGAGATTCGACCTTTGATAAATAATCTTATTTATTCAATAATTTTTTCGAAATTTTTTCTTTGAACTCCTTATTTTCTCTTTTAAGCTCTCTCATTTTTAATTCTCGGCCAACAGCTACTTTATGAAATTTTTCAAGTTCAGAAATTCGTTTGTCTAAGTTTTTTCTTTCTTCCTCTAATTCCCCTGTTCTTTCCTGGACTTTCTTTTCGAGACCCCTTCTTTCTTCCCAAAGCTCTCTTGTCCTGGCTCTAACCCTAATCCCCAAAGACATTCTTGCTTCCTCAAGAAGTATTTTTACTTTTTGAAGCTCTTCAATTTTTCCTTGTAAAATTTTATAAAAAACATCACCGTAATACCCTAAAACCAAAATAAAAACAACAGACCCCGTCCAAGTGGCTAATACATAAGAAAGGTTTTGAGGAATTCTTTCTTCTAAAGAAAAGATGATCTGCTCGGGAAAAACTTCTAAATATTGAATGATAACCAGTAAGGTATACAAAAAAGAACAGTAGAAGATATAAAAAATAGAATAACTTCTGGGGAAAAGCAAAAAACCAATATAAATATAAAGCCCATAAAAGATAAATCCAATCCAGATTATTCCACCAAGAATATAGATGGTCATAGTCAAAATGATTAAGTCAAAGAGCATATAGCCAAAATAGCCATTGATAATTTGAGAAGTTTTAGGTTCTCTAATCTTCCTAAAGAAAAGGTCGTAGATAATTGTAGAAATAGCCATTAAAGAAATTAAGAGAAATAAAACATTTGGGAAGGGAGTGTTTAAAAACAGTCTCAAAATAAGGGCAACAAGAAGAAAGGCAGTAATTGCCGGGAATCTAACGTTTATCATTTGACTATATCTTTTCAGGGCTTCTTCTTTTTCAAGAAATATTTTTACCATTTTGTTTTTTTAATTTATTAAGTTTTTCAATTTCTTCTTTTAATTCGCTCATCTTTAACTCTCTACCAACCACTAATTTATGGAATGCCTCCAACTCTTCAATTCTTTTAGTCAGTTCCCCCCTTTCTTCCCCCAGCTCCCTTGTTCTTTCTTGCACTCTCGCTTCCAGACCTTCCCTTTCTTCTTGTAGCTCCTTCGTTCTGCTCTGGACCTTTACCTCTAAAGAGGCTTTTTCTTTAATTAGAGCTATTTTAATTACTTGAAGTTTCGCTATTTTTTCTCTAAGAAGTCCTACGGTAAAGTTCCCCATATATCCTAGGGCCCATAGGGTTATAACAGTTGCCGTCAAAGAAGTTAAAACGAATGGTTTTTTTAAATGCAACGGCTCTTTTAGGCCGAAAACATTGTTATAAGGAAAAATTTCAAGAAACTGGCCCGTTACGAGGATGCTATAAAGTACGGTACAATAAATGAAATAAAAATAAACATAATTCTTGGGCAAAAGTGGAAAAAGCACCATAAAATAAAAAGCGTAAAAAATAAAACCAAACCAAGCTACCCCCCCCAAAAAGTATATAATGAAAGTAAATGTTATGGCGTCTAAGCAGAGGAACACATAGTAGAGATTAAAGACTTGTGAAGGGCTAGGTTTTTTTATTATTTTCATTATAGAATCGTAGCTAAAAGCGGATAGCATAAGGAGGGGAGCTAATAAAAATAAATAATGAGAAAATGGTACCCCAAATACAACTTTTAAAACCAAAGCCGCGAAAAGCAGCGAACTAACTATTGGGAAACGAAAACTTAACGCGTTTCGAATGCGCCATAAAGCTTCTTGTGCTGTAACTTGCTCTTGCATATAACCTTCCTCTATTTTAGCAAATATTTAAGAAGAGCTTAAGGCAGTTTCTTAATTAGGCTCTGAAATTCTAGATTGTTTAATAATTGAGCTGTTTTTACTTTGTTATACCTGCCCCATTGGCATTTTTCTAGGTTAAAATCTATAAGAACGTTTTTTTGAATCGTAGCCAACGTTTTACTAAGAAAAGCTTGCTCTTTTGAGCAAAGCAAAGTTTCTCTTATTCTGTTTCTTATTTTTTTAGTCCTTTCAACTCCCCTTTCAAGTTCTTCGTAAAGATGTTCCAAGCTTCCAAACTCCCCTATCAAGCTTATTGCCGTTTTTTCGCCAATACCGGGAACTCCGGGTATATTGTCTGAAGAATCGCCTCTTAAGGCCTTGTAATCTGTAAGCTGGTTGGGTTTTAATCCTTGATATCTTTTTTCAACCTCTTTCTGGCCACATAAAACGGTATCTTTAATTCCTTTTCTCAAAAAATGAACTTTAGTTTCGGTGTTAATTAATTGAAAAACATCTAAATCGCCGCTTAAGATAATAGTTTCTATTTTTGGTAAAATCTTTTTTTCAGAGACAAGGTTGGCAATGGTTCCAATAAGATCGTCTGCTTCATAACCTTCTTTTTCAAAAATAGGGATGTTAAAACTTTGTAAAATTTCTTTTAATTTGGGGATTTGGGAATAAAATTCTTCTGGAGCCCTTACCCGGGTAGCTTTATATTCCTTGAATTGTATGTGGCGAAAAGTTGGGCCCGGCAAATCAAAGGTAGCAACGACATAATCTGGTTGAAGTTCTTTTAAAGCCTTGAAAAGAACTAATAAAAATCCATAAATGGCCGAGACCAACTCTCCTCTTTTAGTGGTTAAGGGCGGTAGAGCATGATAGGCTCGGTGTAATATAGCATTTCCATCAATTACAATAAACAACTTTTTTTGGTTTTCCATTTTTATTTTACCTTCGTTGGTTTAATTAAAAGGGTAATTTTACGCCTATTTTGATTGTCAATTACAAACTTAATCCAAATAGTGTTTTTTGGCAGGATATCAGAAATTCTTTCTGCCCATTCAATAGCTATAATATTTTTTGGGTTAGAAATCATTTCAAGGAAATCCAAGGTTAAAATTTCCTTCAGATTTTTAATTCGGTAGCAGTCAATATGAGTAAAAATTTTAAATTTTAAATTACGTTTCGTAGCCGGAATTTTGAATTTCTTCATTAAAACGAATGTTGGACTTAAAATCTTTTCTTTTATGCCCAACCCTCGGGCAAAACCTTGCAAAAAGGTAGTCTTGCCCCCCCCTAAATTGCCCTCCAGCCCTAAAATAATGGCTTGTCTTTTTTCTGGGAAAAAATTTAAAATTCTCTTAGCTAAAGCGGCCCCAACCCCTTTGGTCTGAGTTGGGTTTGTTGTTAAATATTTTGACCTAAGAAATTTCTTTTTAAACAAGTTGACTATTTTAAAGAGATAATATAAAGTTAAATAATTGAATCTAGCCCTAGTTCTTTATTCTACTTTAAAATAGCCGAGCAAGAAAGTAAATTTTAATAGGCGTTTTTCATTATGAATTCTTCCAATTCTAAAATCACTGGCGAAATAAAAATTTCCCCCTCTGCTCTAAAGAAACTTCAGAAAAAAGCAATAAACATTCCGTCTTTTAAGGGGATAATTGAAGCTTATTTAGGAAAAAGGGCCACAGATCTCGCAGAGATTCTTTTGGGAGGAGGGGTCTTATTGGAAGCCTCCGATATACACATTGAGCCGGAAGAAGAACGGGCCAAATTGAGGTTAAGAATTGATGGTATTTTACAGGACGTTCTCTTTTTTGATTGGAAAATATACGAAACCCTTCTTTCCCGGGTCAAACTTCTAGCCGGCCTGAAACTCAATATCGCCGATCGCCCCCAGGATGGACGATTTTCTATTTTAATAATCTCGGCAAAAGAGAAAAAGAAAGAATCAATCGAAATTAGGGCCTCGTCTTTGCCGACAGAACACGGAGAATCAATCGTTCTACGAATTTTAAACCCGAAAAGCTTAATCACAATAGAGGCTTTAGGTTTAAGAAAAGATCTTCTTGAGTTTTTTAAAAAAGAAATCAAGCAACCAAACGGAATGATTATTGTTACTGGTCCGACCGGCTCCGGAAAAACAACGACACTTTACGCTTTTTTAAAAGAAATTCAAAAACCAGAAATCAAAATAATTACAATCGAGGATCCTATAGAATATCATCTAACTGGAATTTCTCAGACTCAGGTGAATCCCGCAAAAAAATATGACTTTGCCAGTGGCCTTCGCTCAATTGTTAGGCAAGACCCTGATGTTATTCTTGTTGGAGAAATAAGAGATTTAGAAACTGCCCAAATTGCCCTTCAGGCTGCCCTAACTGGCCATCTAGTTTTAACTACCTTACATACAAATGATGCCGCCGGGACTATTGCTCGTCTCCAAGCCTTGGGGGAAAAACCCGTTAATATTGCTCCGGCGATTAATTTAGCTATTGCCCAAAGACTGGTTAGAAAAATCTGTCAGGAATGCAAGAGATTAAGCGTTATTTCCCCAGTTAATTTTAAAAAAATAAAAGAGGAGTTAAAAAATATTCCAAAAAGTATTAATTTACCCGCCCTGAGGCCAGGACTGAAAATTCCTCAAATTAAAGGTTGCTCAGCTTGTAACTTTACTGGATACCGTGGCCGGGTAGGAATTTTTGAAGCGTTTTTGGTTAATGATAAAATGGAAAAATTTATCCTATCTTCACCCTCAATTGCTGCTCTTAGAAAATACGCAACGGAAGAAGGCATGTTAACAATGAAACATGATGGATTAATTAAGGTTCTTCAGGGAATAACTACTATAGAAGAAGTGGAAAGAGTTGCTGGTACAGAATAAAAATTAGCCCGAAGCTGGGGGTTAGGCTTTAGTGTTTGAACGTAAAGTTTAGAATTTTTCCGAGGAATAACCCAGAAAAATCCAGGTTATCCAAAAACTAAGAAAAATTCCACCCCCCAGCTTCGGGCTAACTACTTATTGTAACAGATAATTAAATTTATGTCAAGGTCAAAT
>MHLV01000018.1 GCA_001819145.1 Candidatus Nealsonbacteria bacterium RBG_13_36_15 | reverse complement strand
CGATAATTCCAGCTGTGATTTGGCTTCTGGCATCGGCCATAGCAGTGGGTTCCCCTACCGAAGTTAAATAACGGAAACCGCCATAAACCAAGCTGGCAAAAGCGATAAGGCCGGCGATAATTATTGAAAAATTATACAAATATTTTATATACTCTGGCAAAGTGGGTTTTGCCGGAAGAGGAGCGCCCGGGACATTCGGATATTTAATCTCTAAGTCTTGGGCTAAGGCTAAAAAACCAAAAAATAAAAAAACTAACAGGAACAAAATTAATGCATTTTTTTTCTTTTTGAGCTTCATACCCCGTAGGAAATTAAATATTTTCCGTTGTTATTATATTAAAACCTTTGGACATATTTATAGTCATTATTATTTATGTAATTGCGGATTTTTAATATAGAAAATATTTGAATTTATATATGTTTCTAGGAAATCTAATCATGAATGCTCTGTCTCGTTTTATTAACGAAAACCTTTTGGTTTCCTACGGGGCATACCCCGTAGGAAATAAAGTATTTTCCGTTATTATTTATAATAATCTTTAAAATAGTATTTCAACCTTTGCTTAATAAGAGTTTTACCAGACCCAGTTTTAAGATATTTTTCTTTTTGCTTGGCATCTTTTTGATTCAAACATATTTCAACATAGATTAACTTAAGTGGTTGCCTTGATTTAGTAGAAAATACTTTACCTAAATTATGTTTTAATATTCTTTTCTGTAGGTTATTTGTAAATCCTGTATATAGCTTGTCATCCTTGAGGCTTTGCAGAACATACACGTAAAACATAATTATTTCTTACGGGGCATAAAATTAATCTTTAAGCTCGGAATAAACCATTAAAGTCCATCCTGGGATCATTCCGACAATAGGAATCCATTCTAAGATAAACAAAACCTTCCTTAGCCATTTTCCCCTTTTGGCAAGCGACGCTTGCCGGACCTTCTTTTTTTCTCCAAATTGTTGACGCTTTTCTTCTCTGGTCTTTCTTGCCGCCTCTATTTGCGCTTGGGTTTCACTGGCTTTTTTTGCTTGGCCACGGAAATATGTCCAGGCAGAATAAACAAGAATTGCTATAATGTCAACCACCAAAATACTTCCGAGAAAAAAATCAATTATATCCAGCACACCGAAAATGCTTAACATTAATAGCGCTTCTGGACTAAATAAACCTCCCCCACTTTGAGTTGCAACTTCAGCCATTGTTTTATTATAGCGGAACTATCTAAGCAATAAAAGGAATATTATTCTTTTTCTTTAGCTAATTCTTTTTTAGCTTTCTGAATTTTTAAAACTTCTTCTGGAGTGGTAGTAATTAACTGGTCCTCTCCGTAAGAAGCAACAACTTTAATTGCCACGTGCTTTTGGCCGGCAAAGAACAATCCTTCCCCGACGGACGACTCTAATAATAAGTATTTTTCTTCGTCGGTCAAATTGAAGGTTTTTTTAACAACATCAATGGTAGCTGGGCTTTGTTTCATTAAAAGTTGCAAGGCAGAATTTGCGACTATTGGCTGGCCATAGCCTGATTTCATAAAATCATTTACATCTTGGGTAATCGTTGTTACTCCCAGCCAATATTTTCTTGCCCTTTTTGCTGTGCCGTATAAGAAAGAGGCTCCGTCTTCGCTTTGCATTAGCCACCAGGCTTCGTCTACCACTAAAATTCTTTTTTTCAATTTTGAACGGACAGTATTCCAGATAAACCTTAAAATTATAAACATTGCTATTTGCTTTAACTCTTCTTCCATGTCTCTAATGGCAAAGTTAATAAAACTGCCGTCCATTTTAACATTTGAATATTGGTTAAAAAAACTGGCAAAAGTTCCCTTGGTGAATTTTCTTACCCTTCTAACCAAGCTTTCTGCCCCCTCCATATTATCTAAAACAGATTCTAAGTCTTTCATTAAAGGCGGTTCAATTTTAGAAAAATCAGACTCTGGGGTAATATCTTTGGCAGCATAAGTTTCAGTTAAGGCTCTATCAATGATAGCGTCTTCTTCCGGAGTTAATCCTCCCAGCATAATTCTTAAAAGGCCGACTAGATTGATAATGTTTGACCTTAAAACATCCTCCGGCCTTTCATCTTCTCTGGGGATTGGCAGGTCAAAAGGATTTAAATGATGGGGAGATGTCAAAGAGATTTTAAAATAAGAGCCGCCGACAGCGTCAGATAAAAACTCATATTCGTTTTCAGGGTCAATTATAATTACATCCACTCCCTGCATTAAAAGCCGTAAAATTTCTAATTTTACGGCGTATGATTTACCTCCGCCTGCCTTTCCGAAGACGACCGAATTCGCATTCTCTAAGCTGAACCTGTCAAATAATATTAAAGAATTATTATGAAGATTGAGGCCGTATAAGATTCCTTCGTTTGAAGAAAGATCAAAAGAGATAAATGGAAAACAGCTTGAGAGAGGTCCTGTATTCATGGGGGTATAAACTTGAATTAAATCTAATCCATAAGGAGAAGTGGAAATAAAGCCTTCTTTTTGGCGAAAGAGAGCTGGTTTTAAATAAATTAAGCGGGATTCAAAAATTTGGCGCAGGTTATTTTCAATCGTTTTTAGCTCCTGTTCGCTGTCGCCATAAATGGTTACGTAAATAGCAAACTTAAACATTCTTTCTTGGGCTGACATTAGCTTATCTCTCAAAGCTTCAAGGTCTCTGTAGGCCGTATCTAAAGCAGGGTCCCTAACTAATCCTTTTTCTTCCCTTTCAATAATTTCTGACTGAACTTCAGTGACTTTTTTCCTTAACTGCCTTAAAATCACTTCTGTTTCAGCTGGATTAATAAATATTGAAATATCAAGAGGAGTTTCTAAATTGACAAGGGGCGAAAACCAGCCAGAACCAATATACCTTGGGAAAGAGAAGACGAAAAAAGACCTGGCTAATCTTTCGCCAAATCTAAGATTATTTTGGCCAACTTCAATCGAGGAGGGGGCGATTATGTCTACAGCTGTTATTGTTTCTTCCTCAAAAATTTTTTCTGGGACTTCTACTCTTTTTTTCTTTAGAAAAGGCAGTTCCATAACCCTACGAATTACATTTTAAATGGCCAATTCCGGAGGTATTTCTGGATAATAACCAAATTCAGATTCTCTTGGGTGGTGAAGGCTCCAAAGAAGCTCAATTAATTCTTCGGTGGTTAAGGGGATTGCTTGCAAACCACATCTTCTCAGCCCCAAGGCCACGAATTCCATTCTTTGTAAAAGCTGGGATTTATATCTTTGGAATTCTTCATCTCTCAAGGTGGGCGTTCTCGTGCTTTTTAATAATTGAAGAGGAATTTTTATTCCTTGGGACTCAAAAATAGTAAAAGGAACAACTACATAAAAAGATTTGGTCATTATTGTGCCAGCTTCCACCAAACTTCTTATGAAATTGTAATATTCGCCTGTTTGAACTTTTAGAAGTTCGTTTTCCTGGTTTTTTTCCAGTTCTTTTATTTTTTCAAGATATCCTGTTATATTTAACCTTCTTGAATGGGCTAAAACTTGGATCGGGAAATCGAGCGAGTTTAGAAAATTCTGGAACTGATAAATAGTAGCGTTTTGCTCATCTTCAGATTTTAAAGCGAAATTTAAAGAAGAAACCATTAAAACTCCTCGCAGGGCCTTGTTGGTTAAAACAATTACCCCCTCTCTCATTTGTTCAACTGCTAAAAATTGTTGAGTAGTAGCTCCGGGCATAAAATTTATTTCGTTTTTAGTTCAATTTGGTTTGATAATTCTTTCAGTCGGCTTTGCTTGGTTATTTTTAATAAAGCGGCTGGCTCTTTTTTTATCTCCACTTTTTTGATTTTCTCCTTTTTATAAATAAGCCTTGGCTCTGTTGATTTTTTATTCCAAGTATAAATTTTTGATGAAGCATTATAAAATAAGAAATTTATTAGAACGGTTGGCAATGGACGGCCGCCAACTTTTAAAAAGGCAGAACCTATAGATGCGACTCCGAGGATAAGAGCAATAACAAGGAAAAGAATAAAACGTTGTTTCAAAATAAAATAAAGAAAAAAAATAAGGACCCCGGCTGTACCGACAAAAGCAAACTGGCGCCAGGTTAAAGGCCCGACTATTTTCGTTTCCATTTCAATAAATTTTGGTACGGAAAAATCCATAAAATTACATTGTTATATTGCTAAATTGCTAAATTGTTAAACTGTGATCTGAGATCAACGTAATAATGTGGCAATGTAATGGTTTAACAATTTATCCAACGGGCTCGCGATAGGTATCTGATTCTTTCGGTTTTTCTTGCTTTTCAGAAACAGGCGTTTCGGAAGCTGGTTCTTTCGGCAAGGATTCAAGAGTGGTCTTTTCTGCTTTGGCTGTTGGAATTACCTCTGCTTCATAAATCTGGGAAAGTAGTTCCTTGACCGGGAGAAAGACAAAACGAGTTATCTCTCTGGCAACATTCTTAGCCGTTTCTCCTTTCAGTTTTACGTTCTTGACTAAAACTTCCTCAAGCTCATTTGGAGGTAATAAACTCATTAAAACTCGACCGGTATATTTAGCGACCTCCGGTACCTTAGACTCTGGTACTTCGTTTTTCTGACAGATAACGCCGATGTCGTCCGCGGTTTTTTCCGAGAAAATAATTTCCTGTAATTCCTTAGGTAATTTTTCATAAAGCTTCCAAAGGTCTTCCCTTAAAATTTCTTCTGGCATTTTATTTAACTTTCAGCTTGTTAGTTATTTATCCCCTTTTCTATTTTACTACAATAAAAAATTTTTTAATAGGCAATTTTCTTTAATTTTAGCACAGGTTGAGTAAGCAGAGAATGGGGAATGGAAATTTGACAAACTTTAGAATAACCATTATAATTAAAAAGCTAAGAAAAAGGAGGGCTCTTAGTCAAGAGCTATTTAACAACCGCATAAGGAGGTGCGCAGATGGAAAAGGAAAAGAAAGGATGGATAAGGATTTCTCCTTGGTGGATGACAACTGTGCTAGGCCTGCTTTTTGTGGGTGTCGGCCTACTTGTGGATGGTATCATCGAAGAGAGACTGTCGACTTTGATTGTCGGCGGTATAATATTATTCTGGCTAATATTCTGGTTTCCTCGTTGCTTCCGTCAGGTTGGATCAACGGAATCGCCAGCTCAGGCAGTGTTGGTTCGCGGAGGAACCCCCCAAGAAGTACTCCAGACAGGCTATAATGTCGTATGGTGGCCAGTAGACAGATTGGTAATATACTCAACCAAGCAGTATTTGTTGAATTTTAAGGTTGCCGAGGTTTATTCAAAACGAGATGAGGCCAGCGGGCAAGCAACCGCCTTGATGGAAGTTGATGTGGACCTATACTTTGCATGGCCGCGGGGGGATGAACTTTTAGAAAGCTTTAGCCGAGCCCCTACGCCAACCGGAGACTTAGGTGAAGATGTTGGGGTTTACACAGATTTCTTTGCCCCAACGATAGGCGATGCTGTTAGAAATATAATGGCAACGCATACCCACACGGAATGCCGGCAAGACAAGGCAAAAATTGAGGACGAGATAAAGGCCTATTTATTTGATGAAGAAGGTAATCCCTTCAAGGAGGCACATATTCCCCAGGGTCAATTAGATCTAGCAATCACAAGGATAAAGTTTACTCAAGCAATGGAACAAGCCTTTTCTGCTCCTGAGGTTGGCCAAAGAACAGGAGAAGGAATAGCGGCAGAAGAAAGTCGCGCCCTAAGGGGACTGATAGGCGCCTTCAAGGCAGAGGGTATAGGGCGCATTGTAGCTGGCATTTTCGCTTTTTTCTTGCACAGAGACTCAAAAAGACCTGGAGGCAAAGGTAAAGGAAAAGGAAAAGGGCTAGAGGAAGAACTCTAGCCCTATTTTATTTATTGATAAATAAACAATCATTAGTATTTTCTTCCGGCCCACCTTCCCTTTTTGCCTGGTGGTGTTGTCCTAGGGGCCGTCCCGAACGATCCTTTTATCGTTTCTACTTCTGTTTTTATTTCTTCTACTTCTTTTGCAAGGGCTTCTTTCATTGCGGTTTGCTTCAAAGTCAAGGTGGGCTTTTTGTTCAACCACTCTATTTCGTCTGAAGCCATTTTTAGTCTTTGGTCTAATGAGGCGCCAGGGGCAGGAACTTGTTCGCGAGTGAACTTTATCGGATCTTGGAAGCCAAGTTCTTGAGAAGTAGTTCGGTGAACATATGTAGAAACTTTTGGATTGTGAGATTTGTACCAATCCTCTCCTCTTATTTGAACACCCCGGTTAAATTCCTCAACAAACTCTTTGCCAAAGGCTGTAGCTGCGGCTCTAATCTGAGTTCCATCCCAAAACTCATGCATAGCAGTTTTTACATCAATATCTTTCCAGGAATCTGGAGCCATTTTTTTAATATCATCTGGTTTCGCTCCAGCTATTAATTTATTTAGAACATTGCCGTTATATTTTTTCTCTTCTGCTTCATTTGTAAATTTCATTCCCGCCTCTTCTTGTATTTCTTCTGGGAATTCTTTTGCTATTTTTATAGCTGTTTTAGGATAAGCTTTTTTAAAAGTGTCAAATACAGAATGATCTATTCTTAAGGCCGCTTTTCCAATTTTGTCTTTTTCTTCTATTGTCCAGCCCATTTTTTTCAGGGCTTTTTGTTGGTCTGCATTTACAACTGCATTAAATGCCGCTATCTTTTCAACATCAGTTCGGGTGGGGTCTCTAAGAATTCCGAATTTACCTTCAGGGCTTGGATGTTCTCCTTCTATTTCTTTTGTTAATCTATTTACATCTTTTGCTGCGCCTTCTCTAACGGCTATACCGGCTCTTCCAACCGCTTTACCGGCCACTCGAACCGGAGCTGTTACTCCTCCAACTAATGTCTTTCCCAAAATAGTTGGTTTTTTTAATTTTTGACCTAAAGATAATTCTTTTTCTTCTGGGGTTAAAGTTGTTACACTAGCCGCTAACCGTGACCCTCCTTTTGCCCATAGAGTTGGCTTCAGCGCCTTTTTATACCAAGGCAAAGCCCTTTCTTCCGAAGTAAGGTCTGTAGACTCTCCTCTAGACCATCTTCTTGAAATTCTTCTTGCTGCTGGCGACTCTACAAGCCTTCTCTTGCCCCAATCTGCCGCTCTAGATCCGGCAAATCCGGCTATCGCCCCGGGTGCTGCTCTTCCGATACTTCGGGCGCCGGAAATAACCCCAGCAGATCCCATAGCTGAAGTGCTCAAGGCAGCAAAAAAACCAATTAATAAGAAAATTAAGGCTATTCCGTAAGGCAAAACGTCATTTATAAGTTCAGTAACGGGATTAGTGCTTCCGGCAGATCCAACGATGCTTCCGGCGGCTGCAAATCCAATCATATGGTCTCCTAACCAAAGAAAAAATGAGGCAAAAATTCCGATTATTGCCCAATTAACGAATTGACTCCACCAAAATCTAAAGAATCCTCTGGTGGCGGGCAAAACATAAGCGATAAAAGCAATTGGCGACAAAATAACCAATATCCAAATAGCAACCCTTCTCATTATGAAAAGAAGGGCAAAAAGGATGAAAATAATAGCAGCAAATATCATAAAGAGCGTCATAACCATAAGTTTGATGACAAAACTCATAAACTCAACTGGGTCAAAAAAATTAAAGCCTGATAAGCTGGAAGCAATTGACGCGTTTATATTCAAAAATGTATCAGCTAAGGCGCCAGAACCAGTTAATCCAGCTAAGAAAAAATTCATCACAATATTTGTGAAATCAACAATAACGCCAAGGATAACCGGAGTAAAATTAATTAATAGTGCTATTAAAAGCAAATTTGGCAGAGTTTTTCTGGCTTGATATTCTTCTAATCTGAGAGCAGTAGCCAAACCGATGACAACCAGAACCAAAACTATAAACATATTGGCCAAATCCCTGGTAACCGGCCAGCCAATATCAACTATTGCCCCTGAAGTATAAGGAATTTTGATAAACCAGGGGTCAATTGACCAAGCCAGAATAATGGCAGCAGGAGTTAAGATAGCAGCCAGAATGGCTGACCAAAATTTGGCGATTATAGAACCAATTGCTTCTCCAATAGATTCTGCTATATCTCCCATCCATCCGAATTGGCCATGGGCAGGAAAAAGAGGGAAGAGTAGTCCTAACCCAACAAAAAATAAAACCAGCAGAAACGCAGGTTTTTTCTTTAGCAAGGAGAAGAATGATTTTTTAAATACAATCTTCATTAAAATATTGTAGCACAAAAAATAAATTGCCAATAGTCAATTACTAGTTATTCACAAGCGGAAAGTTCCTGTTAGTTTTAGCCAGTCTCGGATGCTTAAGGTTTCAGCTCTTTGATCTGGCTGAATTTTATTTTTTAGGAGCCAATTTTTAATTTTTTGACGGTGAATTTTTAGATATTTGGCCTGCCCGCCTAAATTTTTTGAAGAAAAATTTAGGCGGGATAGGTTATTAATTAATTGCTTTCTTGGTTGAGAAAAACCAGCCCTAACAATCTCGAAGAATAGATTATAGTTAATACCGATTAAAGCTGATTTATGCGGAACAATTTTGATGATGGCTGAATCAACTTTCGATTGGGGCCAGAAAGATCTTTTTGACACATAAGACATAATGTTTGGTTTGGCATAAAATTGGACAGAAACGGCCAAGAGGTTCATGTTAGGAGGTTTGGCTGTAATTCTTTGGGCTACTTCTTTTTGAACCATTAAAACCATTATCCGAGGACGGGCCTTGGGCAACTCAAGAAATTTCCGGATTACTGGTGATGTAATATAATACGGTAAATTAGCCACTACTTTATATGTTTTAGGTTTTAGGTTGTAGCGTTTAGGGTTCAGCTCAAGGATGTCGCCTTGAATAATTTTAACATTTTTAAGATCTTGCGTCGCTTCCTGTAAAATCTTAACCATTTCTGGGTCTTTTTCTATGGCAATAACTTTTTTTACCTTTTTGGCTAACTCTTTAGTTAAAATGCCAGTTCCTGGGCCAATTTCCAGAATAATATCTCTTGGCTGGAGGTTGGCAGTTGCCACAATTTTCTTTAGGACTATTTTGTCTATTAAAAAATTCTGGCCAAATCTTTTTGAGGGGCGAATTTTATATTTTCTTAATAAGTTTTTAACTATTTCCGCCATTAGAATATTATAACAGGGAATTCTAAGCTGTGGAAAAGCAGCTTGACTTTGTCTCCCAAACGACTATCTTAAAGGAAGAAGGTCGTCTTAGTAAATAGACCAACTTATTACCCCAAAATCCTTCTTTTTTGGGGAACAAAACACTATTTCTAGTTTTTTCTTGATCAAACAGCTTTTGGCTGTTTGGCCTCTAATTCAAAAAGGGTTCTGGGTTTTATCCAGAATGGCATTGAAGCGGCTTAAGGCCAACTTCAGAGGATCTTTTAAAGACCCTCTCCTTTATTTAAGGGCTGCCGCTCTTATTTTGTTTGTTTTGGTTTCTTTCGGAACGTCAGCTTCTCTGGGCGCTTCTCCCAACGAATCGTTTTATCCGCAACCCATAATTTCTCAGGGGGCCGATAAAATTTTTTTAGAGCAGGAAAAAGCGCAAAAGTTTAATTTTTCTTTTTTTAATGTTTTGCAAGGAAACAGCTTAGTGGGTATTTGTGTACCAACCAGCATTTCCCCTCAGGTCTTAGGAATTTTAGGAGGAGAAATTTCAGACCAGGAGGTTCCCGAAACTAGAAATGAAATTATTGAGTATACCGTTCAATCGGGTGATACCCTCGATTCTTTAGCTGAAAGGTTTAATGTTTCATTAAATACGATACTTTGGGCTAACGATCTTTCAAAAAATTCAAAGCTAAAAATTGGTCAAAGTCTTGTTATCTTACCAACTTCAGGATTAATTCACTATGTTAAAAAAGGGGAAACCTTAAGCCAAATCGCAGAAAGATACAAAGGAAACGTTGGCGAAATAGTTGTCTTTAATGATATATCCGGTCAGGAAATTTTTGTCGGTGATATTCTAATTATTCCGGGAGGAATCATATCCTCAACTCCAAAGAAAGTTGCCAAAACCCCAACCACAAGCTCTTTTTCTGTGCCCAATACTCCCTTGGCTAACTCTTATTTTATTTTCCCGACCCAAGGAAAAATAAGCCAAGGCCTTCATTGGTATAACGCAGTTGATATTGCTACCCCTTGCGGTACCCCTGTTTATGCCGCCGCCCAAGGCACTATTTTAAAAACAAAATTTAGCAATTCTGGTTTAGGTAACTATATTGCAGTTTCTCATCCCAACGGAACTATTACCTATTATGGCCACCTCCAAAACATCTTAGTTGGACCGGGCGAACAAGTTTCTCAAGGCCAAATTATAGCTTTAATTGGAGGAAGGCCGGGTATGGCAGGGGCAGGTAATTCTACTGGTTGCCATGTCCATTTTGAAGTAAGAGGCGCTCAAAATCCTTTCGCAAGGTAGACATTCTTCTCTATTGATATTTATGCCAACGAAAAAAGCCGATAGATCCGGCCTTTTTTATTATTTTTCTTCTCTTGTTCTATACATTAAAGCCTCAGCCGTATGATCAGTCAAAATATTTTCTGAACCAGCCAGGTCTGCAATAGTTCTGGCCACTTTTAAAACCCGATGATAGCCGCGAGCTGAAAGTTGTCCTGAGTCTACGGCTCTCCTTAAAAGATTAGCCGATTTGCCATCCACCTTACAATACTTTTTAATTTGATGAATCCCTAATTCAGAATTAGTTAAAATTCCTTCTTTTTTAAATCTTGATTTTTGTAAAGTTCTCGCTTTTTCAACTCTTTCTCTAATTTTAGAACTTTCTCCTTCCTCGCCTTCTTTTACTAATTTTTCATATTTTAATTGAGGGACTTCAATAAAAAGATCAATTCTGTCAATTAGGGGTCCTGAAAGCTTTCTTCGGTATTTTTGGATTTGAGAGGTTTGGCACTGGCATCTTTTTTCCGGGTCGTTTAAATAACCGCAAGGACAGGGATTGGAAGCTCCTACCAAAATAAAATTAGCTGGCAATGTTAAAGAATGTCTTGCCCTTAGAATAGTAATTTTTCCTTCTTCGATGGGTTGGCGCAGGCTTTCTAAAACATCGCGGTGAAATTCTGGAAATTCATCTAAAAATAAAATGCCTCTATGGGACAATGTTATTTCGCCGGGTTTTGGCGGATTTCCACCGCCAATCAAAGCAACTTCAGATGAAGCATGATGGGGGGCGCGAAAGGGCGGTAAATTTATTAAAGGTTTTTCCTGGGGCAGAAGACCAGCTATACTATAAATTTTAGTTACCTCTAAAGCTTCTTGGAAAGAAAGAAAGGGCAGGATTGAAGGAATGGCTTTGGCCAAAAGGGTTTTACCGGCTCCTGGGGGACCCGTCATAAAAAGATTATGGGTTCCAGCTGCCGTAATTTCCAAAGCCCTTTTAGCGTATTCTTGGCCTTTAATCCAAGCCAAATCAATCGGATAATCTGTTGCCCCCAAAAATTCTTCAATTTTTACCTTAAAAGGAAAAACCTCTTTTTTACCTTCCAAATAATCTATTACTTCTTTTAAATTTTCTAATCCAATAACTTTTATTCCTCCTGCCAGAGCAGCCTCTGAGGCATTATCTTTAGGCAAAATGATTTCTTCCCAGCCTTTTTCTTTAGCTTTCAAGGCAATTGAAAGCGTTCCTTTTACTGGCCTTAATTTTCCATCCAGGGATAATTCTCCAAGAAAAATTTTATTTTCTGAATTGAATTTAACTTGTTTTGAAGCTAAAAGAAAGCCCAAAGCAATAGGAAGATCGTACAGAGACCCTTCTTTTTTTAAATCAGCTGGAGCTAAATTAACTAAAATTCTTATAGGTTGCTGGTGGGGTGAAGATAATTTGGTGCTTTTTATCGCCGCTCCCACCCTTTCTTTGGATTCTTCAATCGCTTTATCGCCCAAGCCCACGATATTAAAACTTCTCAATCCGTAAGAAGTGTCTGTTTCTACTTCAACTATTTGAGCGTCTAAACCAACAATTGCTGCTGAAAAGACTTTTGAGGGCATACTCTTAAACCTTAACAGATTGATGAGCTATTGTCTATAATAAAAAAACCACGTCAAACGTGGCTAACGGCCCCGCCTATGAGATGGAATTGTACTAAAGGTAGATTATTTAGGTTTAACTATTAAGCGTTTAATCTTTGTGATGATAAAATAGATAGATTAAAATTGCTACATTGCTAAATTGTTAACAATATAACCACACGACAATGAGACAATGGAGCATTTATTTTTTACACTTTTGGCAGGTTTTTGCTTCAGGATAAGCTTCTAATCTTTCCAAGCTAATAGCTTTTTTACATTTCTCGCATTTTC
>MHLV01000017.1 GCA_001819145.1 Candidatus Nealsonbacteria bacterium RBG_13_36_15 | reverse complement strand
CTCTTTTAAAAATTTAAAAAAATCTTTTTCTGGAATTACTGGCTGTTTTTTAATTCTTTTTGGCAACACTAATTCTGCCGCATAACAAAAACGGCAAAGAAAGTTACAGCCAATCAAAAAAACTGTGGCTGCTAATTTGCCGGGATAATCTATTAGTGTAAGTTTTTGTAAACCGCCTATCTTAAGCAATTGGCAATTGGCTATTAGCTATTGATGGTTAGCGAGTGAAGTGGAACAACCGCTTATTGACTAACTGGCCATAGTTAGTAGCAACTTGTTTAATTTTAAATTCCTTTCTCTGATTAAACTCTTCTTGTTTTCCTTTGTTCCATTGTTTAACTGGCCTTAAATAGCCAACAACTCTTGAATAAACCTCGCAGGGTTGCTTTATGGTGCATTGAGAACAATAAAAATGCTCGCCAGCTAAATAACCATGAACAGGGCAAATTGAAAAAGTTGGGGTGATTGTAATATAGGGTAAATGAAATTTATTAAAAACTTTTTTTATTAAGCTTTTAACGGTTTCAATATCAGAAATTCGCTCGCCCAGAAAGAGGTGTAAAACCGTACCGCCAGTATATTTTGTTTGGAGATTATCCTGGAGTTTCAAGGCAGAAAAAGCATCGTCTGTATAATTGACCGGCAACTGTGAGCTGTTGGTATAGTAAGGTGCTTCATTGGTTCCGGAAGCAACTATGTCCGGGTATTTTTCTTTGTCTCTTAGGGCTAATCTATAAGCAGTTGATTCGGCGGGAGTAGCCTCAAGATTATACAAACTTCCGTTATCTTTTTGATATTTTACTAATCTATCTCTCATAAATTCTAAGATCTCTGTGGCAAATCTTAATCCCCTACGAGAACCAATATTTTCTCCAATAAAATTCATCAAAGCCTCGTTCATTCCAACCAAGCCAATAGTTGAAAAGTGGTTGCCGAAATATTGACCTCTCATTTTTTTTACTCCTTCCAAATAGTGCTTTGAATAAGGATATAGCCCTTTCTCCATAAAGTCTTCTAGTGTCTTTCTCTTGATTTCCAAACTTTCTTTGGCCAGATCCATTATTTTAGCTAATTTTTCGAAAAATTCTCTTTTGGTTTTGGAAAGATAGCCTATTCTGGGCAAATTTATCGTTACCACGCCTATTGAACCGGTTAAAGGATAAGAACCAAACAACCCTCCTCCTCTCTGGTAAAGCTCTTTATTGGATAATCTTAACCTACAGCACATACTTCTAACATCTTCTGGTTTCATATCTGAGTGAATAAAATTAGCGAAATAATTAATTCCGTACTTAGCCGTAGCTTCCCACATGTGATTTAAATTATTATCTTCCCAATCAAAATCTTCAGTAATGTTAATGGTAGGGATAGGAAAATGGAAGGGACGACCCATAGCATCTCCTTCCATCATTACTTCATAAAAAGCCCGATTAAAAGTATTCATTTCTTCCCGGAACTCTCCGTAAGTTTCTTTTTGGGGCTTACCTCCGATAATTACTGGCTGTTTAGCTAAAGTAGGAGAGGGCTTAATGTCTAAAGTTAAATTTGTAAATGGACATTGAAATCCTACCCTGGTGGGAATTGAACAATTAAACATAAATTCCTGGATTGACTGTTTAACTTCTCTGTAGGTTAAGCCGTCATACCTTACGAAGGGAGCTAATAAAGTATCAAAACTGGCTACGGCTACGGCTCCAGCGCATTCGCCCTGCAAAGTATAAAAGAAATTTACCAACTGACCCAAAGCTGTTTGAAAATGTTTTGGCGGTTTAGATTCTGTTTTGCCGGTAACGCCGCCAAATCCCTTCATCAACAAATCATAAAGATCCCAACCCATACAATAAGGCCCTAAAGTATCTAAATTGTGTAAATGAAAATCTCCGGATATTACTGTTTCTCTTATTTCTTTTGGATAAATTTTGTTCAGCCAGTATCTTTTAGTAATGCCTGAAACTCCATAATGATTTAAACCCTGTAAAGAATAAGCCATGTTGGCATTTTCCTGAACCTGCCAGTCAATTTCCTCAATATATTTGTCCAACATTTCTACTGACTCATCCACCATTCCAACTGCCTCCCTGATTTGTCTTCTTTTTTCCCGATATAAAATATAGGCTTTGGCTGTTTCAATTAAGTTTTCCAAAATTAAAACCTCCTCAACGATGTCTTGGACTTGTTCAACGTGAGGAGTTTCTTCTGGTTTGAAGCGGCGATTTAAAATTTGAACTACTTTATTAGAAAATCTTCTTGATTTCTTTCCATCACCCTGACCAGTAGCGGTTAGCGCTTTAAAAATAACATTAGTAATCTTTACCTGCTCAAATTTTACAACCGTGTCGTCTCTTTTTTGGATTTTTGTAATTTTATTCCTGAACATGGAAAGAAAAAATAAAAAAATACTTTAGAAATTAAAGATTATTTTATTTTAAACCAATAAAAAAGAGGGGTCAAACCCTTTTCAAAACAAAACAAGCCAAAATCTGTGGATAACTAAGATTTTTGTCCGAATCCAGTGATAATAACCATTATTTTGACCTCTCCCTCTGCCAAATTCTTATCATTTAAGGCTCCAAAGATTACTTTGGCTTCGGGGGCAATAGTATTCTTAACAATCTGGGCAGTTTCATTAACCTCGGCCATGGTTAAATCTTTTCCTCCGCTAATATTAAAAAGTACTGATCTTCCTTTTTTAAAAGATGTGTCGTCAAGTAAAGGCGAGCGAATGGCTAAATTAAGAGCTTTCTCAATTCTCTTTTCTCCATCGGCCCTTCCTACTCCTAAGAGAGCAGGACCGGCATTTTTCATAATAGATTTTAAATCGGCGAAATCAACATTAATAATTCCCGGAAGAGTAATTAAATCAGAAATTCCCTGGACAGCTTGTCTTAAAATTTCGTCGCAAAACCAAAAAGCAGAAAAAACCGAAGTTGCAGGTTCCACCATCTTCAATAATTTGTCATTAGGGATGACCAAAAGAGTATCAACTTTGTTTTTTAAATTTTCTAATCCTTTCTCTGCAATTTTCTTTCGGGGAATTCCTTCAAAAGAAAAAGGCTTTGTAACAACAGCTACTGTTAAGGCTCCTTCTTTTTTAGCTAACTCTGCAACAACAGGAACAGCTCCAGTTCCCACTCCTCCTCCTAAACCGCAAGTAATAAAAACCATATCTGTTCCTTTTAAAACCTCTCTGATTTCTTCCCGGCTCTCTTTTGCTGCTGCTTCTCCTATCTTAGGATTCATTCCTGCCCCCAAACCTTTAGTTGTTTTTTTGCCAATTTGAATTTTAAAGTCCGCTTTAACTTTTTTTAAATCTTGGACATCAGCGTTAATAGCAATTAAATCAACGCCTTCAATCTTAGAAGCTGCCATTCGGGAAATAGCATTTAGACCCGATCCTCCCACTCCCACTACTTTAATTTTTGTTGATGGCTTCATTTCTTTCTTATTTGATGTACTTTCATTTTATTAAACAAAGAACAATATATATAAAAATATCATTGTAATGGTTCCGTTCAATATTATACCTATTATTGCATTTCTCTTTTTCGACGACTTTAATCCTATTCTTCCTAATATTAGTCCTATTAAACCAAGCGTTATGGTCAATGCAAATTGTAAATAACCCAGAAATAATCTTTCGTTTGGGCCCAAGGATAAAAAAGTATTGCCTTTGTATGTTAGATTAATACTACCTTCGTCTATCCCCAAAAATAATATGATGAACAAGCCCACTATACAAAATGAGATCACATTAATAATCCCCAGTACAAAAGAGGCAATAGCCTTTCCTTTAGGATCAGATTTTGGTTGTTGATTGTTTAGATTGTCGTTCATACGAATTACGAGCCCCGGCCTCGTAAAATTTGTTTTATGGATTAAAAATTCTAAATATTTTTTTAATTTTAGTGCCGAATTTTTCGCCGAAAATTGGATACTCGTGTTCTGGTTCCAGACCGTTTAAAGCCAAACCGGCAACCACAGCAAGAGAAGGGTCTTGTTCTAAACCCGCGATTCCCTTTGGATAACCGATTTTACAGGGCAATTTTAATTCTTTTCTAGCCAATTCCTTTATTTTCGGTAACTTTGCTCCTCCGCCGGTTAAAACAATGCCGGCAGGCAATTTCCCTTGACGGCCAATCTTTTTGAGTTCTTTATTGGTTAATCTAAAAATTTCTGAAACCCGGGCCTCAATAATTTTTCCTAACATTTTCAGAGAAAAAACCAAGGGCTCATCTTTGCCAATTTTTCTTATTTTTTCTTTTTTTCTTCCGCCCCGAAGAAAACAAGAACCGTATTCCAGTTTTATTCTTTCGGCAGTGTCTATATCACATCTTAAACCAATGGCAATATCATTAGTAATGTGACCGGAACCAATTGGAAAAATGGCAGCTTGAATTAGATCTCCTTCCTCAAAAACAGCCAGACCAGTTGTCCCAGCCCCTATGTCTAAAAGAGCTACTCCCAGTTCTTTTTGTTTTGGAGTTAAGACTGCTTTTGAAGAAGCCAAAGGAGAAACAAAAATATCTTGAATGTGAAGGCCGGCATTTAAAACGCTATTGGTTAAATTCTTAACATAAGGAGAAAAACCGCAAAGGGCTAAAATTTCCACCTCAAGCCTTATTCCCTTCATTCCTAAGGGTTCCTTAATGCCTTTCTCGCCGTCAATAATAAATTCCTTAGCGATGACATCTAGAACTTCTTTATTGGAAGGGAGGGAAAAGGTTTGGGCAGCTTGGAGCGCTCTTTCAATGTCTTCCTGGGAAATTTTTTGATCAGCCCTTGAAACGGCAATTACCCCCCGAGAAGGAGTAGAAAAAATATGGCTACCACTAATATTTACAATAACTGGTTTAATTTTGCGCCCATAAGAGCTCTGGAATTCTTCTATGGCTGATTGTATACTATCTGAAACTTGATCAATATTAATTACTGTTCCTTTTCTAAGGCCGGCTGAGGGAACACGAATAAGATTCAAAAACTCAGGCTCTAAATTCCCTTTTCTTTTTTCAATTGCCAGAATTTTTATGCTTCCCGATCCAACATCAAGGCTATTGATAAAATGAGATCTCGCCATTTTTACAGGTTAAAGGTTTTAAAAAGATGGTGGTTTTGTTTCTTCATCATTTTTTCCGCCTCTTTTTGATTTTTCTCATGATCATATCCTAAGAGATGCATAATGCCATGAATTAAAACTTCTATCAATTCTTTTTTAAAGGTTGAATTAAACCTCCTGGCATTTTTTTTAACCTCAATTGGACAGATAATTATTTCGCCCAAGTTTTTAATTTTTCTTGTTGGGATTGTTTTATTTTTTTTAAATTCTGGGAAAGCCAAAACATCTGTTGCTTTATTTCTGCCCAAATATCTTTTATTTATCTTTTTAATTTCGGTAGGTCCCACCAAAGCAATCGATAATTCAATTTTGCCTTCTATATTTTCTTCTCTTAAAACCTTTCGGGCAATGCTTTTCAGTCTTTCCTTGTTTACATCAATAGTGGTAATATTATTAATTTCAATCACGCTTAAAATATAGTATTTTTAGATATTATCACAAATTTGAAAAACCATAAATCTCCTTAAAATGGCAAGGTTAATACCCTAACTTAATAATTCTTTTACTATTTTTGTAACAAGAGCCCCCTCGGCTCTTCCTTTAACCTTAGGCATTAGTTCTGCCATTACTCTTCCCATGTCTTTCAGGCTTGAAGCTCCGACTTTTTCAACTGCTTCTTTTGCAAATTTTTTAATTTCTTCTTCGGAAATTTGTTCTGGCAAATATTTTTTTAAAATCTCTGCTTCTCCTTTTTCCTTTTCTACTAAATCAAGTCTCTTTCCTTTTTCAAATTCAGATATTGCTTCCTTCCTTTTCTTGCTTTCTGAAAAAACTACCCCAATTATTTCCTCATCAATCAATTGGCTTTCTTTTTCTAACTCCTCTTTCTCTGTTAATTCTTTTTCTTTGGCCAACTTTGCTCTCTTCTCTTTTTCTTTATTCAAGATAGCTGCTAAAAGTTGTCTTAAAACCGAAATTTCAAGCTCTTTTTTTTCTTTTTGGGCCTCTTTTAAATCTGACGCAATTTTTTCTTTAAGATTCATTTATATTTAAGATCTAAAAATAATTTTAGCGAACTTGCGAGGACCAACCTGTAAAACTATTTTTTCCTTGGCGGTAATTTTTTGATAAATATTTTCAACCTTTTTTTGGTTGATTTTAACTCCCCCCTGCCTAATCAATCTTTTAGCTTCGCTTTTACTTTTTGCCATTCTCAATTTTATCATTAATTGAGTTAGAAAAATTTCTTTTTTTTGAATTATAGTATATTCTGGCATTTTACTGGGAAGCTGTTTTTTTTGAAAAACATCCCTAAAATGCTCCCCAGCCTTTAATGACTTATCTTTACTATGATAAATCTCAACTATATTGAAGGCTAATTTCATTTTAAGGTCCCGGGGATTCACTCTCTTTTCCCTTAGATCTTTTTCAAATACATTAATAGTTTTTGCATTAATATCGCTACAAAGCCTAAAATATTTTATAATCAGGCCGTCTGGAATAGACATTATTTTACCAAACATATCAGCTGGTCCATCAATTAAACTGACATAATTCCCTAAACTCTTTGACATTTTTTCTTTGCCATCAATTCCCTCTAATAGAGGCACCAGAAAACAGCATTGAGGAAGCTGACCACAGGATTTTTGAATGTCTCTGCCAACCAAAAGATTAAATCTCTGATCTGTTCCCCCAACTTCGATATCGGCCTTTATTACTACTGAATCATATCCCTGTAATAATGGATATAAAAATTCGTGGATAGCAATTTCGGTTCCGCTTCTGTATCTTTTTTTAAAGTCGTCCCTCTCTAACATCCGAGAAACATTATAACTAGCTGCTAACTTTATCGTTTCTTTAAGGGTTAACTTTTCCAGCCATTGGCTATTAAACACTATTTTAGTCTTTTTAAGATTAAGGATCTTTGAAAGTTGGTTAATATATGTTTTAGCATTAGCTAATATTTTTTCTTTTGACAAAGATGGTCTTGTTTTTGATCTTCCTGTAGGGTCTCCTATTAGGGCAGTTAGGTCGCCAATAATGATTATTACTTTATGGCCCAATTGTTGAAATTGTCTCATTTTTCTTAAAGAAACTGCCAAGCCCAAATGTAAATCGGGGGCTGTTGGATCAACCCCCAATTTTACCCTTAAGGGCCTTTTTCGCTTCAAAGAGATAATAAGTTTTTCTTTCAGAGAATTGACCGGCAGAATTTCAGCTTCTCCTTCAGTAAGGATTTTCAACTGCTCAGAAACCTTCTTCATAAATTATTTTAATGTTACTCAAGAAAGATATTCCTTTATTTTCTTTACTAAATCTTGAGGAGTAAAATCAGTTTTGAGCAAATAAGCTTCAACCCCTAAATTTTCGGCTTCTTTTCTTGTTTTAGGCTCATCATAATTAGAAAAAGCCACTACCGGAATTTGAGAAATTTCTTTTGTCTCTTTTAGTCTCTTTAAAAAGCCTACCCCATTTTCTTTTGGCAATAAAATATCAAGTAAAATTAAATCCGGTTTTTCTTTTTTGGCTAAAGTTATCCCTTCTTCAGAAGTAAGGGCTGAAACCACTTGATACCCTTCCTGAGTAAATTTATCTTTGTACATTTCAGCCAGAATTTTTTCATCCTCTACAATTAAAATTTTCTTTACAGGCTCGGACATATTTAATATAAATTATTTATTTGCCTAATTTTTCTAATTTTTTGTATTCTTTTTTCAATTCTTCTCTCCTTAAGGCGGCTACTTTTTTAGCACAATGGCTTTTCTTGCGTTTTCTAAAGCGGATCTTTCTTGCCCGAAGCAAAATCCCGCTTCCCTTAACTCTTCTTGAAAAACGGTGAACTAAAGATTGTGATGTTTCTTTTGGTTGACGTTTAATTTCTAAGGCCATAATTTAGGGCATTTCTTTTATTTTCCCTCCTAATAGATGCAGATGCAAGTGTTCAATTAATTGTCCACCTTCTTTGCCAACGTTTATCGTTATTTTATAACCTTTAAGATTATTTCCTTTTGCTATCTCTTTAGCTACCAGAAAAAGGGCGCCCACTAAATTCTTATCCTCTAATTTCAGGTGGTTAATTGAAGTAATGTGTTTTTTAGGTAAAATCAAAATATGAAAAGTAGCTTTTGGATGAATGTCTTTAAGGGTAATTATTTCATCTGATTCATAAATAATTTCTGAGGGCAATTCTTTATTTATAATTTTACAGAAAAGACAATCTTTCATAAACAACATTTAATAGCTATTTTTTGATCCGTTTTTTCATCTCCTTTACTATCTTTTCTAACTTTACTACCTCTTGCTTACCAGTTTTCATATTTCTTATCAAAATAATCCCCTCTAAGGCTTCTTTTTGGCCAATAATCAAAGTATATTCAGCTTCTATTTTGTCAGCCGATCGAAGTTGAGCCTTAAGAGAATCACGTCCAAAAGTTTCAGCTAAAGGAATTTTGGCCTGTCTAAATTCTTCAAAAAGCCTAAGGCTCTTTCTTTTAGCTAGTTTTCCTAATTGAGCTAAAAAGATTTGTTTCTTGGCTTCAACAGAGGATGTCCAGGCTTTAGCCTTCATTAAATTAACAATTCTTTCTAGACCGGCTGCCCCGCCCACGCCCGGCGTGTCTTTGCCACTTAAAAGTTTCACTAAAGTATCGTATCTTCCGCCAGCAACTATTGCTCCTTGTTTTTGACCTTCTTCGCTTTTTTCAAATATTTCAAAAACTGTTTTAGTATAGTAATCAAGTCCTCTTACCAAGTATGGATTAAGGAAATAGGGTAATTCTAATTCATCCAAGAATTCCAAAACTTCTTTAAAATGACTATGGCATTCCTGGCAAAGATGGTCAATTATCTGGGGAGCCTGGTTTTTAACTCGTTGGCACTTTTCCTCTTGACAGTCTAGAATTCTAAGAGGATTTTCTTTTATTCTTTTCTGGCAGCTATGGCACAAGCTTTCGGTTTTAGATTTTAAATAATTTACTAAAAGTTTCTTGTAATAAGGCCTGCATTGGCTGTCTCCGATACTGTTAACTTCAACGGTTAAATTTTTAAAGCGAAGTTCTTTTAAAATGTTATAAAAAATTTGAATAATTTGAGTATCAATAACTGCGCTTGATTCTCCAAAAACCTCAAAACCGATTTGGTGAAACTGGCGGAGCCTGCCAGCTTGAGGCCTTTCGTAACGAAAAAATGGACCAGAATACCAAAGCTTTATTGGCTGAGGAAGATTAAACATCCCGTGTTCAATATAGGCCCTAACCAATGATGGAGTCCCTTCAGGCCTTAAGGTAAGCCAGTCTCCTCCCTTAGTCCGGAATGTGTACATTTGCTTCTGAACAATATCGGTGCTTGGTCCTGTCCCTTTCTCAAAAAGTCCGGCTTCCTCTATAATTGGAGTTTCAATTAATTTAAAACCGTAAAAATTAGCAATATTTTCAGCTATATTATAAATTTTCTTGAAATGCTTCTGCTCTTTAGGCAGAATATCGTGCATTCCCTGAGGAGACTGAAAGCCTCTCTTTCTTGTTTTAGAAGGGTTTAACTCCATGCCCTGTAGAAAATTAAATATTTTAGGTTATATTATATATTTTAATCTTTGAACGTCTCTATAATTGTTGTTACTTAAGGAATTTAATAGATAGGGATGGCAATTTTAGCCAAATCTTGAGGCGGCCAGGCTCTAAATAGAGCTCTGCCAACAATATAATTTTCTGCTACCGCCCCCCAATACCTTGAGTCAGAGGAAAATACTCTATTATCCCCCAAAACAAAGTATTCATTTTCTTTAAGGGTGACAATGAGATTTCCTGGAGTGAATTGATGTTCGGAAAGATAGGGCGATTCATCCAATAACTTAGTTTCTTCATTCTCTTTTGAAACAAATATCTGGCCATCTTTTACTTCAATCGTTTCTCCGGGAAGACCAACGATTCTTTTGATATATCGCTGAGAAGGATCATGAGGATATTTGAAAACTATTACTTCGCCTCTTTGGGGTTGCCGAAACCTGTAAGAAATTTCATCAATAATTAAATAATCCCCGCCATGAAAATTAGTCTCCATTGAACTTCCTTTGACAATAAAAGGCTGGAACAAAAAAAAGCGGATGGGCACTACTATTGCTAAAGCAATAATAATTATTTTTGAAACTTCCCAAAGGAAGGATAATATCTTTTTCATAGCTATCTTATTATAGCTGAAATTTTTTAATTTGCCAAGCTTACAATAAATAACAAATATCTTCTTTTTTAACACAAAATAGAAGGCCTGCCTTTCTTGGTACGGGTTGAGAAAAATGATATAATATGGTTACAAATAAATTTATTATGATTTTAATTGTCGGCCTTGGCAACCCAGGTAAAAAATTTAATGGGACACGTCACAATATTGGTTTCTTAGTAGTTGACGAATTCTTGAAAAAAAACGATTTTCCCGACTGGAAAAAGAGTAAGAGTAATTTGTGCCTTTATACAAAAAAAGAAGTGGCAGGCAAGAAAATAGAGATAATAAAACCTTTGGTCTTTATGAATAACTCTGGTCAAGCAGTAAAATATGCTTTTAAAAAGCACAATTTAAAACCAGGGGATATTCTTGTTATTCACGATGATATTGACCTACCTTTAGGTAAAATTAGAATTGCCAAAGATAGAGGAGCTGCCGGCCATAAGGGGGTAAATTCAATAATTAAAGATTTAAGAACAAAAAATTTTATCAGATTAAGGATAGGAATTCGGCCAGAAACAGGAAAGCCGCGGATAATTGAAAAATATGTGCTTCAAAAATTTAGCAAAACTGAAGAGAAAATCACTAAAAGCATTCTTAAAAAAGTTTGTTTAGCAATTAAAACAATTTTAAAAGAGGGTTTGGAAAGAGCATCTAATCAGCATAATTAACAAAAACTGGCCTGCTGGCCAGTTAAATTCTCTCTACGATGGAATCAATTGCCCTGAAAAACCTTTGCCTCACTTTGGCGACCTCCTCTTTAAATTCGGGATATCTATTTGAAAAGGCAAAATATCTGGTAACTTTATTTATCAGCAGATCGATATCGCGCAATTGAACTCTTGCGTCCAAGCGTCTTCCTTTTATCTTTAAAATTATTATAAACTCGTCCCAGATATTTTTAAGAGCTTCAGATATAATGAGCGTATCCAAAATTTTTGCTGAATTTCTTCTTGAGGAAATTCTTTCGCTTTTCAGGACAAACAACCTTCTCCCCAACTTAGAACGATCGTCAGGAACCTCTAAAGCGCCTGCCAGCAAACCCTTTATTTCAGATATTCTCACGCTTTCTCCTCCTTCCACGCTAGAGATAAAAAAGAACTTTTATCCTCCAGTCTACCTATCAGCGCCAGGAATCTTAAAAGATAACTTTTAAATCCCTGGACTTTCGGCTACTTTAGGCTAAGGAGGGATTGCCTATAAATTTCGCCACTGATAGGCAGGCTGGGGAATAAAAATAATAAAATATAAAATAAAATTTGACTATCCTATAAATATTTTATTATAATCCAACTATATAAAATTGTCAAGGAGCGTGGCTAATATTGCTGTTGATAAGATTTTAATTGTCGGTCTCATCCCCTATTTTTTAAATAAGGGGAATCTTTGGTTTGAAGAAAATCTTTCAAAAATTTTAGTTGCCAGAAAAACCCAATCATTTTTTGAGAATAATACATTGCTTCTTGAAAGGGGACAAATTCTTGGTCTTTCCCAACTTTTAAGAAAACTTGATGAAATGGGATATGAGAAAGTATTAAAGATTGAAGATCCGGGAGAATTTTCGCAAAGAGGAAACTTAGTTGAAGTCTTTCCTTTAAATTCAAACCGAGTTTTTCTTTTTGAATTTTTTGGCAACAAAATTGAAAATATTGAAAAATTAGAAATAGCCGTTGAAGACGAAAAAAAGTCAAGAGAAATTTTAAAAAAGCGATTGAAGTCCCAAAAGATATTTTCTGATTTGAAGGGAATTAAACCGGGTGATTATTTGGTTCATTTAGATCATGGCATAGGAATTTATAGCCAACAGTTAATAATTAATAACCAGTCATATTACCAGTTAGAATACGCAGCCGGAGACAAGCTTTATGTTCCCTTAGGTTTGGAAAGAAAGCTTTCGCGTTATATCGGTTTTAGGGAACCGAAAATTTCAAGATTGGGAAGCCAGCTTTGGCAAAAAACAAAAAGAAAAATAAAAATAGAAGCTGAAAAACTGGCCAAAGAGCTTTTAGAGATTGCGGCCAACAGAGAAATAGTTGCCCGCCCTCCCTACTTGCCAGAAGATGAAATAGATTTACAATTAGCTTCCGGGTTTCAATACTTTGAAACCCCAGACCAAATTGAAGCAATTGAAGAGATAAAAAAAGACTTGGAAAGCAATCGACCAATGGATAGAATTTTATGCGGCGATGTGGGTTTTGGCAAAACAGAGGTAGCAATAAGAGCAATGATAAAAGTAGTAAAGTCTGGTCATCAAGTAGCAATGATTTGTCCAACTACTATTTTAGCCCATCAGCATTTTCAAAATTTCAAAAAAAGATTAAAAAGCCTGCCCATAAGAATTAAATTACTTTCCCGCCTTCAAACAAAAAAAGAGCAGAGAGAAATTGTTAAAGAATTAAACACCGGTAAAGTTGATTTTGTTATCGGTACCCACAGGTTACTGTCAAAAGATATACAATTTACAGAAAAAACCGAAGGCTCCCATGAGGCAAAACTTGGCCTTTTAATTATTGATGACGAACACAGATTTGGAGTAAAACAAAAAGAAAAGTTTAAAAAAATCAGGGCCAATCTTGATATCCTGTCACTCTCTGCTACTCCAATCCCCAGAACTCTTTATTTGGCTCTTTCTTCTTTTAAAAAAATAAGCTTAATTAAAACGCCCCCTTTAGGCAGGCTCCCAATTAAAACTTTTATTTCTCCTTTTAAAAAAGAAATAATTAAAAAAGCTATTGAAAAAGAGCTTTTCAGAAAAGGACAAATTTATTTTCTCTTTAACCGAGTCAAAACGATTGAAAAAATGAGAGAATTTTTAGGGAAATTATTGCCCAAAATTAAAATCGGAATTGCTCATGGCAGATTAACAGAGAAAGAACTTATTCAAGTTATAGATAATTTCCAACAGCAAAAAATTGATGTTTTAGTTACAACAACAATAATTGAAAACGGGATTGATCTGCCTAATGTTAATACTTTAATTGTCGCAGATAGCGCAAAATTAGGACTGGCTCAGGCTTATCAGATAAGAGGAAGAATTGGCAGATCTCATTTGCAGGCCTTTGCTTATTTTTTACACGGCAAGCGACTTTCTGAAAAAGCGAAAATGAGATTAGGTGCCTTGAAAGAAGCTGAAGCTTTGGGCTCTGGCTACCAAATTGCCTTAAAGGATTTGGAGATTAGGGGGACAGGAAATATTTTAGGCAAAGAACAGTCTGGAAATATAAACCGAGTCGGTTTAAACATTTATTGCCAGATGCTTTCGGAGGCTGTTGAAAAATTAAGAAAATAAAAATGGCCGGATTTCCGGCCCTTTTCAAAGTTGGTGCTAACTAATTCCTGAATTCTCGGATTATCCTATCTATTTCGTTTCTCTCGGACGGCGTTAGGTTGTCTATCGGTACGCCAAGAAGTTGGCGAAAAATTTCGTCAATTACTTCCATCTTCTCATCGTTAATTTCTTCATCTTCACCTATTTCGGCTATCAACCTCTCTTTTTGTCCTTCTAATAGATAAGATGCCCCCTTGATTTTGTCCGTCGTAGCACTCATCTCTTACCCCCTTTCGTTTGTTCAAGTACAACCCTCCACCCAAAGGATAAACTATTTGATAAAAGGTGTCAATCCTTCGGCAGGTTCAGGATTGACGTTAAGTCTATTGAAACATCAAATTTTTTAATTTTTAAAAATAATGTTAAATTAGAGAAATGGAAGAAATAAAGAAAATTAACACTGATGATAAGGACTATCCAGAAATTTTAAGAAAAATCAAAGATCCACCGAAAGTGCTTTATGTTAAGGGTAAAATTTTACCAAATGAATCTTGTTTTGCTATTGTCGGAACAAGACGCTATTCTTCTTACGGAAAACAAGTAGCTTTAGGAATGGCTAACGATTTAGCTGAATCTGGTTTAACTATTATTTCGGGATTAGCGCCCGGCATAGATACTTTTGCCCACCAAGCAGTTTTAGAAAGAAAGGGCAGAACAATTGCTGTTTTGGGAACAGGTATTGATGAAAAAACTATTTATCCCCAATCAAATCTAAAATTAGCTAAAAAAATTATTGAAACGGGTGGAGCCTTGGTTTCTGAATACCCGCCTGGAACCCGAGGAACCAATTTTACTTTCCCCCAAAGAAATAGAATTATTGCCGGCTTATCTTTAGGAATTTTGGTAGTTGAAGCTAAAGAAAGATCGGGTGCTTTAATTACGGCTGAATTCGGGATAAAACAAGGAAAAAAAGTTTTTGCTGTTCCCGGTTCAATCTATTCTTCCAATTCCAAAGGGCCGCATAATTTAATAAAGAAAGGGGTAAAATTAATTGATAGCGCAAATGATATTTTAAAAGAATTAAATCTACCGCTTGGGGACAAAACCGGAATAATAGCCGGCGAAACCAAAGAGGAGAATTTAATTTTAGAATCCTTAAAAGAAGAATCTTTATACGTTGATAAAATAATTGAAAAAACAAAGCTGCAAGCCCCAACTGTAGCCAGCACTCTGTCGTCTTTGGAAATAAAAGGCAGAGTCAGGAATTTGGGAGGTAATGTATATGCAATTAGTAATCGTTGAATCCCCCACTAAATCTAAAACTATCCAGCAATTTTTAGGCCGAAATTATAAGGTCTTGTCTTCTTATGGCCATATTAGAGATTTGCCAGCAGATGAGCTTGGTATTGACATTAAGAACGATTTTAAGCCAAAATATATTGTTATTCCCAGAATTAAGAAAATAATTCAAACACTGAAGCAGGAAGCCAAAAAAGCAAAATCTGTGATCTTGGCTACCGACGAAGACAGAGAGGGAGAATCTATTGCCTGGCATCTAATTCAGGTTTTAAATCTTAACGGCAAAAAACCTTATCAAAGAATTGTTTTCCATGAGATTACAAAGAAAGCAATTGGAGAAGCTTTAAAAAAGCCAAGAAAAGTTAATATAAATCTGGTTGATGCCCAACAAGCCAGAAGAGTGTTAGACCGCATTGTTGGTTATAAATTATCGCCATTTTTATGGCAAAAAGTAGCTAGAGGATTATCGGCTGGCAGGGTGCAATCTGTAACTGTAAAATTAGTGGTTGACAGAGAAAGAGATATTGAAAATTTCGTCCCCCAAGAATATTGGAATATTGAAGCCTTGCTAGAGAAACAAGAAGCACAGAATAAGGGGCAAAAAATTGAATTTACGGCTTTTCTTATTAAAAAAGATGGGAAGATCGTCCCGAAATTAGGAATCAAAACAAAAAAAGAAGCTGATAAAATCGTTAATGATCTAAATGGGGCAGAATACAAAGTAATTGACATTGATCAGAAAGAAACGAAAAGGAGTCCCTTGCCACCTTTTACCACCAGCACCTTACAACAAGAATCTTGGAAAAGATTTCATTTTTCTGCAAAATTTACAATGCGGATAGCCCAAAATCTTTACGAGCGCGGTTTTATCACTTACCACAGATCTGATTCCCTCAATCTTTCTGATTTGTCATTGTTTGCTGCTAAAGAATTTCTCATAAAGCAATATGGTAAAGAATACTGGGCAGGTTTTTTGAAAAAATATAAAACTAAGGGTAGGGCCCAAGAAGCTCATGAAGCTATTCGTCCAACTTATCCAGAAAAAACTCCAGAAAAATTAAAGATACAGGCCAAATTAGACGATAATCAATTCAGGCTTTATGATCTAATCTGGCGAAGATTTATTGCCTGCCAGATGAGCCAAGCTGTTTTTGACGCAACTGCTGTTAATATTTCAGCCAAGAATTATACTTTTAGAGCTACTGGCCAAGTTTTAAAATTTGACGGTTTTTTAAAAGTTTATCCAGCAAAAATGGAAGAAAGAAACTTACCTTCTTTAAAAAACAATGAAATTTTAGAACTTATAAAACTTACCCCCTCCCAGCACTTCACTCAGCCTCCCTCAAGATATACTGAAGCAACCTTAATTAAGACTCTGGAAGAAAAAGGAATCGGCCGGCCATCAACTTATGCTCCAATATTAGCCACTATTCAAGATAGAAATTATGCTGAGAAAGACGAAAATAGAAAATTTAAGCCAACCCGAATTGGATTAATAGTAAATGATCTTTTGGTTGAAAATTTCTCTCAAATTGTTAATGTCAGCTTCACAGCAGAAATGGAAGAAAACTTAGATAAAATTGCCCAGGCAAAAACAAAATGGGTATCAACTATTGAGAAATTCTACCTGCCCTTTAATGAAAATTTAAAAAATAAGCGCAGAGAAGTTTCTAAAAATAATTTGATTGCGAAAGAAACTAATGAGGTGTGCCCCGACTGTGGAGCTAAGTTATTGATTAGAATAAGCCGATTTGGAGAATTTTATGCTTGTTCAAGCTTTCCAAAATGCCGCTATAAAAAACACATCCCGAAATCTCTGAATGTTAAATGCCCAAAATGTAAAGAGGGTGAAATAGTTGAGAGGAGAACAAAGAACAAAAAAATCTTCTATGGATGTTCTCTTTGGCCAGATTGCGACTTTGCTTCTTGGGAAAAGTTAATTGGAAAAAACTGTCCGAAATGTGGATCGCCCTTTATTATAACTAAATGGAAAAAAGTAAGGTGTTCAAATAAAGATTGTGAGCAATATGCTAAACATTCTGAATAAAATTAAACGAAAAAGCGATGACCCGATCCTGATCGAAAGGGCTTTTAATTTCGCTAAAAATGCCCACCAAGGCCAAAAAAGACTTTCTGGTGATGATTATATCTTACACCCCCTGAAGGTTGCTTTAACTCTGGCTGATAAAAAACTTGATTCCAAAACTATTGCCGCAGCCCTATTACACGATGTGCCCGACGACACGCCTATTTCTTTTAATGAAATTGAAAAGGAATTCGGCAAGGAGGTTGCTTTTTTAGTAGAAGGAGTAAGCAAATTAAGCAGGCTTCGTTATCCTAAAAAATATAATCTTCCTTCTATTCTAACTTCTCCCGTTAGCCCCCGAGCAGAAAATTTGAGAAAAATGTTTTTTGCTATGGCCGAAGATTTACGGGTAATTTTAATAAAATTAGCGGATCGCCTCCATAATATGGAAACTTTAAAGTATGTACCGGAAGAAAAGCAAAAAAGACTTGCCTTGGAAACTTTAGAAATTTTTGCGCCAATCGCTGACAGATTGGGAATGGGCGAAATGAAGGTTAAGCTTGCAGACTTAACTTTCCCCTACCTTTATCCTAAAGAATATGATTGGTTAATGGAAAATGTCAAAGAAAAGTATGAAAAAAGAGAAAAATACCTTCGGAAGATTGAACCAATAGTTAAAAAAATTCTAAAAGAAGAAAAAATAATTCCTTTAGATGTTCACTCGCGGGCTAAATCTTATTGGAGTCTTTATCAAAAGCTCTTAAGAAACGATATGAGCTTTGAAAGAATCCACGATTTAGTGGCTCTAAGGATTATTGTAAAGGATTTGGACTCCTGCTATAAAACTTTGGGAATTTTACACAAACAATTCAGGCCACTTATGGGCAGAATTCGTGATTTTATTGCCCTTCCCAAACCCAACGGCTATCAAAGCATTCATACTACTTGTTTTTGTTTGGAAGGGAAGTTAATTGAGTTTCAAATTAGAACTCCAGACATGCATGATCAGGCTGAGCACGGAATTTGTGCTCATTGGGCTTATAAAGAAAAAATAGATCCGGAGGTTCAGCGCAAGCAATTTATCTGGATTCAACAACTAAAAAACTGGCAAAAAGATATCTATAAAGCTCAAGAATTCTTTGAGGGGTTGAAGATTGATTTCTTTAAAAAAAGAATTTTTGTTTTTACACCCAGAGGTGATGTAATTAATTTGCCAGAGGGAGCTTGCGCTATTGATTTTGCCTATCACATACATAGCGAAGTTGGAATGCATTGCGCCGGAGCAAAAATTAATGGGAAATTAAGCCAAGTATCAGCGCCTTTGAAAAGTGGGGATATTGTAGAGATTTTAATTGATAAAAACAAGGGGCCCACCCGCGATTGGCTAAAATTCGTTAAAACCAGCTTGGCTCATTCTCGCATTAGAAAAGAGCTAAAAAATACCTTATTAGAGTCGCTTAAAGAAAGAATTTCTCCCGGAAAAATAGCCAAACAAATATTAAAGAAACAAGGATTATTAATTAGACAAAGAATAAAAAAAGCTCCACGCGTTATTTTAATTGGCGGAGAGGTCGGCATTTCTTTTGCCATTGCTAAATGCTGTAAGCCCCAACCGGGAGACGAAATTAAGGCTTTTATTGCAACGGCTAAAAGCGCCTCGGTCCACAAAGCTCACTGTAAAAACTTGGAAAGAAACGAATCGCTCCATCCCCAAAAAATTATCCAAGCTTCCTGGAAAGAATTTTAATTTGTCGTAAATAAAAATTTCTGATAAATTAGAATTAGGCCGCGGTGCTGGAATTGGAAGACAGAGCGGACTCAAAATCCGCTGTCCCAAAAGGACGTGAGGGTTCAACTCCCTCCCGCGGCATTAAAAAATTAAAACTAAAAACTAAAATGGTTAAAAAAGCATTAAAGAAAATTCAGGAAATAAAACCCGTAAAGGAGATTCAAGAGGCTAGAGAAGAAATAAAAAAAACAATGTCCACCTTAATCTTGGGAGGTTTTGGTTTGGTAGCGGCTTTGGCTTGGAACGATGCTATCCAAGGTTTATTTAATTCCCTTTTTACCAAAGGAGGCGGGCTGGTTGGAAAGTTTATTTACGCATTAATAGTTACATTTATTGTGGTAATTGTTTCTCTACAATTGAGAAAAGTTTCTGAAAAGAAAGAATAATTAGAAAGATTAATTAAATCGTAAAAGCCCTTTGTCGCAAGCGACAAAGGGCTTTTTGTCCGGAGGCCAAGAGATCAAGCTCTCAAGAAAGAGCTAAATCTCCAAAAGCCAAGAACTACTTGCGGGGACGACAGAAGACCCACTGGCGGTCAGCATGCCAGAAGCTGTCAGAAGAACCCCAGTAGCTGCTGAGCCAAAGCTTAGAATCAATACGCTCCATATAGAACACGTTCGGGTCTCCGTCCGAGTCAACAATCGGCTTCATGCCAATTAAGACCCATTCACCGTTGGGTTGATCCTGGTACTGCAATCGCAATTGTGGACCGACCTCAGCCGGGCACAGTTCCAGACCGAGTTCTTTGGCACGTTCATAGATCTGTTCTCTTTTGGCACCATCCTTGAAGCCGAGCTCGGCTACGGTCACTTTGGCCAGGTCCACCTCGGTCTCCTCGGTTGCCACCGTGAAGGCAAACTTTCCGAGGATATCTGAAGCCCTGTCATTAATCTCGAATCCATCCTTGTGCAAGGCACGACGGAAGTCCTCGGCGGTCTTGAGACCGACGGTACCCAGCTTGATGGTCTTCCAGACCTCAAAATTGGGCTTGGTGCATAGGCTCCGGAGAACCACCTGGAGGCTCAGAGGGTTCTCGATCCACCACTGCATCATCTTACCCGAAACTTCGGGCATGTTCTCACCAACCACGGCGAGAAACTTGGCGGTCTGCCCATCGTAGGTTTTCATGGCGTTTTCTCCTTCCTAGGTATTCGCCATTTCTTCTGCTTAACTACCCCATGGCAGTCATAGCCAGAAAACACCAAGAATCTTTATAAGTGTCTTTTGGCTATGACTGTTAATTGCAAGTATTTAACAAAAAAGAGCCATTTTTTAAATCACATCATATTTTATAGTTTCTGTCAAGTTTTTGTATTTAGTTTTATTAGATTTTCCAAGAAACAAGCTACAGTTAAAGGACCAATTCCGCCCGGGACTGGAGTAATATAGCCTGCCTTTTTTGAGACGCTTTTGAAGTCTATGTCGCCAACGAGCTTGCCTTGTTTATTATGGCTTGTACCAGCATCAATTATTACTGCTCCCCTTTTGATCATTTCTCCGGTAATTAAATTCGGCTTGCCTACACCCGAAAATAAAATGTCAGCGTTTTTTACAAAAAAAATAATGTTTTTTGTAAATTCATTAACGACCGCAACGGTTGCTTTTTTTTGCAAAAACCAAATTGTCATCGGTTTGCCCGTTAGTCTACCTGCCCCAATAATTACAACATTTTTTCCCTTAATTTTTATTTTATATTTTTTAAAAATTTGTGAAATAGCTCCCGCCATTGGCGGTAAAATTAGAAATTTGCCAGTATAAAATTTTCCCAAGCTTTTTTCTGACAAACAATCTACATCTTTTTCTGTCGGAATAATATTTAAAACTTCTTGAGCTTTTATTTTTTTAGGAAGCGGCAGTTGAACTATTAACCCAGAGACTACTGGCAATATTTTTTTAATTTCTTTTTTTAATTCTAGAGTATTAATTTTTGAAGAAAATTTAAATAATTTAAAAGAAATACCTGTTTTCTGGCAGGCTTTTCTTTTATGTTTAATATAGATTTTAGAAACTTTGTTATCGCCTGCCAAAACCACGCCCAATGTTAATTCTAAGTGGTTTCTTTTTATTTTTTTCCTAAGTTCTTTGAGAATTTCTTCTGATATTTTTTTTCCGTTTAATAATTTAACCATTATGACAGAGGAAATTTTTTACAAAGTTTTTTAACTTCCCGCCTGATTTCATCAAGCGAGGCTCGCCTCTTTGAGGCGGCTTTTTTGATTCGTAAATTAGATTGATGTTTGGAAATAACTTCATTAATCCAAAATGCTATTTTTTTCATTTCTTTCTCTTTCATTCCTCTTGTAGTTGCTGCTGGCGTTCCAATTCTAATTCCCGAAGGATCAAACGGTTTTCTCTGGTCATAGGGAATTGAATTTCTATTTACTATAATTGAAACTTCTTCCAGTAAATTCTGGGCTTCTTTGCCCGAAACTCCTTTACTGGTCAAATCAATAAGAATAAGATGATTATCTGTTCCTCCAGAAATTAAATCAAAATTATATTTTATAAGCTCTTTGGATAAAATTTTAGCGTTTTTAACAATCTGTCGGGTATATCTTTTAAATTGGACTGTCTGGACTTCTTTTAGGGCTATTCCTAAGGCGCAAATTGTGTGATTATGTGGTCCGCCTTGAATGCCAGGAAAAACTTTGGGGAAAATTTTATCGCGCAGTTTTTCTCTGCAGATAATTACAGCTCCTCTTGGGCCCCTTATAGTTTTATGAGTCGTAAAAGTTACAACATCTGCAAAAGGAAAGGGGCTGGGATGAACGCCACCAATAATTAAACCTGCAATGTGAGCGATGTCAGCCATAAAATAAGCATCAATTCTATGAGCAATCTGTCCGAATTTTTTAAAATCTATTTTTCTGGGATAAGCGGAAAATCCTGCAATAATTAATTTTGGTTTTTCTTTCTTAGCTAATCTTTCAATTTCTTTATAATCTAGAAATCCTTTTTTGTTAACGAAATAATTTACTATTTTAAAATCTTGGCCAGAAAGGGAAACTTTTGCCCCCTGGCTTAAATGCCCGCCATGAGGTAAAGCCAAACTCATAATTTTATCTCCCGGGGTCAAAAGCCCTCTTAAGACCGCATAATTTGCCGGACTACCGGAATAGGGCTGAACATTTACTGTCCATTTCTTAGGATTTATCTTAAAAACTTTTTTAACTCGCCCTTCAACCAAAGTCTCTAATTTATCAATAACTCTTGTCCCTCCGTAATATCTTTTATCTGGCCTGCCTTCAGAATATTTAACAACGAACATTGAACTTAGGGCCTCTCTAACGGTTCTTGATGGATAATTTTCAGAAGCTATTAAATTCAAGGTTTCCTCGTGCCTTTTTCTTTCAGTTTCAATAAGAACTGCCATTTTGGGATCTTTTTTTCGAATAAGTTTAATATCCATATGTTAATGCTTAAAACATCTTACATTTGTTATCACCATTGGAATTTTATATCTATTACAAAGCTCAATTGTTTCCTTGTCGCGAATAGAGCCACCCGGTTGAATAATGGCTTTGACTCCGGCCTTAATTAAAACTTCGGGGCCGTCAGGAAAAGGAAAAAAACCATCAGAGGCTGCGACTGTATTTTTTGCTCTCTTCCCTGATTTAAAAATAGCTAATTCGCAACATCTCTTTCTATCTTGTTGCCCCACCCCTGATGAAATTAAGGTTTCTCCTCTCACCAAAACTATAGCATTTGACCTTGAGGCTTTACAAATTTTCCAGGCAAAAAGAAGGTCTTGGATTTGTTTTCTTGTTGGGTTTTTCTTAGTTTTGATTTCTAAATCTTCAGCAGTAATCTTCTTTAGGTCTGGCTCTTGAACCAAAAATCCTCCTCTAATTTTTTTAAAATCAAATTCTTTTTCTAATTTAGGATTTCTTAAGCTGGGATTTGTTAAAATTATTAGATTTTTTCTTTTGGAAAATACGGTTTGGGCTTCTTTTCTAATTTTGGGAGCGGCTAAAATTTCAAAAAACTTATTTTTTAACATAAGTTCGGCCAACTTTTTATTAACCGACCTGTTAATAAAGATTATTCCTCCAAAAGCAGCCAAAGAATCGCCCAAATACCAGGCACGATAAAAAGCTTCTCCGGCATCCTTGCCATAGGCTGCTCCGCAGGGATTGCTGTGTTTTATTATTACACAAGTAGGTCTTTCGCCGCCTAGAAAAGAAAGGATTAATAATGCGCCGTTAACATCAAAAAAATTATTAAAAGAAATTTCTTTTCCTTGTAGCTTCTTGAATCTTTGAATAGCTAAAGAATCTTTATTTTCTGGTTCTTTATAAAAAGCGCCTTTCTGGTGGGGGTTTTCTCCATAACGGGTTTCAGTAAACTTAACTCCTTCAATTTTTATTTTTTTTCCAAATAACATTTTTGAGGAATTTAGTTATGTTTTTATCGTATCCTGCTGTCCGTTGAAAAGCTTTTTGAGCCAGCTTTAATCTAATTTTTTCTGGAACTTCTTTTTTATTTTTTATAATTTTTACAATAAAATTATAGTCTTTGGGATCAATTAATACTGTAACATATTTATAGTTTTTAGCTGCAGCTCTTATCATTGTCGGCCCCCCAACATCAATATTCTCAATTGCTTCCTTAAGAGTGCAGTCTTTTTGTTTGATAGCTTTTTCAAAAGGATATAAATTACAAACCACCATATCAATTGGATGAATGCCCAATTTTTTAGCCTCTTTTTGGTGTTTTGGGTTCTCCCGGTTGTAAAGCAAAGCCCCCTCAACCTGAAAAGAAATTGTTTTCATTCTTCCATCAAAAGCCTCTGGATTTTTAGTAATTTTTTCTATCGGGATTATTTTGATTTTGGCATTTTTTAAATCCTTAGCTGTTCCGCCAGTTGATATTATTTCCCAATTTGATTTCACTAAACTTTTAGCAAAATCAACTATGCCTTTTTTATCCCAGACGCTAAT
>MHLV01000016.1:6312-41979 GCA_001819145.1 Candidatus Nealsonbacteria bacterium RBG_13_36_15 | reverse complement strand
AGGCAGGAGTAGTCCAGCCCGTGCTATCGGTACGGGCGGTAGGTTTCTTGATTTGTAATCTTTTTTGCCAATTAGTCAGATAGGTAACTAAAGTTATTTCCTGTGATCTTCCTTCTATAAACGGCCATGTTATGCGGGAAGTAATTATTTTTTGATCAATACTAATATCTTCTATGTTTATGGTCCGGAGAAATTTTCCGTCAATTATATCTGATGAGCCTGAAAATTGCCACTTCCCTCCAGAAATTATTAATCCATGATCTCCGCTTGTCAGGTCTTGCCAATTATTGTCTCTAATTGATCTTGTAGCCTCTAATCCTTCTTCAGCTAAAAGATCAGCCTTAACCATTCCTGAGGCTAAAAATCCTGCCGTATAACTATTAAAAACTAAAAAAGCTAAAGAGCTGGCCAGAATCACAAAAATTCCAATAGCAATTATTAACTCAACTAAAAATTGTCCTCTTTCATAATTCATGGTTTAAGACCTATCAATCCAATCTCACTAATATTTATCGTCTGAGTTAAGCTATCGCTACTTATTATTATATTTCCAATATAACTTGGTTCTCCTTTTAATTCAGAAAAAACAGCTTCTTTTGGTGAATCTTGAATTGTTATTATTTGAGGAAGGTCAAAAACTTCATCATATTGATCATCACGCATGTCGTAAGAATCCCCCCTAAACAAAGTATAATTGTCGTTAGTAATATAAACTCCGAATTTCGCTCCTCCTTCGCCTGCCATTGCCTTGAATTGAGCCCTCCTTAAGTCTTTTAGAATCTGGTGGGTATAAGCTTGAAGTTGTTGATTCTTATAAAAATTAAGGACGAAAAACAAAATTGGAACAGAGATAAAAAAAATAATTATAATAATTAAAAAAAATTCTATTAAAGTAAAACCTTTCATTTTATAAAAAGGGTTTGAGCAAATTACCTTACGCCTATTTCTCCAATAAAGCGGTAGATCGGAATAATAGTGGCTAAAGCGACTAAAACAATGATAATTCCAATAAAAATTAATAAAATTGGCCCAATGAGATCAGAGATGTTTTTTATAGTAGAATCTGCTTCCTGGCTATAGAATTGAGCCAAATAAAGAGAACTTTCTTCTAGGGAACCTGTTTTTTCTCCAACCAAAATCATTTCTGAAAAAATGGGCGGAAAGTTTCTGGAAGCTTTCTTTAAACCAAAGCTAATTTTTTCTCCTCTTTCTACATCAGATCTAATTGAAATTAAATTTTTCCGATAAACTTCGTTTGGTAAAATATCAGAACAGATTTCCAGAGATTCTAAAATAGGCATACCGCTTTTTAATAAAGTATAAAAATTCCAAGAAAACCTGGCTAAATTAAGATCTTTAGCAATACTTCCCAAAACAGGAAGGGAAAGAACTATTTTATCAAGATAAAATCTAATAAAGCTTATTCTCTGAATGACTTTTAAAAAGAAAAAAAGAAGAATGGATACTATCGGGATTAAAAAACCGAATTTTCTTAAAAAAACGCCTAATTTTAGTAAAATTTTAGTGGCTAATGGCAGTTGACCGACAATTCCCATAGTTTGTAAAGCTTGGAAGACCGGAATAATTTTTGGCAAAACGAAAAAAATTATAATCAAGATAATTATTATAGCCAGAATAATAATAAGGGCGGGGTATAAAAGAGCCCCGGCAATCTTTCTCCTCAAATCATAATCCTTGCGGAGCTGTAAGGCTAAATACTTAAGGTTCGCATCTAAGGTTCCGCTTTTCTCTCCCAATTTAACTACACTTAAGAAAAATCTGTCAAAAATCCGAGGATATTTTTCAAGGCTTTTTCCTAAACTTTCGCCCCCTAAAATTCTTTCTAAAGTTTCTGACAAAATCTTTCGCAATTTTCCCGATTTTGTCTCGTCCCTAAGAGTCCCTAAAGCTTCGGAGATTGGTATCCCTCCTTTAAGCATTAAAGATAAGTGTTCAACGAAGAAAATTTTTTCTTTTTGGGAAACTCCCATACTTTTAAAAATTTAAAAATAATTTGTTTTTAAATTTTTAGGTTTTAAGGTTTTTATTCTTTAGTGGCTCTTAAAATTTCTTCTAAAGTAGTAATTCCTTTCTCTGCTTTCTTTAAACCGTCCTCAATCATTGTCCGCATGCCAAGCTCCTGAGCTTTATTCTTGATTTGATCAGCGGTAGCTTTTTCTATAATTAATTTTTTTATTGGTTCTTTAATTTCTAAAGCCTCAAAAATACCGGTTCTGCCAAGATACCCCGTTTTATAACAAAGAGAGCATCCTCTCCCTCGGAAAAGCAAAATTTTTCCCTCTTTTGTTCTTGGCAGTTTTAAAACGAGGTCTTTGCCCAAAAGCTGAGCGATCTTTTCGGGAGAAATTTCATAACTCTCAATACATTTTGAACAAATTTTTCTAACCAATCTTTGGGCAATAATTAAATTTAAAGTTGTTGAAATCAAGAAGGACTCTGCTCCCATTTCTAAAAGCCGGGGTATGGTAGTGGCAGCGTCTGTTGCATGAAAGGTAGACAAAACTAAATGGCCTGTCATTGCTGCATTTATCGCTAATTTGGAAGTTTCTTCATCTCTGATTTCACCGACCATAATAATATTAGGATCTTGGCGGATTATTGCTTTCAAACCCTTAGAGAAATTAAGGCCAGTTTTTGGATTAACCTGAATCTGATTAACCCCTTCAATATCATATTCAACAGGATCTTCAATGGTACAAATATTAACTTCGCGAGTATTTAAAATTTTTAAAATAGCGTATAAAGTTGTAGTTTTTCCGCAGCCAGTAGGTCCTGAAACTAAAGTCATTCCCCAAGATTTTTTAATATTTTTTCCAATAATTTCCGTTTCTTTATTCCCCACTCCCAACCCTTCAAGGTCAAATCTCCGCGCTCTTTCTGATAAAAGCCTTAAAACCGCCTTTTCCCCTTCTTCAATTGGTACAATTGAAACCCTAATATCTGCTTTCTCGTCAGGAAAAGAAAATGAAAAATGGCCGTCTTGAGCGGCCTCGTGAATATCGGTTCTTAAATCGGCTAAAATTTTAATTCGCGAGATTAAAAATTCGTGAATAGTCTCTGGTAAAGTTAAAACATCGTATAAAATTCCATCAATCCGATATCTTAAAATAGTCTTTTTTTGATAAGGTTCAAAGTGAATATCAGAAGCTCGGTTTTCATAACCGTAACTTAAGATCAAGTCAACCATTTTAATTATTGGCAGGGATTCAGCCTTGACGGTTTTTTTAAGCTCTTCTAAGGCTTTATTTATTAATTCATCAAAAACCTCTTTTATCTCTCTCTTATAACATTTTAGAGTTTCCTTGATGTCTTTTTCCGTTGCATAATAAGGTAAGACTTTCTCTCCAGTTTTTCTTTCAATAAATTCTCTTAATTCTATATTCTCTGGATCAGATAAGGCGACTTTTAAGCCCTCCTGAGATTTCTCAAAGGCAATAGTTTCTTGCTGACGGGCTACAATTTCAGGAATGATATTAAGAATATCTTTTTTGATTTTTGTTTTCTGAAGATTAACAAAGGGAAGTTGAATTTCGTCGGCAATTAGACGACCTAACTGTTCATCAAAAATTAAGCCCTGATCTAAAATAGCGTTAATTAAAGATTTTTTTTCTGCCAGAGCTTTTTTTTTAATTAAATCAAAATCTTTCTCTGAAATTAAACTCGGACTTACCAGGATTTTTTTTAAAAATTGTTCGGTTATTTTCATCTTTCAGCCAAAAAACTATCTGTTTTTAGCTACTTGTTCTTTTACTTTATCTACTACTCCCGATAGGCTAATGTCAGTTTTAACTAAGTAACTTGTAGCCCCTAAATCAAGGGCTCTCTTAATATCAGATTCTTGGCCAAGATTAGAAAGAATAATCACTGGAATATTTTGAGTATTTTTATTACTCCTAATATCAATTAGAACATCAAAGCCATTTTTTTTGGGCAACATTAAATCTAATATAACCACATCGGGCTTTTCATAAATAACCTTATTTAAACCCTCTTCACCGTTGGTTGCTTCTAAAAAATCAAAGCTCAACCGAGATAATTTATCCCGATAAATCTTTCTCAAAAAACGGTCTTCCTCAATCATTAGGACTTTTGGCTTCTTATTAGGCATAATTGAATGGAGCTAAAATGTTGTGTTTCTTATTCTCGCCCCGTACAATCCTGAAGGGATTTGTATGGGGTCTTCCTCAATCATCAAAATCTTCGGTTTTTTATCAGACATAAACTATAACAGACTAATAAGCTCTTTTACTAATAAATAAAGATGCCGAAAAAATGGGGAGGCTAAAAGAAAAAGTTGTTCCAAAGTCTTTATTTCTAACAAACCAAACCTTTCCTCCGCTGGCCTCAACCGTTGCTCGGTTTAAATAGAGGCCAAGACCGGCGCCAGTAGGATCTATCTCCATCGCCTCTTCTGAACGATAGAATTTAGTAAAAATTTTCTTAAAATCTTCTTTAGGAATGCCTATTCCATTATCTTTACAAGAAAAAATTATCTCTTTCCCTTTTTTTGTTAGAATTACTTCTATTATCCCTTGTCCCGTTTTTTTATACTTAACAGCGTTAGCAATCAAATTTTCCACCACTTGTCTAATTTTTAAAGCGTCGGTGAGAACTGGCGGCAAAATTTCTTTTGGTTTTTTAAATACAACTTTAGAGTTGGAAGCTTCCGCCCAAAGAGCGAATTCCCTGACTACTGATTCTGTAATTTCTGCTAAAGATATTGGCTCTAATTTTAACTCATACCTTCCCTCTTCAACCCTGGAAATATCTAAAAGGTTATTTACTGTTTCTGTTATTCTTCTAACATTTTCAAGGGCATCTTCAATGTATTCTACTTGTTTGAGGTTTAATTTCCCGAAATCTTCCGAACCTAAAGCCTCCAGATAACTTTTTATCACTGATATTGGGTGCCTTAATTGGTGAGCAGCAATTGAAATGGCTTCTGAAATTTTTGATTTTTCACTTTGATAGTCTTGCTCCCCAGAAAGTTTTCCACCAAATCTTATCATTGGTTATATTATACCCTAAAATAAAAAAGCAAAAAAGCCTCAAAACAAAAAGCCCGCCGCGTTTGACGCAGCGGGGCAAACAATCAACACAAATAGTTATTAAACTTAATATCCTTCGGACATTGAAGGCATACCAGCTGAAGTTCCTTTTTCTTTTTCTGGTTTTTCAGCAACTACTACTTCTGTAGTTAAAAGCATGCTCGCTGCTGAGGCTGCATTTTGAAGGGCTGATCTGACAACTTTGACTGGATCAACAATGCCTTCTTCCATTAAATCCTGATACTTTCCAGTTTCAGCGTTAAAACCAAAATTTCCTTCGTGTTTTTTCACTTCTTCGGCTACCACTGCGCCATCCATCCCGGCATTTTGAGCAATAATTCGAATTGGTTCCTCTAACGCTCTTTTTAAAATATTAATTCCTGTTTTTTCATCGCTTTTTAAATCAAGTTTATCTAAGCTTTTAATTGTTCTTAGCAAAGCGACGCCGCCTCCAGGAACTATACCTTCTTCAATGGCTGCTCTGGTCGCAGACAAAGCGTCCTCTGCTTTATGCTGACGGGCTTTTTGTTCAACTTCGGTAGCGGCCCCCACCTTAATTACAGCCACTCCTCCAGATAGCTTAGCTAATCTTTCTTGCAACTTTTCTTTATCAAATTCGCTGGTAGAAGCTTGAATTTCTTTTTTAATCTGGGAAGTTCTGGCTTCAATATCTTTTTTTTCTCCTTTACCCTCCACAATGGTTGTGTTTTCTTTTGTTGAAATAACCTTTCTAGCCCTGCCCAACATTCTAATTTCAACATTTTCTAATTTTAAACCAGCTTCTTCTGAAATTACCTGGCCGCCGGTTACCACGGCAATATCTTGCAGCTGCTCCTTTTTCCTGTCGCCAAAGCCGGGAGCTTTAACGGCTAAGGTATTAAAAACTCCCCGAAGTTTATTTAACACTAAGGTAGGCAAAGCTTCTCCTTCAATATCTTCTGCGATAATAACTAATTCTTTTTTCCCGGCCTGGGCAAGTTTTTCTAACAGCGGCAGAATCTCTGTAATAGCTGAGATTTTTTTATCAGCAATTAGAATATATGGATCATCGTATTCAGCTTCCATTTTTTCAGCATTGGTAATCATATAAGGAGAAACATAACCCCGGTCAAACTGAAGCCCTTTGACAATTTCTTTTTGAAGACCGAATGTCTGAGATTCTTCAACTGTAATTACCCCTTCTTTTCCTAATTCGTCAAATACTTCGGCAATTAAATTACCGAGCTCTGCATCTTCAGCTGAAATTGTTGCAACTTGGGCCATCTCGCTTCTTTTTGCAACCGGACTTGCCATATTCTTTAAACTCTCAATAATTTTTTCTACTCCCTTCTCAATCCCCTTTTTAATTGCTAGAGGATTAGCTCCGGCAGTAACATTCTTTAATCCCTCTGTAATTAAAGCTTGGCCCAAGATAACGGCTGTAGTTGTGCCATCGCCGGCCACATCATTAGTTTTGGAAGCCACTTCTTTAATAATCTCAGCTCCCAAATTCTCAATTTTATCTTCCAATTCAATCTCTTTGGCAATTGTCACTCCATCGTTGGTAATTGTCGGAGACCCAAACCCTTTGTCTAAAACTGCATTACGGCCCTTTGGGCCCAAGGTAACTTTTACAGCATCGGCCAGTTTATCCACCCCTAATTTTAGTTTTCTTCTGGCTGTTTCCTGATATTTAATTTGTTTTGCCATGGTTATTCTAAAATTGCTAAAATATCCTCCTCTTTAGCAATTAAATATTCTTTATTATTAATTTTTATTTCGTTGGGACCATATTTTGTAAATAAAACAGTATCGCCTTCCTTAACATGAAGGGGAACGATCTTGCCAGAAACGGTTTTCCTTCCCGGACCCACAGCAATTACCTTTCCTTGCTCCGGCCTTTCTTTCTCCGCTGTTTCGGGAAGCAAAATTCCAGCCTCTGTTTTATCTTTTTGTTTCGTTGGCTCAATAAGAATGTGATCTGATAATGGTTTTATTTTCATAAGTCAATAAACAGAAAACGGTTAACAGTAAACAATGTTCATAATTTTTTTGTGGACCGATAACCGCTAACCGCTGGATATTTTAATAAATACGGCTTAGGTTGATAATAATTTACTCTATAATCTTAAATCACTTTTAAAAATCTGTCAAGATTTTGTCAATTACTTAGTGCCGTCTTCAAGTATTTTCCGGTATGGCTTTTTTTATTTGTTGTAATCTCAAAAGGAGTTCCTTCGGCTATAATGTACCCTCCTCTCTCTCCCCCCTCTGGTCCTAAATCAATTATCCAGTCTGAGTTCTTAATAACATCTAAATTATGTTCAATTATTAAAACGGTATTACCCATATCAACTAAACTTCTCAAAACCCATACTAATTTCTTAATATCATCTGGATGCAGACCGGTGGTTGGTTCATCTAAAATATATAAAGTTTTTCCAGTTGCCTTCCTGGAAAGTTCAGTAGATAATTTTATCCTTTGGGCTTCTCCGCCAGAAAGCGAGGTGGCGGGCTGGCCCAACTGAATATAGCCTAAACCAACTCTATTTAAAGTTTTAAGTTTTTGAAAAAGACCGGGTATTAATTTAAAAAAACCTAAGGCTTCTTCAACGGTCATTGATAAAACATCAGAAATATTTTTTCCTTTATATTCAATAGACAAGGTTTCTTTGTTGAATCTTCTCCCCCTACACTCTTGACATTCAACATAAACATCTGGCAGAAAAAACATTTCAATTTTGATTTGACCCTGCCCTTCGCAAACCTCACACCTTCCTCCTTTAACATTAAAACTAAAACGACCGGGCTGGTATCCCCTAATTTTAGCCTCTCTTGTTTTTGAAAAAAGATCTCTGATAAAAGAGAAGGCTCCTGTATAAGTTGCGGGATTTGATCTGGGAGTACGGCCAATCGGTGACTGATCAACTAAAACTACTTTATTTAAATTTTCGGCTCCTAAAATCTCTTTGTGTTTTCCCGAATCTTCTTTGGTCTTATAAAATTTTTTCAATAAAGACTTAGCCAAAACATCATTCATCAAAGAACTTTTGCCTGATCCTGAAACACCAGTAATACAAACAAATTTGCCAAGGGGAATATTCGCATCAATATTCTTTAAGTTATGTTCGGCAGCTTCTTTAATAACCAAGTATTTTGTATCAGGTATTTGGTAGTTAGTCTTTTTTTTATCCTTAGATACGAGATACGAACCCCTAGACTCTATTTCCACCTTTTTCCTGCCAGACATATATTCTCCGGTTAAGGTTTTAGCTTTCATTAATTCTCTGGGTGTTCCCTTAAAAATAACCCTTCCGCCGTGTTTCCCAGCCCCTGGCCCAATATCAATTATCCAGTCGGCCGCCCTTATTGTTTGGGGATCATGTTCAACAACTACAACAGTATTGCCTATCTCTTTAAGTTTTTTTAATGTCTCAATTAATCTTTCCTGGTCTCGGGGATGAAGTCCGACTGAGGGTTCATCTAAAATATATAGGACGCCGGTCAGTTTTGATCCAATTTGAGTAGCTAACTTTATTCTTTGTTCTTCGCCGCCAGCCAAAGTGGAAGCTTTCCTGTTCAAGGTTAAATAATCAAGCCCGACATCAATTAAAAACTGCAATCTATTTATAACTTCTTTAATAATAGGCGGGGCAATTTTCATCTCGTTAGATTTTAAGGTGCGACGCCTAGGATTTAATAACTCGCCAAAAAATTTTTCTAATTTTCCGATGCTCATCTCAACCATTTGGTCAATTGACGTTTTAGCTATTATCGTTGCCAAGGCTTCAGGCTTTAATCTTTTTCCTTGACAGAGCTTACACTTTTTTTCAATCATATACTGCTCAATCTCCTCTCTTGTATAATTCGAATCTGTCTCTCGGTATCTTCTTTCTAATGAAGGAATAACCCCTTCAAATTCTCCATCGCCATACAGAATAATTTCAATAATTTTTTGAGGTAAATTTTTAACCGGCTCTGATAAAGAAAAATTAATCCTCTCTGATAAGTTGGATAGTTGCCACCAGAAATAGCTTTGCCTTCCGACTTTATGGGAAGCTCTCATCCAGGGCTGAATGGCTCCTTCAGCTACGGTTAAATTGGGATTAGGAATAACCAGTTTTGGATCCACCTCTAATTTTTCTCCCAATCCCTGACAGGCCAGACAAGCACCATAAGGAGAATTGAACGAAAAAAGCCGAGGTTCCAATTCCGGCAGAGAAATTCCGCAATCTTCACAGGCAAAATGCTCACTAAAATTCAAATCATTTGGTCTCTGTTTTCTAAATTTCTGGTTTACAATTACAATTCCTTTGCCTAATTTTAAAGCCGTTTCTAATGAATCAACTAAACGAGATTTATCTAATCCCCTTTCGATTATCAACCTGTCTACTACCACTTCAATATTGTGTTTTTTCTTTAGATCTAAAGATTTCTCCAAAGATTCTTCAATCCGGTAAATTATGCCATTAATTCGCGCTCTTATAAAGCCGGCTCTTTGAATTTCTTCTAAAAGTCCGCGATGTTCTCCTTTTCGACTGCGAACAACTGGTCCTAAAATGGTAACTTCAGTTTTTTTTGGCATTTTCAGAACTTGTTCAACTATTTGGTCAATGGTTTGGCGTGAAACTTCTTTTTTGCATTTTGGACAATGTGGAATCCCGATTCTGGCAAATAATAACCTTAGATAGTCATAAATTTCGGTAATTGTACCAACCGTAGATCTGGGATTATGGGCTGCTTTCCTTTGGTCAATGGAAATCGCCGGTGATATGCCTTCAATCTTTTCCGCGTCTGGTTTTCGCATTACTCCTAAAAATTGTCTGGCGTAGGCAGATAATGATTCAACGTATCTTCTTTGGCCTTCAGCGTATAAGGTATCAAAAGCTAAAGAGCTCTTTCCAGAACCAGAAATTCCGGTAATAACCACCAATTTATTTTTGGGGATGTCAACATCAATGTTTTTTAGGTTGTGAACTTTAGCTCCCCTGATTTTTATAAAATCTTGGGCCATATTTAGTCTTACATTATATTCTTAATTAAAAAGAAAATCAAGAAGGCGGCGGGGCAAAGCCCCGCCGCCTTTATATTATAAGTACCTTAATCGGTATTTTAATTAAACAACAACCCCTTCTTTAATTTTCTTTAAGTCCTCGTAAACGATAAAGGCATAGACTGTGGCAAAGGGAGAAAAGAAAAGTGAAATAATTAGAGAAGAAATATTAATATTTTTAGGTACGCCAATCAATCTGCCAACAAAATCAATAAATATTGAAATGATAATTGCAATTATACCAATAGTAATAAATCGCCAAAGAACTTCCCACCAACATCCAGAAACTAATTGTTTACTACGAAATAAAGCTTTCGTTCCGGTTAAATTTTCAACAACCAAAACATATTTTGCTAGGCTAAACCAAACTGCAAAAATAATACCAGGAACAATAAGAAGTAAAAAACCGCCCAGGGTTATAACGCCAGTTAAAATAGAAATCCAAAGATAAGAAATTATTTTATGCCAACCCTTGGCAAAAGATTCTCTGATCCCAATTTTATCTTTACTTTCTTTAATTGCATAAAGCAAAGCCACCCACGCCCAAAGGTTAACAATAATAGCCACCAAAATAATAATGGGTCCGCCAAAGAGTAAGGCCGTCGATGAGAAAAATGATTGCCCCGTTTCTGATATCGAGATAAACTGAAGAGTTATAAAAAGAGCTATACCGAAAACAATAAGGGTTGGTAAAACTATTATTCCGACAAAAACCCAAAATCTCTCTTTGTAGATCTGCCAAGCTCTATTGAATAAATCACCGATTCCCGGCAAAGAAGAGTTTTTAGGTTGAGAAGGCAATTGAGAAGATTGCTGATTTTCCATGCTTCAATAATTCTACTAAAATTAATGCTGAAAAACAATTTAGTTTTCCCCAGCCTTAAGATTCAAATATTCTTATAAGATTGAAAAATTAAGGATTATATTCTAAAATAATTGAGTTATGGAGAATTTTAAATTTTATAACCGAGGACAAGTTCTATTTGGTATAATTTTTACTATAGTTATTGTTAGTTTAATATCCGGGGGGCTATATTATTATCTTGAAAAGAAAATGCCGAAAATGCCCGAAATTATAGAAAAACCAGTTGGAGAAAAAACATCTACTCCTCCACCGGAAACATCTGAGGGGGAGTTGACCGAGGAAGAAAAAATTATTCCAGAAAAGGAACCATCTGAAGTTCACGAACCCGAAGTTCCCTGCCAAAGTGAATGTTCTCAAACGGGCCTAAAAAAATGTTCTAATAATGGTTATCAAACCTGCGGAAATTATGATGAAGATAATTGCTCAGAATGGAGTTCGATAATTAACTGTCCTTCGAATAATATTTGTCAAGATGGAAAATGTATTCAGAGAGAATGCGCAGATGGTACTTCTTATAGCCAATGTTCAACCACCAAGCCAAAATATTGTAATAACGGAAGCTTAATTAATAAATGCAGCGCTTGTGGTTGCCCTTCTGGTCAACAATGCCAGGGAGATGAAAGCTGCATTGTTTCTTCTTTTAATTTTAATCTTTCAGTTAATCCTGCTTCTGGTTCAACAACTCAAGGAGGAACAATCTCTACTGCTGTCAATGCTACACTTAGCTCGGGCATCCCTCAGTCTGTTACTTTTTCTGCCTCTAATCTTCCTGCTTCAACTTCTGCATCTTTTAATCCTTCAAGTTGCATTCCCTCTTGCTCTTCAATAATGACCATTACCACTTCTTCAACTACGCCCACAGGAACTTATCCAATTACTATTACCGTAGGCAGCAAAGAAACAATTTATAATTTAACGGTAACAGGAGGAATTACTTCGCTTTTATTAAATCCTGGTTTTGAGAATGGCTCGGGAAATATGCCTACTAGTTGGCAAAAAGACTACTGGAGCGTTACACGATCCACCTGGAATTGGATTTCAGACGGATCTACTGTAAAAAGTGGAATGGGAGCAGCTAAAATTACTTCATCGCAGCCCAACGATGCTGCGTGGCTACAAAATGTTTCGGTAGACCCTTATAGCTCTTATTTGTTTAAGGGCTGGATAAAAGCCGAAAACGTTACTTTAGCTGATCCCCCAAATGGTTTCAGCACGGGAGCTAATCTCTCTGTTCATTTATCACTTAACCGTTCGCCAGGAATTTGGGGAACGCAAAATTGGACAGAAGAAAGTTTATTTTTCTGTTCTATTGCCTCTAGTAGTGTAAAAGTTGCTGCTAGAATTGGTTATAATTGGTCGCTTACCACAGGAACTGTTTATTTTGATGACATATCACTTGAAAAGCTCGATCCCCCCTTCATAGGGCAAAAAACAGTATTGTGTTTTTTGCCAGAGCACCGTTCGATATTAACGAATCCTAGTGGTTGGCTTCAAAAACTTGACGCTGCTTATTCAGCGCTTCAAGATCTTACAGGACAAATTCCATATGATGGCAATAAAGTAGTAACACAAGAGGTTGTATCTTATCCTGGTGGCGAGTTAATTGCGGGAAATCCAACTCTTTGGTATACAAATTATGTTCCGAATACTCTTCAACAAGTGAATAATTATAATTATTTAGGCTTTGGACAGGTTCATGAACTAAGTCATGCTTTTGATTTTTACGGTTCGCACTACGCAGGAAATGGCCCTATAAATCCTGAACATTGGGCAAATTTTAAACTAACTTATGTAGCTGATATTCTTTCTGCTACTTATCCCACGGCAACGTTCAGCCATCCTACCCAAGGATTTATTCCTATCGGAGACTTTCCTTATGAATACTTTGTCGTAAGGTATGCTCAACCCTGGATAGATTCTGGTCGTACCGATTGGCAGAACATGAGCAATGACGTATATACAGGACTTCTCTACTTATTAAAAGAAGATATTGGCTGGGAACCCTTTAAGCAAACCTTTAGAGATTATGCATCAGTAGGTTCTCCTCCGGCAACTGATCTTGAAAAAGTAGAGCTTTTTGCTCATTTGTTAAGTGCAAATGCGGGAGTAGATGTTACTCCTTACTTCCAGGGCTGGGGCTTCCCGATATTGCCACCATAATAAATCCATCTTTTTAGTATCTAGTCATAAGCTTTTGGCTAGATATTTTTTATTTAAATTGAAAAATTAAGGATTATATTCTAAAATAATTGAGTTATGGAGAAATTTAAGTTTCTAAAAAAAGATAAAATATCAAAACTGCCAAAAATTTCTGGCGTCTATGCCTTTAAAAAGGACGGGAAATTTCTTTATATTGGGAAGGCTACGGATATCAAGAAAAGGGTGAAAAATCATTTTTCCCGGCCCGGATTTAGGGGTTCGCTTTTTATTAATGAAGCTGAAAAAATCGGCTATTTAAGAACTAATTCAGAAATTGAAGCCTTGATCTTAGAGGCCAATTTAATTAAGAAACACCAGCCAAAATATAATGTTTTATGGAAAGATGATAAAAACTATTTTTTCGTAGCTATAACCAAAGAGAATTTCCCCCGAATTTTCGTCACCCATCAGATTAAATTAAAGTTAAAAATTAGAAGCTGGAAATCAAGAATTGAATTTATCGGTCCCTTCGTTGAGGGCTCTGCCCTAAAAAAAACCTTAAAAATTCTGAGAAAGATTTTTCCTTATTATACTCTAAAAAAACACCCAAAAAATTTATGCCTTTGGTGTCAGCTAAATCTCTGCCCCGGACCCAACCCTAATTTTCAAGAATATAAAAAAAATATTAATAGCTTAATAGCTGTCCTAAAGGGAAAAAAACAAGCAGTTTTAAAAGGATTAAAAAAAGAGATGAAAAGAACTTCTGCCTTGGAAAAATTTGAAAGGGCAGCTAAAATTAGAGATCAAATTCGCATCTTAGAAAGAATTTTTGCTCACGCCAAAATTTTTGAAGAAGAATCCATACCATTGAATCTAAAAAAATATTGGTCAAAAACCGAAAAAATTCTCAAAAATCTTTTTAAGACCAATAAACGAATTTTTAGAATTGAAGCTTACGATGTTTCTAATATCCAAGGCAAAGAGGCTACCGGTTCGATGGTTGTTTTTATAAAGGGTTTGCCCAATAAAAATTTTTATCGGAAATTTAAAATTAAAACCATAGATAAGCCAAACGATATTGCAATGATTAAAGAAATCATTAAACGAAGATTAAAGCATTCTGAGTGGCCTTTTGCAGATTTAATTTTAATTGACGGCGGCAAAGCTCAATTCAACGCCGTCAGATTAACAATCGACAATTTCAAAAAGAATTTAAGGGATAAGCAATTAACAGTTCCGGTTATTGCCTTAGCTAAAAGAAAAAATGAGCTCTATCTAGAAAACCGAAAAAATCCAATTTTGTTAGAGAACCTTCCCCGGGAAATTTTTAATTTAATTTTGCAGCTTCGTGACGAAGCACACCGCTTTGCCATCTCTTACCATAGAAAGCTAAGAAGAATTGACTTAAAGTCTCAACTTTGATATATTGAAAAAATGAGAGAATTAGTTCTACAGATTGTCGCTGGAATTTTAGGACTTTGGTTAGCCGTTGAATTTGTTCCAGAAGTAGAATTTGTCGGTGATATTAAATATCTCTTGATAGCTGGTTTAATTCTTGGCCTCTTGAATTTCTTCATAAGGCCAATTCTCAATTTTATAACTCTTCCCTTAAGGCTATTAACTCTTGGTCTTTTTGGTCTAATTATTAATGTATTAATTATCTGGACGGTTGATCTGATTTTTTATGAACTCGCTATTCCCTTAATTACTCCCCTTCTTTGGACGACCCTCATTATTTGGGGGCTTGGATTTATTGTTTCAATTTTGTTTCCTAAGCCAAAACAGTCTTTATTAAAACCATCTTAAATGAAAGACATCTTAACCTATCTTCAAATTTTAGTTGGCATTTGCTTAATTGTTTTTATTTTACTCCAACAACGAGGAACGGCTTTGGGTTCGGCTTTTGGGGGAGAGGGAGGGTTTTATGGCACCAGAAGGGGTATCCAAAAAAAACTTTTTTGGGCAACGGTAATTTTGGGAGCTCTCTTTATTATATTAGCCTTGTCTAGGCTAATTCTTGTTTAAACTTTATTAATAATAACTTATCAAAAAAAACCTCTTTTTTAATTTGATCTTCAATAAGATAAAAATTATTTTAAGATCATCCAAAGGGCGAAAGTTCCCAGCTTTTTTTCAATTAAAGCAATTTTTCAAAATTTTAGGGAAAAGAGAAAAAATATTTTTTTCTCTTTTCTGTATTTTGTTTATAGGTTCTAGTGTTTTTCTTGGTTTAAGTTTTTATTTCAAAAATACCGAACTTCAACAAGCTTTTGGAGGAAGCTATACGGAAGGGCTAATCGGCCAACCAAGATTCATTAATCCAATTTATGATCAGAGCAATGATGTTGATCGTGATTTAACGGAAATAATTTTCTCGGGCTTGATGAAATACAACCCTAATGGAGAAATTGTGCCAGACCTCGCTAAAAAATATGAAATCAAAGAAAATGGTAAAGTTTACGAATTTGATTTATTAGAAAATGCCAACTGGCATGATGGTGAGCCTTTTTCGGCCGATGATTTAATTTTTACAATAAAAATAATTCAAGATCCAGATTATAATAGCCAACTGAGAGCTTCTTTATTTGGAATAGAAGTAGAAAAAATAAATAACTTTAAAGTTAGGTTTAAACTAAAAACTCCATACGCTCCTTTTTTAGAAACATTGACTTTTAAAATTTTACCGAAACATATCTGGCAAGATGTTTCTCCTGAAAATTTTTCTCTAGTTATCTACAATTTAAGGCCCATTGGAACTGGCCCCTTTAAATTTAGAAGCCTTGAAAAAAACAACATATCGGGACATATTAGCTCTTTAACCCTTGTCAAGAATTCCGACTATTTCGGTAAAAAACCTTATCTAACAGAAATCTCCTTTCGTTTTTTTGAGAATGAACAGGATTTAATTGAAGCTCTAAGGAATGGGGAAATTAATGGCCTAACCTATATTTCTCCAAAAAATCTTGAAACTATAAAAAGCGAGGGTATTAAATTTTATAATTTTTATTTTCCTAGATATTTTGATATTTCTTTCAATCCAGAAAAATCTGAAATCTTAAAAGACGAGGCGGTAAGAAAAGCTTTAAATTATGGAACAAATAAAAAAGCTATCGTTGAAGAAGTACTTTTGGGACATGGCAAAGCAATAGATTCTCCCTTAATACCAGAAATCTATAATATTCCATCACCCGAGGGCTATCAATTTGATTTAGAAAAGGGTAAAGAACTCTTAGAAAAAGCCGGCTGGCTAGACGAAGACGGAGATGGTAAAAGAGAAAAAATCCTTAAAGAAGAGAAAGAAAATTTATTCACAAGAGATCTCAAATTAGAAAGCCAGGGTGAGGATGTAAAAAGTCTTCAGAGTTGCTTGGCCAAAGACCCTCAAATTTATCCTGAAGGAGAAATAACTGGCAAATTTGGGGAAAAAACTCAGGCTGCAGTAATAAGATTCCAAGAAAAATATTTTGAAGATATTTTGGAGCCTTGGGGTTTCACAGAAGGAACAGGAATCGTCAGCAGAACAACTAGAGAAAAATTAAACGAGGTTTGCGTTCAAACGCCAAAAGAAATTCTACCGCTAAAATTTTCTCTGGTTACAGTCGATCAGGAAGAACTTAGCTTGGTAGCCGACCTAATTAAAAAACAATGGGAAGCCTTAGGGATAGAGTTAGAACTCAAGAAAGTTTCTCTTTCAAGCTTAGAGCAAGATTTCTGGAAGCCTCGAAATTATGAAAGCCTTCTCTTTGGAAAAGTTATTGGTCTAATCCCCGACCTATATCCTTTTTGGCATTCTACCCAAAAAAGAGATCCGGGATTAAATCTCTCTCTTTACGATAATAAAGAGGTTGATAAGATTCTTGAAGAAGTTCGCCAGACTTTAGATAAAAATGAAAGGTTTGAAAAATATCAAATTCTTCAAAATATTATAATTAAAGATGCACCCGCTATCTTTTTGTATTCTCCTAACTATCTTTATCCAGTTTCTGATGAAATTAAGGGTGTAAAGGAAAAGATAATAGCTGATCCCTCCAAAAGATTTATTGATATTGAAGAGTGGTATATTAAAACTCAAAGAGTATGGAAATGAAAATTAAACCGGGAATCCGTTTTTTAAATGACATGGAAAAGGTGGTTTATGATCGAAACTGGTTTAAAAAGTCTGATAATTTTGAAGTCTATTATATGTATCGCGGCATCAAAAAAAAAGGAGAATTAAGATATGATATTACAAAAATAAAAGATAAGATGTTGGGAAGAGAATTTCCCAAAACTGTTGGCCACGAACATCTTGAAAGGTTCCAAGAGATTTACAAAGTGCTATCGGGAAAAGCGATCTATTTGCTTCAAAGATACAAAAATAAAAGAATTGAGGATATTTATGCTGTCAAAGCTAAAGCAGGGGACATTATTGTTATCCCCCCTCATTATGGTCATGTAACTATTAATCCTTCCAAGAAAGAGCTGAAAATGGCTAATTGGGTTTCCAAAAAATGCAAAAATTCTTATGCTCTATTTGAAAGACTTGGGGGAGCATGTTATTTTTATACTCAAAAAGGTTGGATAAAGAATAAAAATTATAAAAATGTCCCAAGGTTACGCCTTGAAAAACCTTTAAAGAAAATCCCAAAGAATTTAGATTTCCTCAAGAGCGGACGTGGCGGAACTGGGATACGCGCATGATTCAGGATCATGTGGTCGAAAGACCTTGTGGGTTCAATTCCCACCGTCCGCACCACTTTAATTTATGGAAAAAACAAAAAAACAATTAAGCCTCAAAATTATTCCTTTAGGAGGGCTGGGTGAGGTCGGCCGGAATATGATGATTCTTGAATGGCAAGGTAAAATTTTAATCATTGATATGGGTTTTAGAATGCCAGAAGAGGATATGCCGGGAGTAGACTATATTATACCGAACATTTCTTATTTAAAAGGTAGAGAAAAGAATATCTTAGGAGTAGTTTTCACCCATGGACACTATGACCACATTGGAGCGGTTCCTTATCTTATTGAAAAAATTGGCTATCCCCCCCTTTTTGCTTCCCCCTTAGCCAGAGGAATTATATTAAGAAGGCAGGAAGATTTTCCAATTAAAAGAAAACTTGAAATAAAAAGTATCAGAAATGGATCAATAATAAAACTTGGCCCCTTTGGGGTTGAGTTTTTCCGCCAGAATCATAATATCCCAGATAATTTTGGTCTCTTTATCCAGACTCCTATTGGAAACCTGGTGCATACTTCTGATTTCAAATTTGACTCTAGCCCGGTTAATGATTTACCAACCGATTTTAAAAAATTAAACAGAATTAGCCTTCAAAAGATTTTACTTTTAATGTCGGACTCAACGGGAGCTGAAGAAGAGGGGCATTCTTTTTCAGAAAGCCTTATTTCAAAAAATTTAGAAGAAATATTCAAAAAAGCAAAGGGCAGAATTATTGCAGCTACCTTTGCCTCTCTTATTAATAGAATTCAGCAGATAATAATTCTATCAGAAAAATACGGAAGAAAAGTAGCTATTGAAGGTTATTCAATGAGAACAAATGTTGAGATTTCCCGAAATTTAGGCTATCTTAAAATCAAAAAAGGCACCTTAATTAACACCAAATATATAGAAAAATTGCCAGATTCTAAAATAACTGTATTGTGCACTGGGGCCCAGGGAGAAGGGCAGGCTGTTTTAATGAGAATTGCCACAAAAGAACATCCGCTTTTGCGCCTTAAGGGAGGGGATTCCGTTATCTTTTCCTCGTCGGTTATTCCGGGAAATGAAAGAACGGTTCAAATCCTAAAAGACGGTCTTTATCGTCAGAAAGCTGAAGTTTTCCATTATCGAATGATGGATATCCATGCCGGTGGCCATGCCCAGAGAGAAGAATTAAAAAAAATGATTAAAATTATGAGGCCGAAATTTTTCTTCCCGATTCATGGCCAGTTATCAATGATGGTTGCCAACGCGAACTTAGCCAAATCCCAAGGAATTCCGGAAAGAAATATTATTTTAGCTGAAAATGGTCAGATTATCATCTTAAATCGGAAAGAAGCCTTTGTTCAGAATAAAACAGTTCCCTCAAATTATGTTATGGTCGATGGTCTGGGAGTTGGAGATGTCGGAGAAGTGGTTCTTAGAGATCGTAAAACTTTAGCTAAAGACGGAATGTTTGTTATTGTCGCTGTTGTTGACAGACAAACCGGTAGAGTTCGGGGATCTCCAGATATAATCTCCAGGGGTTTTGTTTACTTAAGAGAATCAAAAGAATTATTGGCAGCTACCCGGAAAAAAGTCATTAGCATTGTTAACCAAACAGCCGGGTCCGATGGTGTGGTCAACTGGACTTATGTAAAAGATGAAGTCAGAAATAAAATCGGCCAATTTCTCTATACAAAGACTCAGCGTCGCCCTATGATATTGCCAGTTATTATTGAAGTATAGATTTTTAGCGTTTAGCATCTATGTCCTTAGTATCTAGATTCTAATTAATCTAAACACCTAGAAGATAGAACCTAAAACCTAAAAATGAGAGTTTTTAGCGGTATTAGACCAACGGGTGAGTTACATATTGGAAATTATTTAGGAGCCATAAGGCAATGGATAGAACTTCAGGAAAAAGCTGAATGCGTTTTTTGTATTGTTGACCTACATGCCATGACTACGCCATATAAGCCCGGGGAATTACAAAAAAACATTCGGGATTTAGCTATAGTTTATTTAGCCGCTGGCTTGGATCCAGAAAAATGCATATTTTTCGTCCAATCTGAAATAAAAGAACATACTGAATTAGCCTGGCTATTGGGAACAATTACTCCTTTAGGTGAATTAAAAAGGATGACCCAATTTAAAGAAAAGTCAAAAAAACATCTAGAATATATTAATGCCGGACTCTTAAATTATCCCCTTTTAATGGCAGCTGATATCTTGCTTTATCAGACAGATGCGGTTCCGGTGGGTAAGGACCAGAAACAACATGTTGAATTAACCAAAGAAATTGCTCGTCGTTTCAATAATAAATTTGGGAAAGTTTTTAAGGAACCTAAGGTCCTGCTGCCAAAAGTTGGGGAAAAAATTATGTCTTTGCAAAACCCCAAGAAAAAAATGTCCAAAACCGATGGTCCTCACGGCTATATTAGTCTCTTTGATGCGCCAGAAGAAATCAAAAAGAAAATAATGGCTACGGTTACTGATCCCGGCAGAAATATCAGATATGATCCCTTAAAAAAGCCCGGCATTTCCAATCTTTTAATGATTTATCACATTTTTAGCGGAGAACCGATTAAAAAATTAGAAAATGATTTCAAAAATAAAGGATACGCAGAATTAAAAAAATCTTTAGCGAAAATTTTAATAGATTCCTTAGGGCTGTTCAGGGAGAAGAAAAAAGAGCTTGATCAAAGAGAAGTTTATATAAAAGAAGTTTTGGATCGGGGGACAAAAAAAGCCCGCTCCTTGGCTGCCTTAACTATGGAAAATGTCAGAAAAAAGATGGGAATCTTCTAATCAATTATTTATAATAAAACTTTATTGAAGGCCTAATTCTTGATAGGTCTTTTTTGTTATGGGAATTCCCGCTTTTTTAAAAATTTCTAGAGCCTTCCTTTCCACTTCAATTAAATGATTTTTGGTTTCTCCTTCAAAACGACATTTAATAATCGGCGTAGTATTTGCTGCTCGGGCTAAAGCCCAGCCATGCTCAAAATTAATTCTTGCTCCATCAATATCAATAAAATTATAATTATTTTTCCTGAGATAATCCTGAAGATTTTTAATAATCCCAAATTTTTCTTCGTCGGTTGAATCAATAAAAACCTCAGGACTAATACAGTATTTTGGTAAGCTGTCTACATAGTTTGAGAACTTATCTTCTCTTGAAGCAATCTCGGCTAATTTCAAAGAGGCGAAAATAGCATCGTCGCAAAGATAATAATCTTGAGGAAAAAGAAAATGAAGAGTAACTTCTCCTCCAAAAACAGCGTTAGTTTTAATAATTTTATCAATAACCGAGGAATGATGAGAAACAGAAAAGTGTGTCTTTATCCCTTGTTTTGACATCTCATCGAGAAAAGCCTTAGAAACTCTCATATCGTGAACAATAGGACCCTTTTTCTTTTCTAAGGCCTGGCGGGCTAGCATTAAAAGACAAAAATCACCTTCAATGAACCGACCCTTATTGTCAATCGGAGCAACTCGGTCACCGTCACTGTCATAGGCAAATCCTATGTCTGCTTTTTCTTCAATAACCGCCTTTTGAATATCTTGAATATTTTCCTTTTGATAGGGATCGGGCAAGTGATGGGGAAACGTCCCGTCAAATTCGCCATAGAGAGTTTTAACTTGACAACCAAGTTTTTGGAATACTTTTTCTGGTAGATAGCCACAAGCGCCATTACCAGAGTCAATAACAATCTTTAAGGGTTTCTTTAGGTTAATTTTTTTTGTTACATAATTAATATAATCTTCGGTAGGATTAAAATCTCTAATTTTACCTCCTTTTCCGGCTTTTTTTATGTTTTGGCTTAAAACCAGTTCTTTTATTTTTTCCAGATCTCTGCCCATAACATCTTCGTTAATTTTTTTATCCTTTTTTCGGACATTAAGGGTTAGACCGTTGTATTCCTTAGGATTGTGAGAACCGCTTATCATAATTCCTCCATCAATAAGATAGTAGAAAATTGAAAAATAAAACAAAGGGTCTGGCGCTATTCCGATATCAATCACTTCCTTTCCAGACTTTATGAAAGTATTAATAATTTCTTTGCTTAAGAACGGCGAACTAATTCTTGGGTCGCGAGCTACAATTATTTTCTGAGTATGGGGATACAAATTCACATAAGCCAAAGTAATTAAACGGGACACTTTCTCGTTTAATTCTGCAGGATAAATTCCCCTGATATCGTAAGCGCGGAAAATGTTTGGATTGATTTTCATGTTTTTTTATTATACCATATCTATATGCCCCGTAGGAAATCAGAGGAATTTCGTGGTTAAAAGTATAGTTAAAATATTTTCTAGTAAAAATTCCGGATTACCTACGAGGCTGTAAATTATACAATTATTCAAAGGTCTGTCTAAAATAACCACGGAAAATATTTAATTTCCTACGGGGTATGTCTTTTTCTGTAGCTATAGTGGGCCTTCCCAATGTTGGTAAATCAACTCTCTTTAAGGCCTTAACCAAAAAACAGGTTGATATTGCTTCTTATCCTTTTACCACTATAGATCCCAATGTAGGAACGGTGGCTGTTCCTGACGAAAGATTAAAAAAAATTGCTGAAGTAATAAAACCAAAAAAAGTTACTCCCACTATTATTGATTTTGTTGACATAGCAGGTCTTATCAAAGGCGCTCATAAGGGAGAGGGATTGGGAAATCAATTTCTTTCTTGTATCAAAACTTGTGATTTAATTTTAGAAATCGTCCGAGATTTTAAAGGCAAAGGAGTTGAACATGTCACAGGAGAAATTAACCCTAGGCAAGATATTGAAATAGTTGAAACTGAACTATTAATGAAAGATTTGGAAATGATAGGAAGCCTGCTACAAAAGATGGAAAGAGACTCTAGGGCCGGAGATAAAAAGGTTATCAAAAAAAAAGAATTACTCAAAACAATTCGTCAGGGTCTTTCCGAAGGAAAGTTCATCTCGGCCATATTTCTTTCGAAAGAGGATAAAAAAGAAATTAAAGAATATCAATTCTTGACCTTGAAGCCTATTATTTATGTCCTGAATACTGATGAAGAATCAGAAGAAAACTCTATCAAAGCCTCATTGTCTAAATTAACCATTGACTTAAAAACAGAAGAAGAAATTTCTGAATTATCAGAATTAGAAATTGAAGAATTAAGATTAAAATCCCGACTTGACCAGTTAATCCTTACTTGTTACAATATCCTTGATTTGATCACCTTCTATACGACAGCTGGCGGAAAAGAAGCTCGGGCCTGGACATTAAAAAAAGGCAAGTTCGTTTTGGAAGCGGCTAGCTGTGTTCATTCTGATTTTCAAGAGAAATTCATTCGCGCTGAAGTAATCCCCTGGCAGAATTTAGTTAAAATCGGCTCTTGGCCTAAGGCTCGCGAGAAAGGAGAGATTAAAACGGTTGGTAAAGAATATATCGTTCAAGATGGTGATGTGGTAGAATTCAAGATATAAATCAAAAAAAACATGAGACTATACGAATTAACTTATTTTCTTTCCTCAAATTTAACAGAAAGTGAGTCCACAAGTTTTTCAGAGAAAATATCTTCGTTTGTTCAAGAAAACGAGGGGCTTTTAGATAAAAATTTTTCTATTAAAGAGGACTTGGGCAAAAGGAAATTAGGCTCACCGATTAAAAAAGAGGGGCAAGCTTATTTGGGTGTTTTAAATTTTTATTTTAACCCTGAAAAAGTAGAAATGCTGAAAACAAAACTCAATTCTGAAAATCAAATCCTTCGCTATATTATCTTAGCAAAAAAGGAGCTAAAAAAAATTAAGGCTTATAGGTCCCTGCCCCAAGTTCCTAAGATAGAAAAAAAGGTTAAGCCTTTTTCAGAAAAGGTAGATTTGAAAGAAATTGAAAAAAAATTAGAAGAAATATTAGACGAATAATAAAATATTAATAAAACACTAATTTACCTACGGATACTCACTAATAACTCATTCTTGACAATTAATGAGGGAATCCGTGGCATTATTCGTGATCTATGAATTTAAATAAGACTATTCTTGTTGGCCGGGTAGCAAATGATCCAGAAATGAGATCAACGCCAGCCGGTCAGCCAGTCTGTACATTTAGAATGGCAACTAATCGAGTTTGGACAGAAAGAGACTCCGGGAAAAAACAAGAAAAAACTGAATATCATAATATCGTTCTTTGGCGAAGATTGGCCGAAATTGCTTCTCAATTTTTAACCAAGGGGTCTTTGGTTTTAGTTGAGGGAAGATTGGAAACAAGATCATGGGAAGACTCCTCTGGCAATCGTCGTTACAGAACAGAAATTGTCGGCGAAAGAATGCAGTTGGGCCCCAAGGCCGCAGGAAGAGTTACTCCTTTTCCAAAAGAGACTCCTCCAGAAGAAATTCCGATAATTGAAGAAAAACCTGAGGAGGAAATAGATATAAAGGATATACCTTTTTAGATAAAATATGGAATGTTTTTTTTGTAAACACAATTTAAAAGGGATTGATTTTAAAGATGTTAAAACTTTAGAAAAATTCACCTCTGGTTTAGCTAAAATCAGAGCCAAAAAAAGAACCGGGGTTTGTTCTCTGCATCAACGTAAACTGGCAAAAGCAATAAAAAGAGCCCGTCATCTTGGTTTACTTGCCCATACTATAAAATAGTCATTAAACGATCAAAAGTTACTTCCTTTGACTAAAAAAATAAAAGCGGCTAAAAGATATTAGCCGTTTTTATTTTACTAATAAATTATAATTTAAAGACTTACTAATCTTTTTCTACTATTATCTTTCTTATCTTCTCGGCTAATTCGGGATTTTCTTGTAAATATTTTCTTGCCCCCTCTATTCCTTGGCCAAGCTTTACGTCCTCGTACTGGAGCCAACTCCCGGTTTTTTTTATCAACTCTTGCTTTAAGGCGCTCTGTAAAATATCGCCAAAATAAGAAATTCCTTCGTTGTAATAAATATCAAATTCAGCAATCTTAAAGGGAGCTGCCACTTTATTTTTAACTATCTTTGCCTTAACGCGGGACCCAATAATCTCTTCCCCATGTTTAATCTGGGCTATTCTTCTTAAATCAACCCTCACTGAAGCATAGAATTTGAGGGCCAGTCCCCCAGGAGTGGTTTCAGGATTACCAAAACGAATCCCGATTTTCATTCGTGTTTGATTCAAAAATATAACTACTGTCTTTGTTTTGGCAATAATACCAGACAGTTTCCTTAAAGCATGGCTCATCAATCTTGCTTGAAGTCCGATCTGTAATTCGCCCATCTCGCCTGCGATTTCGCTTTTCGGAGTTAAAGCGGCCACTGAATCAACAACAATCAAATCAACCTGACCCGATCTGACTAAAGTTTCAACTATTTGCAGAGCCTGTTCTCCAGAATCTGGCTGAGAGATTAAAAGATCATCAACATTAACCCCAATTCTCTTTGCATAATCTGGATCTAAGGCATGTTCTGCATCAATAAAAGCTCCTACTCCTCCTTTTTTTTGTGTTTCTGTCAAAATATGAAGGGCTAATGTTGTTTTGCCAGACATCTCTGGCCCAAAAATTTCAACCACTCTTCCCCGAGGCACGCCTCCTACTCCCAGAGCCAAATCCAAAGATATGGAGCCCGTTGGAATAACATCAACGTCAACTGCCCTAGCATCTTTTAGCCTCATAATGGCCCCTTCGCCAAAACGTTGTTTAATCTCTTCTATTGCCTCTTGAAGATCTCCTCTCTCAATTTTCTTTTCTTTTGTTTTTGCCATTTTATCTTATTTTAAGATAATATTTTTAATGAAGGCTGTCAAATATATAATTTTAGTTAAAATTATTCCTTTCCCCCTTCGGTTCCAAAATAAACCTCACGAGGCTTAGCTCCTTCTCCTGGGCCAACAATTCCTTTCTCTTCTAACATATCAATTAATCTAGCTGCCCTGGCATACCCGACTCTTAATCTTCGCTGAAGAAGGGAGGCCGAAGCTTTTTTTGATTCAATAACCACCTTTTTCGCTTCTTCAAATAAAGGATCATCTCCTCCCTCAAAAAAACTCTCTGTGGTTTCTTCGGTTAAAGTTAAAGTCTTTTCTAAACTCTCGCTTAAATCCTCTGTTGTTTGTTCTGTTGGTTTCTCTATTTTTTTAATCCAATTAACGACCCTTCTTACCTCTTTTTCTGAAGTATAAGCTGCTTGGATTCTTTTTGGTTTTGAAATATCAGAAGAAATATAAAGCATATCGCCTGATCCTAATAATTTTTCGGCCCCGGCCATATCTAAAACCGTTCTTGAGTCAACTTGAGAAGCCACTTGAAAAGTAATTCTTGAAGTTATGTTTGCTTTAATTAATCCGGTAATTACCTCAACCGAGGGCCTTTGGGTAGCTACTACCAAGTGAATGCCAACCGCTCTGGCCATCTGAGCTATTCTAACGATACCAGCTTCAATTTCTCTGCTACGAGCTGCCATCAAGTCTGCCAACTCGTCGATAATTAAAACAATATAAGGCATGGTTTGATCTTTTTCTTCTCTCGTTTCATTAAAAGCTGCAATATCTCTAGCTTTGGCTTCAGATAAGACATCAAACCTTCTCTCCATTTCACCAATTAACCATTTTAAAGCATTGACAGTTTGGCTAACGTTAAAAATCACCGGGGTTAAAAGATGAGGGAGTTGATTATAAACAGGGAATTCTACTCTTTTTGGATCAACTAAAATAAACTTTAAAATTTCTGGCGGGTTACGGTATAAAAGACTCAAGATTAAATTATTGAGACAAATTGTTTTACCAGCGCCTGTTGCGCCAGCAACTAATAAGTGGGGCATTCGAGCTAAATCAGCAAAGACATGGCTACCGGCAACGTCTCTACCTAAAGCTAAAAGAAGATCAGCGGGAGAGTTCTGAAAAACTTGATGAGAAATTAAGTTCCTTAATCTAACTTCGGCTCTTATTTTATTGGGCACTTCAATCCCCACTAAAGGCCGGCCAGGAATAGGAGCTTCTATCCTAATTGGGTGAGCGGCCAAAGCTAAAGATAGGTCATTGTTCAAAGCTGTAATCCGAGAAAGTTTTATTCCTTCAGCTGGCTTTAAAGTATATTGAGTTACGGTCGGACCAATGTTTATTTCAGACATTTCAACTAAAATGCCAAAATTCTGGAGGGTTCTTTTAATGATTACTGAATTGGCCTTAATGTCTCCGGAGTTGGGTTTTCCCCGATCAGGCTCCAACAGGTCTAATGGGGGTTTTTGGTAGGCTATTTTATTATTTTTTTCAATCGTCTTAATCTTCAGATCTTTGGCAAGAGGAATTCCTGAAATTTGGGGTTGAGTAAAAATTTCTGGACCTTTCCTTTTTTCTTCCGGGAAAGAAGCCGAAACTTCGTTCTGGGGTGAAACTTCTTTTATTTTAAATTTAGGAGCAAAAATCTTTCTAATTAACGAATTAGAAGGTTCTTTTTCGGTTGTTATCTTCTCTTTCTCTGGCAGCAAAAATTGAATCAATATTAACCCGCCAATGACGATTACGGCTAAGTTTATAATTAAAGTAACCTCAATCCCAAAAAATTTCTCTAATGGCAAGGTTATTAAGTAGCCTATTATTCCTCCTTCTTTTTCAATTACCAACTGGTCTTGGTTTATTCCTCCAACTGTATCTTTTATTTGGAGTAATTGAAATGTTGATATTATTCCTGAAACTCCTAATGTTAAAAGAAAAATTCCTAATAATATCGGGAGATAAATCTTTTGCCGCCCCTTTTTTAAAAAAGAAATCCCACCCAACAAAAAAAGGGGTGGGAGCAAAAAAATGCTTTTGCCAATTAAAAACCTAAATCCATCTAAAAAGATTCTACCAGCTATTCCAGACTTGTCAAAAAAACTTAAGAAAGAAATTATTCCCACCAAAATCATTAAAATTCCGGCAACTTGAGGTTTAATCTTTTCGGATAGGATTGGTGAATTATTGTTCTTTCTTTTTTCTTGATTTTTTTTAAATTTATTTTTGTTTTTCTTCTTTTTCACTCTTCTATTATATCATTTTCCGTTATTTTCTAAAACCGGAGCCGGCTGGAATGAGCTTTCCAATAATTACATTTTCTTTAAGGCCTTTTAACCCGTCTTTTTTACCCTCCAGTGCCGCTTGGATTAAGACTCGAGAAGTCTCTTGAAATGAGGCCGCCGATAAAAAAGAATCTGTAGTTAAGGCAACTTTTGAGATACCCAAAAGAAGAAGTTGAAAGGTGGCTATTTTTTTCTTCTCTTTTTTTAATCTCGAATTTTCTTCAAGTAGACATCCTTTTTCAACAACTTCTCCCGAAGTAAAATGGGTATCTCCCTCTTCTTTAATTCTAACCCGAGAAAACATCTGCCTAACTATTATTTCAATGTGTTTATCATGGATAATTGCTCCTTGAGAAACATAAATTTTTTGAATTTCCTTAACAATATATCTCTGGGCCTCTTCTTGACCGGTTGATTTAAAAAGCTCTTTTAGGTCAATACTGCCATCAGAAAGCCGATGACCAAGCTTAATCTCATCTCCTGGACTAACTAAAATAGGGTTGGGCATGGGAATTTCATATTCGGTTATTTTGATTTCTTTTTTTCTCTGTCCGTTTTTTGTTTGTTTTTTGCTGTTTTCCCTTATTTTAACAACCCTTCCCGGAGTAACCTCTATTACCCTTCCTTCTGCTCCCGAAATAACCGCTTTCCTTAAGGGGGGACGGGCTTCAAAAACTTCTTCAACTCTCGGCAAACCCAAAGTAATATCTCCTTCGCCAACTACTCCACCTAAATGAAAAGTTCTCATTGTTAATTGAGTGCCTGGCTCTCCGATTGCTTGAGCAGCAATAATGCCTACTGCTTCCCCTGTTTTAACTAATTGATTTAGAGCCAAATCCCAGCCATAACATAACCTGCAGATCCCTCTTAAGGATTTACAACTCAAGGGAGAACGAACTCTTACTGACTCAACGCCAGAATCTTTAATAAGGTTGGCTTTTTGCCAATCAATAATTTCTCCTTTTTTGATTTTGAATTTTTTATTCTTTATTTTTATGTCCTCAAGAGTTACTCTTCCTAAAATTTTGAAAAGAAAATTTTGACCAAGATCAACTGCATCTTGTCTAAAGATAATAATCCCTTTATCATCTCGGCAATCTTCTTCATTAATAATCGCTTCGTGGGCAACATCAACAAGACGACGGGTTAAGTAACCTGCTGTAGCAGTTCTCAAAGCAGTATCGGCTGTTCCTTTCCTGGCTCCATGAGTTGAGATAAAATACTCCAGAATATCAAATCCTTCTTTATAGGAACTTTTAACGGGCAACTCAAGAATTTTGCCTGCCGGATTAATAACCAATCCTTTCATTCCGGTCATCTGAATCGGCTGAGCCCAACTTCCCTTAGCCCCTGAGTTAATAATTAATGAAATCGGGCCTAGGGGTGGTAAGGTTTTAGGCACTAATTTTTCAATTTCTAATTTTGCTTTTTGCCAAGTCTCAATTACTTGAAATGATTTCTCTTCTGTAGATAGCAGTCCTTTCCTATAGTGTTTATCAATTTTTTCTATATTCTTTTCGGCCTCAGAAATTATTTGACCTTTCTCTTTGGGCACTATTAAATCATCCATTCCCCAGGAAATGCCAGCCTTAGTAGAAAACTCAAAACCTAAGTCTTTAATCTTGTCTAAATATGGCGGGGAGTCATGCAGTCCTATTTTTTCAATCATTAAACCTATTATCTTATCTAACTTTTTTCCGTTTACTTCTTCGTTAACAAATGACATTTCCGGCGGCAGGGTTCTATTAAAAAGAATTCGTCCCACCGAAGTTTCTATAAATCCTTTCTCTAACCTTACCTTTATTTTCGCTCTTAAATCTACAACTTTTGTATCATAAGCTAAAATGGCCTCGTTTTGAGAACCGAATATCTTTCCCTCACCTAAAGCTCCCTCCTTTATTTTTGTAATCCAAAAACAGCCAAGAATAATATCTTGGGTTGGAGTGATAACCGGAGTGCCAGTAGCTGATTTTAATAAATTAACAGTAGAAAAAACTACTTCCCGGGCTTCTCTCTGAGCTTCTTCAGAAAGCGGAATGTGAACTGCCATTTGGTCGCCGTCGAAATCGGCATTGAAAGCCTTACAAACTAAAGGATGAACCCTAATGGCTTCTCCTTCAATTAATATTGGCTGGAAAGCTTGAATCCCTAATCTGTGCAGGGTGGGAGCCCGATTAAGTAAAACTAATTTATTTTTGACCACCTCCTCTAACATCGCCCAAACTTCATCAATTTCTTGCTCAATCAATCGAGAGGCTCCTCGGATGTTGTAGGCCAGTTCTCTCTCTAAAATTTTATGGATGACAAAGGGTTTAAATAATTCCAAAGCCATTTTTTTTGGTATTCCCACTTGATAAAGCTTAAGTTTCGGCCCGACAACAATAACCGACCTTCCTGAATAGTCAACTCTTTTGCCTAACAGATTCTGCCTGAATCTTCCTTGTTTTCCCTTCAACATATCGGCCAAAGATTTCAAAAGCCTTCTTCCCCCGGTCGTAGCTTGGGTGGTTGTCCCCTTTCTCATAGTATTGTCAATTAAAGCATCTACTGCTTCTTGTAACATTCTTTTTTCATTTCGAACAATAACTTCCGGCGCAGAAACTTCAAGTAAATATTTCAATCTGTTGTCTCTATTAATAACTCTCCGATAGAGATCGTTAAGATCAGAAGAAGCGTATCTTCCCCCGTCAAGCTGAACCATTGGCCGCAAATCCGGTGGCAAAACCGGCAGTACGGTCAAAAACATCCATTCCGGTCTAATGCCAGCCCCTTGCATCCCCTGGAAAAGTTTTAATCTTCTGAGGACTTTCCTTCGATTAACTGGCGAAGTGTTTTCTATTTCTTTTTGCAGTTTTTTAATCTCTTGCTTTAAGTCTATTGCTTCAAAAATTTTTCTTAGAGTTTCAGCTCCTGTCCCCGCCTCAAAAACTTCTCCGTATTTCAAAGAAAGATGGTGATATTCAGTTTCAGATATAATTTTTAGGGGCTTGATACTCTGAACCTCTTCTCTGGCCACATCTCTCATTTTCTTTAACTCAAGTAATTTGGCTGTCTTTTTTCTCTTTTCTTTAAGCCCTACTTCTTTAACCTTCCTTTTATATTCTTTTTCTATCTCTTCTAAAGCTTTCTTTTGAGCTGTTTCTGAAACTTTGGTAACAATATAGGTTACAAAATAAATAACTTTTTCTGCCTGTTGGAGAGGAATATCTAAAACCATCCCAATTCTTGAGGGTACGCCCCTCAAAAACCAAATATGAGAAACTGGCGAGGTTAATTTAATGTGGCCCATTCTTTCTCTTCTAACCTGAGATTTTGTAACTTCCACTCCGCACTTATCGCAAATAACCCCCTTGTAACGGATTCTTCGATATTTCCCGCAATAACATTCGTAATCTTTGGTAGGCCCGAAAATCTTCTCGCAAAAAAGACCATCTTTTTCCGATCTTTGGGTCCTGTAATTAATGGTCTCGGGTTTTGTCACTTCTCCGTGAGACCAAGAAAGAATTGCCTCGGGTGAGGCTATTTTTATTGTAATTGATTCAATGTCAGCTACTCTCATAAATTGCTTTTTTGTTCTTTATCTTTAGGATCTTTAGGTTTTTCTTTTACTTCAATATTTAATCCTAAAGACTTCATCTCGTTAACCAAAAGATTAAAAGAAGCAGGAACATTTGGACTTTTTATCTTCTCGCCCTTTAAAATTGATTCGTAAGTCGCTGTCCTGCCTGCCACATCATCAGATTTAATAGTTAAAACTTCTTGAAGAATATTAGCTGCTCCGTATCCCTCTAAGGCCCAAACTTCCATCTCGCCAAAGCGTTGGCCGCCAAATTGAGCTTTCCCCCCTAAGGGCTGTTGAGTTATTAAAGAATAGGGGCCGATAGAACGCATATGAATCTTATCAGCCACCATATGAATTAACTTCATCATGTAAATTTGTCCAACCGTAATCTTATCTTCAAATGGTTCACCAGTCACTCCGTCAAATAAAATTACTTTTCCGTCTTCTGGAAGTCCGGCCATTCTTAGCTCTTCTTTAATATCTTCTTCGGTTGCCCCAGCCAGAGCTGGAGATAAGGCAATATAACCAAGTTTCTTGGCTGCCCAGCCAAGATGAGTTTCTAAAATCTGTCCAAGATTCATCCTTGAAGAAACGCTCAAGGGGTTCAAAATAATATCTACCGGAGTTCCATCCGCTAAAAAGGGCATCTCTTCTTCAGGTAAAACTATAGAAACTACTCCTTTGTTGCCGTGACGACCAGTTAATTTATCGCCAGCTTGGATCTTTCTTATTTCAGCTATCTCTACCCGAATTCTTTTGATTACTCCGGGCTCTAACTTGACCCCCTTATCTCTCTCCCAAACTTTAACTCCAACCACTCTTCCCCTTTTTCCGTGCTCCATTCTTAAAGAAGTATCTTTTACTTCTCTGGCTTTTTCCCCAAAAATCACTCTAAGCAATCTTTCTTCGGAGGTTAAATCGGCTTCTCCTTTAGGAGAAATTTTGCCCACCAAAATATCATTTGGACCGACTTCAGCCCCAACCCTAACTACTCCTTCTTCGTCTAAGTCTTTTAGTCTTTCTTCTCCAACGTTAGGGATGTCAGCTGTAGTAATTTCTGGACCCAATTTTGTTTCACGAACATCGCAAATAAAATCTTCTATATGAATGGAAGTAAAAATATCATCTTTTACTAATCTTTTAGAAATGGCAATTGCGTCTTCAAAATTATTTCCTCGCCAAGGCACAAAGGCCACCAAAACATTTTGTCCTAAAGCTAAAAATCCCTGGGAAATTGCTCCGCCATCAGCCAAAATATCTCCCTTTTTAACCTTGTCTCCTTTTTTAACTACTGGTTTTTGGTGAAAACAAGTATATTGATTAGTTCTAAGAAAAGTTCTTAATTCATATTTCTGAATCCCAGGTTTTTTGCCTTTGGTCTTTAATACTATTTGATTGGCATCCGCCTTTTGGACTATACCGTCTTCTAAGGCTATCGCCTCTTGCCCTGAATCTATAGCTACATTTCTTTCTACTCCCGTAGATACTAAGGGAATTTCAGGCTTTATTAAAGGCACGGACTGCCTCTGCATGTTTGAACCCATAAGGGCGCGGTTTGCGTCATCATTTTGTAAAAAGGGAATGCAAGAAGTGGCAATTGAGATAGATTGTTCAGAAGAAACATCAACAAAGTCAATTTTTTCTTTTTCTATTTTTCCTGGCTCTCCCTTTATCCTTGCTTCCACGTTGTCGGGTATAATGTTGCCTTCTTTATCAAGAAGAATGCTGGCACTAGCTATATTGTATTTTTCCTCTTCGTAGGCATTAAGATAATAAACCTCTGAAGTAACTTTGCCATTTTTAACTTTAAAATAGGGAGTTTCTAAAAAACCATAGGGATTAATTCTGGCGAAAGCAGCTAAGTGTCCAACTAAACCAATATTTGGTCCTTCTGGAGTCTGGATAGGGCAAATTCTGCCATAGTGAGAGGGCTGTACATCTCTTACTTCAAAGCCAGCCCGTTCTCTGGTTAAGCCACCGGGACCCGTAGCTGACAGTCTTCTTTTGTGTTCTAATTCAGCTAAAGGGTTTTCATTATCCATAAACTGGGCAATTTGGCTTGAAGTAAAGAATTCTTTCACGACTGCCATAAATGGCCTTGGGTTAATAAGTTGAGCCGGGGTTAAAGTATAAACATCTAAAGTTGACATCCGGTCTTTTATTATTCTTTCCAGCCTCATCAATCCCACCCTTAATCTGTTCTGTAAAAGTTCTGAGAAAACTCTTACTCTCCTCGTACCTAAATGGTCAATCTGATCTGGTTTCCCTTCTGGGTTATTATTTAAACGAATAATTTCTCTCAAAACGGCCAAAATATCTTCTGGCTTCAAAACCCTATCTGAAAGAATAATTTCTTCTTCTGGATTTAAAATTAAAGATTTTTTTTCTTTCCGATTTTTAATGTTTAATTTATGTTTTTTTAATTCTGGCAGCCTCTGCCACATTCTCCACCTGCCCACCTTAGACAAGTCATACCTTTCAAAGTTAAAGAACATATTCTCAATCATTTCGCGGGCAGTGTCGGGCGTAGTTAAATCGCCCGGCCTTAATCTTCTATAAATTTCAACTAAAGCTTCGGCCTGATTGTGAGTTTGGTCATGTTTCAAGGTTTCTTCAATATGTTTAATATCGGGATTATTATCAACATCTTGGAAAAGCTCTTTTATTTGGCTATCCTTATCTATTCCTAAGACTCTCAATAGCATGGTGGCTGGCACCTTTCTCCTTCGATCAACCTTGACCCCGATTAAACCCGTGCTTTCTGTTTCAAATTCCAGCCAAGCCCCTCTGTTTGGAATAATTTTTGCTCCAAAGTAATTTTTCCCTCCAATAGTCTGCATTGTAAAAAAGGATCCAGGCGAACGAATAAGCTGTGAAATAACCACTCTCTCAACTCCATTAACAATAAAAGTGCCACGTTCTGTCATTAGAGGAAAATCAGCTAAAAATATTTCTTGTTCTTTAATTTCTTTTGTTTTTAAATTAACCAACCTAACTTTTACTCTTAGAGAGGCTGAATAGGAATCATTGTTTTTCTTCGCTTCTAAATCCGACTCATAGTTTGGTTTGTCTAATTTATAATCTAAAAACCAAAATTCTAATTCCTTACCGGTATAATCTCGGATTGGAGACGTTTCAGCAAAAAGCTCTTTTAAATCTTTCTGGTAAAAATTTTTCCAGCTTTCTTGCTGTTGTTTCAATAAATAATCTAAAGGAAGCCGAACTTTTGATTTTCCAAAGTTTTTTGTTCTGACTTTTTCCATAGTTTAAGTATTTATTAAAATACAAAAAAATCCCTAAATTGAATCTTTTTAGGGTAGGAGATTTTTCTAAAATTTTAGTTTTTTATAAAAATCAATTGGGAAGGCTTTAATTAAAATATATAAAAATACCTTCTTGATAAAGGCAACCCATTCTCTATCTTACTTAATTTTTAAAATTTTGTCAATCCTACGTCCTCTCATGCTTCATTCCCCTGTTTCTATTGGAGTTGTCTCTTCCTCCGTCTTTTTTATCTCTGCCTCTTCGGGCGATATTTCCGGCTGTTGTTCTTCCTCGATTTCAAGCAAAAGAGCGCCTCTTTCTGATTCTATTTGAGCTTCAAGCTGTTTAAGTTGGTCCAAATTACTTTGAAGGTCTGCTCTTGATGAAACAACTGGTTCTAAAAACGAAATTTGGCTAGTAAGAAAACTAAGCGTCTGATCATACGCCTGCACGGCCTTTTCTTTTTTCCCTTCTTGCCGATAAATTATGGCTAAGCTATAATGAGCGTCAACAAAATCTGGCTTTAAAGAAATAGCGTTCTGAAAGTTTATCTTAGCTAACTCGGTGTCGTTTCTTAAATTAATATAAGCTAAACCAAGATCATTTCTGTGCCCCGGGTTGGTAGGATCAAGCGAAATCTCTTGGAGAAAAACATTGTTCATTAGTAAATCATCTTGGTTTTCAAGGGTCACTGTGCTATAAACTCTCTGGAGATTTTCCCAGTTGAAAATATTATGGGGAGCTAAACGAACGGCCATCTCTCCTTCTACCACGGCAGTTTGTAAAAGCTGCTGTTTTGATTCGTCTGTTAGTGTTTTTTGTTGTTCTGCTAAAATAGCAAAATTAAGGGCAGTCGCAGATAAAGCTCTCCGATAGCTATCATTATCCGGCATAATGTTCCTAGCCTTAATCAAAGATCCTAATATCATATTGGGGTCTGGCTTTTCTTTAAGTTGCTCAGTCTGAACCCTGGAAAAATATAGTTCAGCCTGTAAAATATTTATCTCTTTCCACAATAAGGGGAATAAAATTG
>MHLV01000016.1:0-6233 GCA_001819145.1 Candidatus Nealsonbacteria bacterium RBG_13_36_15 | reverse complement strand
TCCAGATGTCTTTCGCTAATTTCAACAATACGAATAAAAACCACAAGAAAACAAAGAAAGCTAAAACTCCCAAAGTGGGGATAATCTGGAAATACTCGTTAAAAGACCTCTCAAAACGAAGATTCCAAAGGGGAGTTTGGTTAAATCTAACCGGCTTGAAGCTGGTAAAATCAAAAAGATAGGTTCCGGGCCCAGATCCCAAAGTTAAAAGCTTTAGGTTTTGAAAACCGCCTATGGCAACTGTCCAAGCAGTATTTGGATCAATTTTTAATTCATGCTGGGAAGTCCGGTCCTTTATAAGAGGGATGTAAGATTTAACAAACCCAATATCATTAATAATTAAAAGCAAAAGAAAAATTAAAAAAACGATTCCCGTTTTAATCCATGCTGTTTTTGGAAGCTGGAAGCGATAAAAAACAGCGAATAAAATAAGCATCAGAAATACTGCCAAAACTGCCGCTAAATCAGAAATTAGGCAAATATAGAAAAGGGCTAAAAATCCAGATATTACTGAAAGAGCCTGAAAGATTTTTCTTTTCGCAAAAAGGAAAGTTAAAAACAAGGCCGGCAATAAAATTGCCAAGAAAAAAACGGCCCTGTCTGCAAATCCAGCTGGGGTTACCAGAGAATTCCTTAAAAAGTTGCCAAAAAGATAAAAGTCAAAATAATTCAAAATTCCCAAAACAGCGATTACCGTTCCGGCCAAACAAATAGAAACTAAAATTCTGATAATCTGCTTTTTTTCTCTGGTATGGAAAGATACAAGAAAGAAAAATAGAAGATAAATAAAAAGGCTGACCAAGCCGTCGCTAAATCTTGGGTAAGAGCCGAAAATTGAAGAGAGGCGGTGAATGGAAAAAACTGCTGAAATAAAAAAGAAAACAAAGAAAATAAAGGCGGGCAATACTAAAGGACTATATATAATCTTGGCTGATGTTTCTAAAACAATTTTAACCGCCCAAATAATTGTTAAGAAGCTTACAGAAAAGATAAGCAACAACTGCTTCGGGAATTCAAAAGCTTCCGAGGTTATCGGCAGGAAAAATAGGGGCATTAAAAAAGCAAGGAGAATTATTCCCCACTCAATAATTTTTGAGAGAGTGTTAATCATAAAAAATTCTATTTCTTAATCGGTTTCTTAATAATAGATCATAATAATAAATTATTCAAGGTCTTAGCGACTATTCGGCGGTTGGCGGTACGGTTGGCTCGGTCAACCTCACTTCAGTTGGCAATTATCCGCTTGGCTGTTCTATTGGTACTTCAAGGGCAGTAATGGGGGAAACTAATTAATTTATATTTCAGCGCTATCTTTTGATTCTGATGCTCTGGAGAATACCCAAACCCATAAAGATGGCAACCAAACCTGAGCCCCCATAGCTCACCAAAGGCAAGGGGATGCCAATAATTGGCAAGAGGCCAAGGTTCATACCGATATTAATAAAAACCTGGGGAATCAAGATGGCGGCTAAACCTACGGCAAAAAGACGGGGAAAATTACTTTCAGCAGACATTGCAATCTTGAAAATTCTCAATATCAAAACAGAAAAAATGGTCAATAAGACCAATATTCCAACGAAGCCCATTTCTTCGGCAATGGCTGAAAAAATAAAATCAGTTTGGGGAACGGTTAAAAACCCGTATTGGGTTTGGGAACCCCGACCAATTCCCTTGCCGAATATTCCTCCAGAACCAATTGCAATCTTTGCTTGTTGCTGGCTCCAGCCCATCCCTTGAGGATCTGCCTGGGGCTGGACAAAGCTGATGATTCTATCTTTCTGATAATCCTTTAATAAAAACGACCAGCTGAAGATTAAAAAGATAAGGCCCGCAAGAACCAGAATTAAAAAATGACGGAGTTTTATCCCGGAGATGATTAAAATTGCTGTCCACAAAAAAACAAAAATTAAAAAAGAGCCAAAATCTGGCTGAAGAAAAATTAAGGAGGCCGGCAAGAATACATAAACTCCCGAAAGCAAAATGTGCCTTATCTGATACATTTCAATATGCCTCGTTGAAAAAAATTTGGCCAGCAGAATAATTAAAACGAGCATGGTAAACACTTTTGGATCAAAAACAAAGGGTCCAAATTTATACCAGCTTTTAACTTGCCTGATTTCTGTGGCGAAAAAAAAGAGGCCGGCTAAAGCTAAAAAACATAGAAAATAAAGAAACAGAATCAAATAAGGATTGTCTTTAAAGACTCTCCAGTTAAAAAAACTGAACACCAGCATCAGAAAGAGTCCTATTATCAGAAAAATAACCTGTTTTTTGAAATTTAGGAAATCACTACCAGAGAGGGAGGAGCTATAAATAGAAATTAATCCAATTACAGCCAAAAAAAGAGCAGAAGAAATAAGAGCCCAGTCAAGTTTTTTAAGGTGAATAAAAAATTCTTTCATATAATTGAATTGAGAAACTAAAGTAATGTAAATTGTTTTAACATTTTAAGAAATTCTTTCTCCCCTATTGTTTTTATGCCAAGCTCTTTGGCTTTTTGATATTTAGATCCCGGCTCTCTGCCAAAAACAACATAATTTGTTTTCTGGGAAACTGATTCTGAAATTTCTCCGCCAAATTCCCTGATTTTTTCTTTAGCTTCCTCTCTATCCATAGATTCCAATCCGCCAGTTAAAACAAAAGTTAACCCTTTAAGTTTTGGCCTTTTGGTTTTAGTTTTTATCTTTTCTATTTTTATCCCAACTTTCTCTAATTTCTCAAGAAACTGCAGGTTCTTTTTTTGGTGAAACCAGTCAAAAATTGATTTTGCAACTACCGGCCCAACGTCCATTATATTTTCAAGCTTCTCTATGGTGGCTTTTTTTAACTTCACCAAGCTTCCAAAATATTTTGCCAAATCAACGGCTGTTTCTTCGCCAATATTTCTAATGCCCAAAGCATAAATAAAACGGGGCAGAGTGATTTTCTTTTGAGATTGAATTGCCTCAATTAAATTTTCGGCCGACTTTTCAGCAAATCTTTCCAAAGGAATTAAGTCTCCCTCCTCTAATCGAAAGAGATCTGCTGGATCTGTAACTAATCCTTTTTCAATCAATCTATCAACAATCTTCGGTCCTAAACCAACAATATTAAAAGTTCCCTTTGAAATAAAATGATAAAAATATTTTTTTTGCTGGGCAAAACATTTGGGGTTTGTACATCTTATTATGGCTTCCCCTTTTGGTTTTATTGTCCTTGTACCGCAAATAGGACATTTTTTTGGCATCTGGAATTTTTTTTCTCTGCCGGTTCTTAACTCCGGCAAAACCTTGATAATGTCTGGAATAACATCCCCTGCCCTGCCGACAATAACAGTGTCGCCAATCTTAACCCCTAATTTCTTTATCTCGTCTTCGTTGTGCAAAGTTGCCCTTGAAATTGTTACTCCGCCAACTAAAACTGGCTTTAAATGGGCAACAGGAGTTAAGGCTCCGGTCCTGCCAATTTGAACCTTAATATCCTCTACTTTAGTGGTGGCTTGGTTCGGAGCGAACTTAAAGGCAATGGCTCCCCTGGGCGCTTTTCCGACAACTCCTAACTTCTCAAAATTTTTATTTGAATTAACTATTACTACTATCCCATCAATTTCATAAGGAAGCTCTGTTCTCTTTTCCTGCCAAAACTTGTGGAATCTAAAAACTTCTGTTAAGTTTTTGCAGTATTTGTTGTGAGGATTGATTTTAAAGCCAATAGATTTTAAAATTTGATGCTTTTCTTCGTGGGTTTTCTGTCTAAAATCAGTAACCAAATCGTAAGCGAAAGAATCAAGGCGCCTTTTAGCTGTAATTTTAGGATCTAACTGTCTTATGGAACCTGCTGCTATATTTCTAGGATTAGCATAAAGAACAAGTTTTTTTTTCTGCCTTTCTTTGTTTAACTTTTCAAATTCTTTTTTTGAGATGAAAACTTCTCCCCGGACAATTATCTCTTCAGGGACAGTCCTAGGACTGTCCCTGTCCTTCAGCCTTAGGGGAATAGCTTCAATGGTTTTTAAATTTTGGGCTATGTCCTCGCCTAAAATTCCATCGCCCCGGGTAGAACCGGTTTTCAAAATGCCTTTCTCATAAATTAATTCAATAGCTAAACCGTCAATTTTCAATTCGCAAAAAAAGTCTATTTCTTTTTTCTCTTTTTCAGTTAAAAGCTTTGAAATTCTTTCTTGCCAATCTTCCATATCTTTTTCAGAAAAAGCATCATTAAAAGAAAACATTGGCCGGAAATGCCTTATTTTTTTGAATTTTTCAAGGGGTTTTCCTCCAATTCTCTGGGTTGGAGAGTCTAAAGTTATTAGTTCTGGATATTTCTGTTCTAAATCAAAAAGCTCTTTCTTTAAAGAGTCTAAGGCAGCATCTGAAATCTCTTGGCGATCTAAAACATGGTAGAGATAACGATGATGATTGATTAATCTTTTGAGTTTTTCAATTCTTTTTTTTGCTTCAGATTTAGTCATGTTTTCACATTGTTTAACACCCGACGTTAAACATTTACTCGAGAAAAGTAGAGGAAAAATGAGTTAGTTTGTTCTCCAAGAAATCTTGGACAAATTTTGAATATATCTTTTTGCTTTCAGCATATTTTTCAAAAGAGGGTTTTTCTGAAATTGTTTCTGGGGTAATAAGCTTAGAATTCCTTTTCCCAATTCTATCAGGAAAACTTGAAAATTGATAATCTTCTAAAAACTTAAATGCCCCTTCCCAATCATGCAATCCTTTTTCTCTCCACCCTGGCTGATAAACATCTAAAACATTTATCACGCTAATATAACGAGTAACAGCATCTGATTGAAAATCTGTCCTAATTGGAACGCTCTTATATCGTGAACCAAATAAAGCACCTCTTCGATTGTGCTTTAAGTTAAAATATTTAGCAAAACCTCCATTTACTTTTTTCATGTATTGAGGAATGCTGTTTTCAGAATTGGGAACTAATTGGAAATGATAATGATTTACAACTAAACAAAAATCTAAAAAATTAACTAAGGGCGGATGCTCTTTAATTATAAACCTTGACGAAACATCTTCTCCTTGTAATAAAGCTTTGGCTGATTTTATTATATCCTGTCTCCAAAGGTTCAAAGCAGGTTTTCCAACATTAGCAGCGTATAGTTGGAAAATAAAACGATAACAATTATCTTCCTCTTTAAAAATTTCTCTTTCTTCTACTGCTCGAGAAATGATATGCACTGGTTGGTGTTTCTCAAAGAAAAATTGTCGATAAGGCATAATGTTTTATATATGTTTAACGTCGGGTGTTAAACATTTTACCCCCTTATTGTGTTATCACCATAACAAAATCATTATAACAATATTATTTTGACATATCAAAGAAGAGGGAATTACTCGTTTTTTATTAAAGTATTTTAAATAATTAAGAATGTTTAACGTCGGGTGTTAAACATTTGCAAAAATATAAAAAATCGGAGAGCTATTCTCCGAAATTTTTAAAATCAAACAATAATCAGGGTGCAAAAATTATAATAGCGAATCAATCACAAGAATTGTAGGTTATGGTGATATAGGGCGAGTTAGTTCCCGATGGAGAACCATAGACATCTACTTGGTAAGCACTGTAATCCCATTTTAAAGAAAGGGTGTCGTTACCGGTGGCGGGGTTAATTTCATTTTGAACTAACGAGGTAATATTCGCACTTTTCCATCCTACAGGTTGGCCAGGAGCTGGAAAATCTCCAAAAGAAGCAATCGGAGGGTCATTTGCTGGCAAATTATAAAGATTATTTATAGGATCTCCGGATGCCCAACCATCATTAGCGTCACTAACGCTCCTTAAATTAACGTTCTGGGGAAATGCTCCACCAGTACCTGAAAACCAGCTATCGTAAAAAAAGAAAGTCGCGCTTTGAATTGTTACATCGTCGGGAATACTTAAAAGATTCCATTTAATAAGGCTTATTCTGTAAGGAACTTCTCTTGGAGCTGGTTCTGTGGCAACCCAAAGAGAAGCATCTTTTCCTTTCGCAGCTCCGACTCCAGTCTCTGCCCAAACCCAATCTAAGGCATAAGGACTATCAAGAATAATAGCAACGGAAGCTGCAGGTATGGAAAGCTCAATTGCCCTCTTAGTTCCTTTATAAGTCCCGATGGATTGAATATAATAAGAAATGCCAGTGCCTACACAGTCAGGTTCTTCTATAAGTTCAACCTGATAACAAGCATCGTCGGAATCAACCAAAGTGCTACAATCTCCAGTTAACCCCCCGCCATCGCCATCTAAAT
>MHLV01000015.1 GCA_001819145.1 Candidatus Nealsonbacteria bacterium RBG_13_36_15 | reverse complement strand
TGATAAGTTTAAAGTCCCAAGGATTTGTTTTATTAATAAATTAGATAGGACAGGCGCTTCTTTTGAAAAAAGCTTAAAATCAATTTGGCAGAAATTATCACCTGATGCCGTGGCTTTACAGTTGCCAATCGGAGAAGAAGATCAACATACAGGAATGATCGATCTTTTAATTATGAAAGCTTTGAAATTTGAAGGCGATTTTGGCCAAAACGTAGTAGTAACAGAAATTCCCAAAGAACTTCAAGCTAAAGCTAAAGAATGGAGGGAAAAATTAGTTGAGAAAATTGCTGGCGAAGATGACAAACTTTTGGAAAAATATTTAGCCGGTCAAGAAATTTCAGTTGAAGAGCTAAAAATGGCTTTAAGGAAAGCTACCATAAATTACAAACTTATTCCTGTGCTTTGCGGTTCGGCTTTAAAAAACAAAGGGATCCAGTCGTTGCTTGATGCTATTTTATTCTATCTTCCCAGTCCTATTGACCTCCCGCCAATCAAGGGAATAGATCCTAAGACTGGTAATGAAATTGAAAGAAACGCTTCAGATTCAACTCCTTTTTCAGCCCTAGCATTTAAGATTGCGGCTGATCCTTACGCTGGTACTTTAACTTTCTTCCGGGTTTATTCTGGTTATTTAAAAAAAGGTTCTTATGTTTTAAATGCAACAACCGGTGAAAAAGAAAGAATTGGAAGGATTCTAAGAATGCATGCTAACTCACGTGAGGAGGTTGAAGAAATTTATACTGGCGAAATTAGTTCAACTGTTGGACTAAAAAACACTGTCACCGGCCACACACTTTGCGACATTGACCATCCAATTATTTTAGAAAAAATTAGCTTTCCAGAACCCGTTATTTCTATTAGAATTGAACCGAAAAGTAAAGCTGATCAGGAAAAAATGGGCCTATCCTTAAAAAAATTATCTGAAGAAGACCCTACTTTTAGAGTAAAAGGAGACTTGGAAACTGGCGAGACTATTATTTCAGGCATGGGAGAACTGCATTTAGAAATAATTAGCGATAGAATGAAAAGAGAATTTGGGGTTGAGGCTTCTGTGGGAAGGCCTCAGGTAGCCTATAAAGAAACAATCAAAGAAATAGCCGAGGCTGAAGGTAAATATATTCGGCAATCGGGCGGAAGAGGCCAGTACGGACATGTTCGGCTGAGGTTGGAACCCAGAAAGAGGGGAGAAGGCTTTGAATTCATTGATGAAATCAGGGGAGGAATTATCCCAAAAGAATTTATTCCGGCAGTTAGAAAGGGAGCGCAAGAAGCTATGGATAAAGGAGTGATAGCTGGTTATCCAATGGTTGACCTACGAGTAGCCTTATATGATGGTTCTTTCCACGAAGTTGATTCTTCAGAAATCGCTTTTAAAATTGCTGCTTCCATCGCTTTTCAAGAAGCTGCCAAAAGAGCAAAAACAGTCCTGCTTGAACCAATAATGAGATTGGAAGTAATATGCCCTTCAGAATTTTTTGGCGATGTGGCAGGAGATTTAGCAGCTAGGAGAGGAAAAATTGAGGCAACCAAAGACAGACTCAATTTAAAAGTTATTGATGCAAAAATTCCTTTGGCTGAAATGTTTGGTTATGCTACCGTTGTCCGTTCATTGACCGAAGGTCGCGGAAATTTTACGATGGAATTTGATCATTACGATGAAGTACCCCAGAATATTGCTAAAGAGATAATTGAAGGGAAAAGAAGATAAATAAAATTAAAAATAATCCGCAGTCAAATCTATTGACTATTGACCATTTTAGAAATTTTTGATATATTTAAATAGTTGCCTAAAATTAGATTTAATGGAGAAGAACCTTGACTATTTTCTAAAAATTAATAAAATAATAATATAAACAATTTATGTTTTTGGGGTATTAAGGTTTAGGTTACTAGTTCTAACTAAAATCCTAAACGCTAAGCCCTAAACCTTCTAAGAAAAATGGCGGAAAAAGAAAAATTTAAAAGATCAAAACCTCACGTTAATGTGGGGACAATCGGCCACGTTGATCATGGTAAAACAACCTTGACCGCGGCTATTTTAAAAGTTTTGGATCTGAAAAAATTCAAAACTTCAAAGAAAACAGTGGAAGAAATTGATTCTGCTCCCGAAGAAAGAGCTCGAGGATTGACTATAAATGTTTGTCATGTTGAGTACGAGACCGAAAAAAGACACTACGCCCACATTGATTGTCCAGGCCACGCTGACTACATTAAAAATATGATTACGGGAGCTGCCCAGATGGATGGAGCGATTTTAGTTATTTCAGCTCCTGATGGCCCCATGCCGCAAACCAGAGAACACATTCTATTAGCCAAACAAGTGGGCTTGCCTTCTCTTGTTGTTTTTTTGAATAAATGCGATCTCGTTGACGATGAGGAAATGATTAATTTGGTAGAGTCTGAAATTCGGGAACTTTTAAAGAAATATGAGTTTCCCGGAGACGAAATTCCCATAATTAAAGGATCAGCCCTAAAGGCCTTGGATGTAAATTCTGCTGACGATGAAGCTGCTAAACCTATTTTAGAGCTGGTAAAAGCCTTAGACGATCATATCCCAGAACCTAAAAGAGAAATTGACAAACCCTTTTTAATGGCCATTGAAGACGTTTTTTCTATTGCAGGTCGTGGAACAGTTCCAACAGGTAGAATAGAGAGGGGAATAGTTCATTCCAACGAAGAAATAGAATTAGTAGGTCTTCGCCCAACTGTTAAAACAGTGGCAGTCAGCATTGAGATGTTTAATAAGATTCTTGACGAAGGAATGGCTGGAGATAATGTTGGAATTTTACTCAGGGGTTTAAAGAAAGAAGAAGTTGAAAGAGGCCAGGTATTGGCAAAACCAGGTTCTATTACTCCCCATACTGAATTTGATGCAGAGGTTTATGTTTTAACCAAAGAAGAAGGAGGTCGTCACACTCCATTCTTTACTGGTTACAAGCCCCAATTTTATTTCCGAACCACCGACGTTACCGGAGACGTGACTTTAGCTGAGGGGACAGAAATGGTTATGCCGGGCGATACGGTTAATTTAAAGATTAAGTTAATCGTTCCCATTGCTCTTGAGGAAAAACAGAGATTTGCTATTCGTGAGGGCGGGAAAACCGTAGGTGCCGGGGTAGCAACTAAAATAGTAAAATAGAGAGTAGTGTTTAGCGAATAGATTAACCGCTATTCACTAATTGCTAAGAACTAATGTAAATGTTCTTTTAATATGACAGTAAAAGGAAAGCAGGCAGTCAAAGAAAAAAAAGAAGGCCTTCAGCCAAAATTAAGAATAAAATTGAAGGCTTACGATCATAAGGTAATAGATTCAAGTTGTCGACAGATTGTTGAGGCAGCCTTACGTTATGATGCGAAAGTTTTGGGACCCGTTCCTTTGCCGACAGAAATTCATAAATATACGGTTAATCGTTCCTCCTTTGTCCATAAAGATGCTAGAGAGCAGTTTGAGACAAGAATTCATAGAAGATTAATTGATATTCTAAACCCAAACCCAAAAGTTATTGATGCTTTAATGAATTTAACCTTGCCTGCCGGAGTAGATATTGAAATAAAGATGTAGAGTCACCAAATTAGCATACGGATTGTATTTGAATTTTATGCGGATACTTATATGTTTAATTATGAGAGATTTTTTTAAAATATAATAAATTTATATACAGAAAGCTCAGGTAGAAAACCGGGCTTAGCCCGGTTTTCTATTCGTATATAATTCGCATAAAATTCGTAAAGTAATTAACATATCATGAGGTTTATTCTCGGATTAAAAATCGGAATGTCCCAGATATTTGACGAGAAAAGAAATGTAATACCAGTTACTTTAATTGAGGCAGGTCCTTGCCAGGTTTTGCAGATAGAAACAAAAGAGAACGATGGTTACGAAGCTATTCAGATTGGATTTCAGAAGCTGAAAGAGAAAAAAGTAAAAAAACCACAAAAACAAAAACCATTTAGATATATTCGAGAATTTAGAGGCAATATAGATATTTCAAAATATAAAGTTGGACAGAAAATTGATGCAGATGTTTTCAAGGAAGGAGATGTAGTCTCGGTTTCCGGAATTTCCAAAGGAAAAGGCTTTCAGGGAGGTGTAAAAAGATGGGGGTTTTCGGGCAGAGGGGCGTCTCACGGAGTGAAACACGAAGCTAGGACTTTGGGCTCTGTAGGCTCTTCTTTTCCAGAAAGAGTAATAAAAGGAAGAAAGATGCCAGGCAGAATGGGATTTGAAAGAGTCACCGTTAAAAATTTGAAAGTCGCAAAAATTGATCCTAAAAATAATATGATTGCCGTGAAGGGCGCAGTTCCCGGAAGAAAAGGAACATTGATTGAAATTAGAGGATAGAAACGCTTGGGAAGGTAATCCCTCACTTTGGGAAATAAAAAGAGGCGTCGAATGAGATACCCTTAGAGGCGGTACAGAAAGAATGAGAGGACCCTAAGCCAGAGCTATATTAAGGTATATCGCGCCACTTCGGCTATAAATATCAATTTCCAGCTTCCCTTCTTTTATGAGATCGGTCAATACAGAAGTTAAATCACCATCGTTGAATAAATAGCGAGTTCTGGTCCAACTATATTAACCTATGAAAGTCAATATCTATAGTCAACAAGGGAAAAAGATTGATGAAATTGTATTGCCAAAAGAGATTTTTGATATAAAAGTGAATTCCGATTTAATTCATCAGACATTGGTTTCCCAAATGGCAAACAGAAGGAGAGTTATTGCTCATACAAAAGACAGGAGCGAGGTAAGGGGTGGTGGAAGAAAACCTTGGCGGCAAAAAGGAACTGGCCGAGCCAGGCATGGTTCAATAAGATCTCCTATATGGCGAGGGGGAGGAGTAACTTTCGGTCCAACTAAAAATAGAGTTTTTAAAAAGAAAATTAATAAAAAAATGAGAAGGAAAGCTTTATTTATGGTACTATCTGCTAAAGCTAAAGAAAAGTTGATTATTGTTTTGGACGATTTAGAATTGAAGGCGCCCAAAACAAAAGAAATTTCAAAGATTTTGAAGAAAATACTCCCCCAAAAAATATCAGCAATATTAGCTTTGCCAAAAAAAGATGAAAACGTATTGAGAGCTGGCAGGAATATCCCAAATTTTCAGATAATGGAAGCCAGAAACCTAAATGTTTTTGATTTACTTTCCCTTAAACATTTAATTTTAACAAAAGAAACAATAGATGTAATTAAAAATACATTTTTGAAATAATGCCAATTTTAGATATTTTAAAAAAACGCAAGGGAAAAGAAATAAAAGAAAAAAAGGAAAAACCAAAGAAGCAGGAAGTCGTTAAGGGGGAGAAGAAAGAAGAACCCAAGAAACCTTCAGCAGCTGAGAGGCCAAGAATTAAAACAAGAAAAAAGCCTGTTGAGACTTACAATGTTTTAAAAACTCCCCACATTACAGAGAAAGCGACCGATCTTACAAAAGAAAATAAATATATCTTCAAAGTTTTTCCGAGAACAAATAAGAAGGAAATCAAAAGAGCAATTGAGGGTCTTTATAATGTTGATGTTGTATCAGTAAGGATTATTAATATCCCACCAAAAAGAAGAAGATTAGGAAGAACGCTCGGCTGGCGAAAAGGTTATAAAAAAGCAATTATAAAAATAAAAGAAGGCCAAAAAATTGAAGTTTTGCCAAGATAATAAATAGATTATATGAAAACATTTAAATTGCTTACAAAGAAAGAACCGGAAAAGAAACTTCTTGTGTCTCTCAAGAGAAGAGCAGGCAGAGGGAGATCTGGCAGGATAACTGTCCGTCATCAAGGGGGGGGAGCAAAAAAACTTTATCGGATTATTGATTTTGGCCAAGAAAAGATTGATATCCCAGGAAAAGTTATTGCTATAGAGTATGATCCTTATCGTACAGCTTTTATTGCTTTAATAGAATATCCAGACAAAGATAAACGCTATATCTTAGCGCCAAAAGATTTAAAGATCGGCCAAGAAAGTATTATTTCAGAAAATGCTTCTCTTTCGTCAGGCAACCGTTTGAAATTAAAGAATGTTCCGAGCGGAACATTAGTTTATAATATTGAAATTGAGCCTGGCAGGGGAGGAAAATTAGTTAGGGGGGCGGGAACTTTTGCCAGGGTTTTAGGCCAAGAGGGGACATATACTAATTTAGAAATGCCTTCTTCTGAAATCAGGAGGGTTCCCGGAGAGTGTTTCGCTTCCGTTGGGATTGTTTCAAACCCTGAGCATATTTATCAGGATATTGGAAAAGCTGGGAGGTCCCGTTTAAAAGGCAGAAGGCCGACTGTCCGGGGTTCAGCAATGGTTCCTCCCGATCATCCTCATGGTGGCGGAGAAGGTAAGGCTCCTATTGGTTTAAAACATCCAAAAACCCCTTGGGGAAAGCCAGCTTTGGGAGTTAAAACCCGGAACAGAAAAAAATGGACAAATAAATTAATAATTCAGAGAAGGAAAAAGAAATAATATTACGGTAAAATAATACTATGGCAAGAAGCTTAAAAAAGGGTCCTTATGTGGACCAAAACATTATTAAGAAAATTAAAAAGTTCAAGCCAGACGCCAAAACCATAATTAAAACTTGGGCTAGGGCTTGTACTATTACTCCGGAGATGATTGGATTTACTTTTGGCGTTCATAATGGGCGAGAATTTATCCCCGTTCAAATTGCAGAAGAAATGGTTGGTCATAAATTAGGGGAGTTTTCACCAACGACAAAATTTGGCAGACATGGAGGAAGAATGCAAAGGACGCTAGAGCAGAAAGAAGCCGAAAAAGAAACTGCCAAAATAAAAGCATCAAAAGAATCATCTGAATAATCTTAATGTTTTACAAACTATGCAAGCTATCGCAAAATTAAGATATTTAAGAATAGCTCCGAGAAAAGTTAGATTGGTGGCTGATTTAATTCGAGGAAGGAAGGTTATTGAGGCTCAGACATTGCTTCAATTTTTGCCAAAAAGAGCAAGTTTGCCTTTGGCTAAACTTTTAAAGTCGGCGACCGCCTCAGCCAAAAATAATTTGCAATTAGAAGACAATAATCTTTATATTTCTAAAATAACAGTTGATGAAGGGCCAAAATTAAAAAGATGGCAGCCTCGAGCCCGTGGGCAGGCATACGAAATTCAGAAAAAAACCTCCCATGTTACTATTGTTTTAGATGAGCTTGAAAAGAAACCGAAAAAAACAAAAAAAACCAAGAAGAATAAGGCTATTAGAAAAGAAATCAAGAAAACTGAAGAAGAAAAGAAGATTAAAACAGAAAAACCTAGATTTAGGCCGGAAGCGAAAACTTCAAGACCGAAAATAGAAAAAGGGATAAGAAAAATGTTTAGGCGAAAATCATTTTAAAAATATGGCTCATAAGGTTCATCCAAAAATTTTTAGAATAAAAGAAATTACTGATTGGGATTCCCGCTGGCTGTCAAAAAAAAATTTCCCTCAACTTTTAGAAGAAGATTTTAAAATTAAAGAATTTTTAAAAAAGAGGTTAGCCCAAGCCAGCTTAGGCAAGATTGAAATTGAAAGATTTCCGGGAAAGATAAATATTATCCTCCAAACAGCAAGACCCGGTTTAATTATCGGTAGAGGAGGAGAAGGGGTAGAAGAGCTTAAAAGGACATTAGAACAAAAAATTTTAACTCCAGCCAAAAAAAGCATAAAAAGACAAGAGATAAAAATTGAAATTAAAGAGATTCGAGATCCTTGGCTAAGAGCCAGTTTGGTTAGCCAATTGATTGCCCAACAGTTAGAAAAAAGAGTGTTCCACCGAAGAGTGTTAAAACAGACCATAGAGAAAGTTATGGCTCATAAAGAAGCAAAGGGAGTTAGGGTAGAGGTTGCTGGTCGTCTGGGCGGCTCTGAAATTGCTCGTCGCGAATGGTTGAAAAAAGGTCGTCTTCCTCGTCACACATTAAGGGCTGATATTGATTATGCAACCTGCGAAGCTTTTTGTACCTATGGAGTAATCGGGATTAAGGTCTGGATTTATAAAGGAGAAAAATTTTAGGTATCATTTTTTTAATTATGGCTTTATTAATGCCAAAAAAAGTAAAACACAGGAAATGGCACAAAGGGCGCTCAAAAGGAATTGAAACCCGGGGAACAGAACTAATTTTTGGCAGTTTTGGTTTGAAAGCTTTGGAAACTAAATGGATTACTTCCCGTCAGATTGAGGCTGCCAGGAGAGCAATAATCCGTTATTTAAAGAAAGGCGGTAAGCTTTGGATTAGAATTTTTCCTGATAAGCCCATAACTAAGAAAGGAGTAGAAGTTCCTATGGGCGGAGGCAAGGGATCAGTTTCTCATTATGTTTTTCCAGTTAAACCCGGTCGAATTATTTTTGAGTTAGAGGGGATAAAAGAAGAAATCGCCAAGGAAGCTTTTAGGATAGCAAATGATAAACTTCCAATAAAAACAAAATTCATTAAAAGATAAATGAATCTCATCAGAAATTATTGTATTTTCAATAATTCTAGCAAGTTTTATCAAAATTTTTAACGGTATGAAAATCTCCGAACTTCACCAAAAAAACGAAAGCGAGCTACGTAAAATTTTAAAAGAAAGCAGAGAACGTCTAGGGGTCCTACGTTTTGATTTGGCTTCGGGGAAGATAAAAAATGTTAGAGAAATAAGGAAAATAAAAAAAGACATTGCTAGAATACTAACCTTCCTACGAATTACGAATCAGCCCGAATCTACGAATAAGAATAAGAAATAATAAACAATAGAACATTTGTATATTCGTAAATATTAGTAATTCGTGAAACATTTATGCCAAAGCGTCAATTAACCGGAATAATTATTTCAGATAAAATGGCCAAAACTATAGTGGTAAAAGTTGAACGAATTAAAAAACACCCCAAATATAAAAGAAGATACAAAGTTCATAAAAAATATAAGGCCCATGACGAGAAAAACGATTATAAACTGGGGGATAGGGTTATAATTGAAGAATGCCGACCCAAAAGCAAAGAAAAGAGGTGGCGAGTAATTAGAAAAGTTAATTAGCGAATAGTAGAAACTAATCATTAAACATTGCTGGTTAAGTACTAATTTATGATTCAACCCCAAACAATGTTGAAAGTAGCTGATAATACTGGGGCAAAAGTCATCCAGTGTTTTCGAGTTTTAGGAGGAACTAGAAGAAGATATGCTCAGCTTGGTGATATAATTGTAGCTGCTGTTAAAAAAGCAGAACCCCGTAAACCAGTTAAAAAACACGAGATAGTTAGAGCGGTAATTATCAGGCAAAAGAAATCTTATCGAAGAAAAGACGGTACTTATGTGCGTTTTGACGATAACGCAGCTGTTATTTTAGAGGCAAAGAAAAAGCCAAAAGGCGGAAGAATTTTTGGACCCGTACCTTACGAAATCAAAGAAAAAGGATTTGAAAAAATAGCCACTTTAGCCGAAGAACTTGTTTAAAAAATGCCCTAAATTTACTTTGTGAATTTCGGGGGACATAATAATCCATGAAAATTAAGAAAGGCGATACAGTTTTAATAATTTCAGGCAAGGATCGAGGAAGAAAGGGCAAAGTTTTAAGATCTTTTCCACAAGGAAAGAAGATTATGGTTGAAGGAATTAATTTGAGAAAAAAACACATTAAGCCAAAAAGATCAGGAGAAAAAGGACAAATTGTTGAAGTTTCTGTTCCAATCGATATTTCCAGCGTAAAGTTTACTTGCCCAAAGTGCAGCAAGACGACAAAGATTGGATACGAACTTAAAGAAAAAGAAAAATACCGAATCTGCAAGAAATGCGGACAAAGAATATAGTATTATAAAATATGATTAAATTATACGAAAAATATAAAAAAGAAGTCATTCCAGCCATGAAAGAGAAATTCGGCTATAAAAACGAAATGGCCGTTCCTAAAATTGAAAAAGTAATTGTAAACACTGGTTTTGGTAGATTGATTGCTGGAAAAACTTCTGATGAGCAAAAGAAAATTTTGGATAATATTTTAAATGACCTATCTTTAATTGCCGGTCAGCAAGCTGTTTTAACAAAAGCAAAAAAATCTATTTCTGGATTTAAAATTAGACAAGGAATGGCAATTGGAGCTAAAGTTACTTTAAGACGAAAAAAGATGTATGATTTTTTAGACAGGTTAATACATATTACTTTACCACGATCTCGTGATTTTCGAGGAATTGACCCTAAATCAATAGACAAAAGAGGTAATCTAACCACCGGGATTAGAGAACAAATAGTTTTTCCTGAGATATCACCCGAAAAAACAAGATTTATTTTTGGTTTCGAAGTTATTGTAGCAACTACCGCAGAAACAAAAGAGAGAGGATTAGAGCTTTTAAAATTACTCGGATTTCCGATAAAAAAATAGATCAAAAGATAAATGGCAACAAAGGCACAAATTGCGAAGTCAAAAAAGAGTCCTAAATTCACAACCAGGAATGTTAGACGTTGTTTTCGTTGTGGTAGAAAAAGGAGTTATATGAGAAAATTTGGATTGTGCCGAATATGTTTTCGGGAAATGGCAAATCGCGGAGAGATACCGGGAGTCAGAAAATCAAGCTGGTAAGGTAACTATTACAAATTATTTATGATAGATCCCATAACAGATATGCTAAATAGAATACGTAACGCCAAGGCCGTTTTACACCCTACGGTCAATATTCCTTTTTCTAATTTGAAATACGAAATTGCTAAAATTTTAGAAAAGCAAGGTTTTATTCAAAAAGTTGATAAGCGGGGCAGGAAAACGAAAAAAACAATAGAAATTACTTTAAAATATGACAATGGCGTTTCGGCTATTTTTGGCCTGAAAAGGATTTCAAGGCCAGGTCAAAGAATTTATACGAAAGCTAAAGAATTAAAACCGGTAAAAGGAGGGTACGGCATAGCTATTATTTCTACGCCGGATGGCTTAATGACCAACAAAGAAGCAAGAAAAAAAGGCTTAGGAGGAGAGATTCTTTGTGAAATTTGGTAAAAATCATGGGACATAAAAAACACAGTATTAAACATATAAAATTAACTTTTTGTTTAATATTTCATGTTTTAAGTTCTTTATGCTTCATATTCTATGAGTAGAGTAGGTAAAAAACCAATTTTAATACCCGAGGGAGTGGACGTTAAAGCCGAGGGACAAAAAATTACCGTGAAAGGTCCAAAAGGAGAGCTTTTTCGCGATATATCTCATGAAATTCGGACGGAAAAAAAAGAAAAAATGATTTCTGTTTTACCTTTGCCACCGAAAACCAAAAAAACTAAAGCCCTTTGGGGCCTAACAAGAACTCTCATTGCTAATATGATTGAGGGCGTTACTAAGGGGTATGAGAAAAAAATGGCAATCGAGGGCATAGGCTATAAAGCCCAGCTTGAAGAAAAAAACTTAGTTATTAAGATTGGTTTTACTCATCCCGTTAAAATTGAAGCTCCAGAAGGAATTATTTTTTCAGTTGAAAAAAATATTATCACTATTTCCGGGATTAATAAAGAATTAGTCGGCCAGATTTCAGCTAAAATTAGAAAAATTAGACCTCCAGAACCATACAAAGGGAAGGGAATAAGGTATTTCGATGAGATCGTTAAAAGGAAATTAGGGAAAAAAGCAGTAACAGCAACTGGTCGGTGATCGTGAAGTGTAAATGATGAAACATAAAACAAGTCCATTCTCGAAGAAATTTTTCAAACTCTATGAATGTATTAAAAAAGCGCGAAAAAAGGCATAGACGTCATAGACGTCTTAGGGCGAAAGTAAGGGGGACAGCTGAAGTGCCTCGGTTTTGTGTTTTCCGTTCCAATAAACATATTTACGCCCAATTGATTAACGATGAAAAAGGAAACATTTTAGTTTCAGCTAATGACGCCGGGCTGAAGCAAAAACCAAGGGTAAAAAAAATATCTTCTGTAAAAGCCACAGAGGATAAAAAAGGAAAAACCAAACTGGGGAAAATAGCCATAGCTTATGAAGTCGGCAAATTAATTGCCGAAATGGCGCTTAAAAAGAAAATTGAAAAAGTAGTTTTTGACAGGGGAGGATTTGATTATCATGGCAGAATAAAATCCTTGGCTGATGGGGCAAGAGAGGGGGGTCTTAAGTTTTAATTATTTTTCATTATGTTTGAAAACACATTTAAAGGAAAGACAAGGAGACCTTTTGGTAGGAAGCCACAAGAGGATAGAGAATTCGAGTCAAAGCTTTTAGATTTGGCGAGGGTAGTTAGGGTTACTAAGGGTGGCAGGCATTTTAGATTTCGGGCAGTAATGATTATAGGTAATAAAGCTGGAAAAGTAGGGGTGGGAGTGGCCAAGGGCTTAGATGTTGCTCAAGCGGTTGAAAAATCAACCAGGATGGCCAAAAAGAATTTAATTTTAGTTCCTATTTTAAAAGATACCATTCCTCATGAAGTTTATGCTAAATACTCTTCAGCAAAAGTTTTATTAAAACCCCAAAGAAGAGGCAGGGGTTTGGTAGCAGGAGGAACGGTGAGAGTAATTTGCGCCTTAGCCGGTATTAAAAATATTTCTTCAAAAATTTTAGGAAAAACAGGAAATAAATTAAATAATGCTAAAGCGACAATAAAGGCTTTGCAACAATTAAAGGTTCGATAAAAATATTTCTACTTTCATGCAATTACATCAGTTAACACCGAAGCACAAATCAAAAAGAAGAAAAAGGATTGGTCGTGGCGGAAAAAGAGGGACTTATTCTGGCCGAGGGGTTAAAGGCCAAAAATCGCGATCTGGCAGAAGACTTCAGCCAGCCATTAGGCAAATAATAAAAAGATATCCCAAATTGAGAGGATACAGATTTAACATCAAACATCCAAAGCCTGCCGTTATTAATCTTGAGACTCTTGAAAAGAAATTTAAATCTTCAGAAATAGTTTCTCCTAAAAACTTGCTTGAAAAAAGATTAATTCGTAGAATGGAAGGTAGAACGCCCGAAATTAAGATTTTGGGAAAAGGAAAATTAACAAAAAAGTTAATTATTGAAAACTGCCAGGTATCCAAAAAAGCTAAGGAAAGCATTGAGAAAGCTGGTGGCAACATAAAATAGAGATTATGTGGTATCAAAAAGTCTTCCAAATTTTTAAGATAAAAGATCTTCGAAATAAGATTTTATTTGTTTTGGCAATTTTTGCTATTTTCCGAATAATGGCTAATATTCCCATTCCCGGTATTGATGCAGAAAAAATGCGAGAATTTTTTGGGGCTAATCAACTTTTCGGTCTTTTAAATGTTTTTACCGGAGGCGCCTTAGATAATCTTTCAATTGTGATGTTAGGATTGGGTCCTTACATTACTTCTGTAATTATCTTACAGCTTTTAACAATGATTTTCCCTCAGCTTGAGCGTCTTTACAAAGAAGAAGGTGAGCAGGGCCGGCAAAAATTTAATCAATACGGCCGTATTTTAACCGTTCCTTTGGCTATCCTTCAGAGTTATGCAATGTTATCTTTGTTTCAGCGGCAGGGCCTTATTGAAATCCTGCCAGCTAATTTACTTTTTACCTCTATTTTAACCATTACTGCCGGGGCCGTATTTTTGATGTGGCTGGGCGAGTTAATTTCTGAAAAAGGAATTGGGAATGGAATCTCTCTGATGATTTTTGCTGGTATTATGGCTGATTTTCCTAACAATATCCGTCAGATGATAGTCGGCTATGAAGTATCACAGTTGCCGTCTTATCTACTTTTCTTTGCGGTGGCTTTTTTGATTATCGCTGGCGTTGTTTTAATCAACGAAGCCAGAAGAAATATCCCAGTTTCTTATGCCAAAAGAGTAAGAGGGATGCGAATGTATGGCGGAGCCTCCACTTATCTGCCTTTAAATGTTAATCCAGCCGGCGTTATCCCAATAATTTTTGCTTTATCAATTTTGCTTTTCCCCGGAATGATTGCCAATTTTTTGGGCGGAACAGGAGGGACTCTTGGCAACATTGCTCAAAGCGTAGGAGCTTTCTTTGATCCCCAGAGAAACCTTTTAGGCTACATATCTATTTATTTTATATTGGTCCTTCTTTTCACATATTTTTATACTGCAGTTACTTTTGATCCAAAAGCCATTTCTAATAATTTACAAAAGATGGGAGGATTTGTTCCCGGTATCAGGCCAGGTAAGGCCACAGCTGATTTTCTATATTATATTTTAAATCGTGTTTTAGTTATTGGCGCTGTTTCTTTAGGGTTAATTGCCGTAATGCCCTTTATTGTTCAAGCAGTGACTGATATTAAAGTTTTTGGATTTTTAGTGGGAGGAACCTCTTTAATTATCGTTGTTTCAGTTGTTCTTGAAACTATGCGTCAAATCAAGGCTCAGCTTCAAATGCGAGAATATGAAACCTTCTAAAAAGCTAAAAATTATTATCCTATTAGGACCGGCAGGTTCCGGCAAGGGGACTCAAGCTAAGTTAATTTCTAAAAAGTTTAACTTAGATTATTTTGGTAGCGGTGATGCCCTGAGAACGCGAAAAAAAACAGGTGATTTTACAGCAAAAAAACTTTCAAAAGTTATGGGAAGAGGGGAGTTAGTCCCCAGTTTTATAATCTCCAAGCTTTGGATAGACACATTGGAAAAATTTAAAAAAAAGAAGAAATTTAAAGGTTTTGTAATAGACGGCAGCCCGAGAAAAATAGGAGAGGCTAAACTTCTTAACGAAGCAATAAAATGGTACGAATGGCAAAAATATGTAAAGATTGTTTTTGTTAATATTTCAAGAAAGGAATCAATCAATCGCTTAACTAAAAGAAGGATGTGTAAAAAATGCGGCAGACTTATTCCTTGGTTAGGCCGTTTTAAAAATATTAAAAAATGCGATAAGT
>MHLV01000014.1 GCA_001819145.1 Candidatus Nealsonbacteria bacterium RBG_13_36_15 | reverse complement strand
AAATATTTAATAAAAGCGAATTATACTCCAAGCCAAATAGTTGAGGAAATAAAGAAGGTCTTAGAATAAGTTAGTGAGCGTCTATGAAGATTATATTTATTATCATTGACGGGTTAGGGGATAAACCAATCTCAAGGCTTAAAAACAAAACACCGCTTGAAGCAGCTAAAACTCCTAATTTAGACTGGTTGGCTGAAAAAGGAATTTGTGGCTTAATCAAGCCTTTTTATTTTCCTTGGCAAGGATATCCTAATTCAGATACTGCCCACTTAGCTTTGTTTGGCTACAGTCCTAAGAAATATTATTTAGGAAGAGGACCCTATGAGGCCGTTGGTATTGGATTTGATTTAAAAGAAGGAGATTTAGCCCTGAGAGCAAATTTCGGAACCATAGACGATAAGCTTAAAGTAATTGACAGAAGGGCGGGGAGGATAAGAGAGACTCAATCATTGGTAAAAGCTATAAATGGAATTAAAATTGATGGGGTAAAATTTTTTGTAAAAAAATCTTATGGTCACCGAGCTATATTGGTCTTACGGGGAAAAAGTCTTTCTGAAAAAATTACAGATTCAGATCCCCATAGAGCTGGAGATAGAATTAAGAAAGCCCTGCCCAAAGATAAATCAAAAGAGGCTAAATTTACAGCTCAAATTTTGAATAAATTTTTAGAAAAGGTTTACCTTATTTTAAAAAGTCATTCTTTAAACAGGAAAAGAGAAAGAGCTGGAAAATTACCAGCCAATTATTTACTAGTTAGAGGGGCTGGTAAACTTAGAAAGACCCCTAGTTTTTACCAAAAATATAAATTAAAAGCTTGCTGTATTGCTGGCGGCGCTTTATACAAAGGAATTGCTAAAATTTTAGGAATGGAAATAATTAACATTAAAGGCGCTAATGGTTTTTCTACCACCAATCTTAAGGGTAAATTTATTGGGATTAAAAAAGCCCTAAAAGAGTACGATTTTATTTTTTGTCATATTAAAGCCACTGACAGTTTAGCTGAAGATGGGGATTTCCAAGGAAAAAAGATTTTTATTGAAAAAATTGATAAGAATATAAAGCCTTTATTGAGTTTAAAAAATACTCTAATTATAATTACTGCTGATCATTCAACCTGTTCTTCCCTTAAGAGACATTGCGTTGATCCTGTGCCCCTATTAATTTATAGAGAGGGGATAAAACAAGATAAAGTTTCTAAATTTAGCGAAAAAAACTGTGAAAAAGGTCAATTAGGAAAAATAAAACAATTAACCCTTTTGTCCAAGGTTATGAATATTTACAAAAAATAAAATCTATGTTAAATTGAAATATATACCATTAAATAAAATATATACTTATGTTTGTTGATAAATTTATCCCCAAAAACTTTAAAAAACAAAACTTAGGAGCTTCAATTAAAAATTTAATGCCCTTAGCTATTATTGTTGTAGTTATTGTTGTTGGCGGTATTTTAATTTATAAGAACCCTTCTTTCCTTAAGGGAAATAAAGAAAAGATTTTAACCAGCCAAGAGGCCGGAGAAAAAGCAATTAAATACCTTAATGAAAACATCTTAAAGGGAAAGGCAACGGCTGCCTCGAAGAGCGTAGCAGAAGAAAACGGGATGTATAAATTAACCATTACTATTGAGGGTCAGGAAGTAATTTTATATGTTACGAAAGACGGAAAACTATTATTTTCAGAACCGATTGTTAAATTAGACCAAGAGTCTTCTCCTGTCCCAGAAGAAGAAGGGGGGGACGAAACGCCTCAAGAGTCTCCAAAAACAGAAGCTCCCAATGCCAAACTATTTATTATGTCTTTTTGTCCTTATGGCAACCAGGCAGAAGAACTTATGGCTCCCGTTGTAAAACTTTTAGGAGAAAAAGCAGAAATAGAACCACATTATGTAATTTACAGCAATTATGGCGGCGGCGGACCGAATTTTTGCTTAGACGAAGAAAACAAATATTGTTCAATGCATGGCATTCAAGAGCTTAATCAGGGCGTAAGAGAATTATGCGTTTATAAATATCAAAAAAGCAAATTTTGGGACTTTCTGAAAGAAATAAATAAAAATTGTTCCAGCCAAAATGCCGATACATGCTGGGAAGGCATAGCTCAAAATATAGGAATTGATGTTCAGAAAATTAAAGATTGCCAAAAGAACGAAGCCATAAATTTATTGGCTCAGGAAGCGTCTCTTAGCCAAGAATATGGGGTAAAAGGTTCGCCCCAGTTGTTTATAAACGGCACAGAATATAAAGGGGGTAGAAGTTCAGAGTCATACAAATCTGCTATTTGTGCTGCCTTTGAAGAACCTCCGGAAGAATGTAGCCAGACACTGAGTAGCAGCGGTGGCAGCGCTTCTTCGGGGGGTTGCGAATAGAATTTTAATTATTTATGCCCCGTAGGAAACAAAGGGTTTTTCGTTAAAAGAATAAGATAGCATATTTAATATTAGATTTCCGAGGAGCATATAGATATTTAAATATTTTCTTCACAAAAACCCTTATTATGTTAACAATAATAATTATAGAGCTGTGCAAAGGTTTAAATATAATAATAACGGAAAATATTTAATTTCCTACGGGGTATGGTAAAAATTTATTCTACACCAACCTGTCCCTATTGCGTAACCTTAAAAGAGTTCTTGAAAGAACACGCGATTGAATTTGAGGATATTGATGTTTCCCAAGACAAGCAAGCTTTAGACGAAATGGTTAAAAAATCAAACCAATTGGGAGTGCCCGTAGTTAATATTAACGATCAAATTGTAGTAGGCTTTGATAAGCAAAAAATCTGCGAGCTTTTAAATATTAAGTAATATATTGCCAGAAACTATGAAACAATTAGACCCGAAAGCAATTTGGCTATTCTGTTTCAAATACCTATTATTTTCTTTAATTATTACCGCTTTTTTACTTTTTTGGATTTTACCTTTGATCTTCACCCTGTTAGCTCCAATAGGTATGCTGCTTTTTAAGGCATGGATTCAAGAGGCAAAAGAAATTATGCTTATATTTGCTATTCTAATTCCGATTATTGGGTTTTTAATTTTTGTTTTTGCCGCTTTTTGGTTATCATATTTTTGGGCGAAGCTATCATATAAAAACTATAAGTACCAAATTGCCACAGAAGGAGTAAAAATAGAAAAAGGAGTTATATGGAAACATTATATAACAATTCCCTTTGAAAGGATTCAAAATGTTGATATATACCGCGGCATTTTAACGCGACTATTGGGACTTTCTGAACTACATATTCAAACCGCAGGTTATTCCGCTGGATATGGAATGCACGGCGGATGGGCAACCGAAGGATCGCTGCCTGGTCTATCAGCAAATGAAGCAGAGGCTCTTCGCGAGGAATTAGTAACAAAAGTTGCCGGGAAGAAACAAGGCTTATAAATTTATTAATAACGCATTAAAATTTCAAAATATGCCAACAAAAGTTGCCATTAATGGTTTTGGTCGTATTGGTCGGCCGGTTTTCAAACGCATACTTAATAATCATCCATCACTTGAAATCGTTGCTATTAACGATTTAAGCGACCCCAAAACCATGGCTCATTTGGTAAAGTACGACTCTGTTTACGGTATTTTTAATAAATCAGTTAAGGCTACAGAGGACAGTCTTTCGGTAGAAGGCAAAGGGGTAAAAGTTTTTGCGGAAAAAGACCCTTTAAAGCTTCCTTGGGAACAGTTGGGTGTTGATATTGTCTTGGAGTGTACGGGCGCATTTACCGAGTTTGAGGGAGCAAAAAAGCATATTACAGCTGGAGCAAAAAAAGTACTGATTTCCGCCCCTTCTAAAAGCAAAGAAGTTCCGATGTATATTTTAGGAGTTAATGCGGATAAGTATAATCCCGCCAAAGATAATGTAATTTCAATGGCTTCTTGTACAACTAATTGTTTAGCTCCAGTGGCTAAGGTTTTGAATGATAATTTTAAAATAAAAAGAGGCTTTATGACAACTTGCCATGCTTATACCAACGACCAAAGCATTTTAGATCTAGCTCATAAAGACTTAAGGAGAGCGAGGGCAGCTGCTTTAAATATTATCCCAACCTCTACGGGTGCAGCTTCAGCCATTGGTAAGGTAATTCCAGAGCTTGATGGTAAATTAGATGGCATTGCCTTCAGGGTGCCAACTCCGACTGTCTCAATTTTGGATTTAATTTGCGAAGTAGAAAAGGAAACCACGGCCGAAGAGGTAAATTACACATTAAAAAAAGCCTCGGAGGCTAAAAATTTTAATGGCATATTAGGCGTAGAAGATGCTCTTCTGGTTTCTTCTGATTATATTGGAAACTCTTTTTCCTCTATTGTTGATAGCTCTTTGACTATGGCCAATGAAAATTTAGTTAAGGTAATTGCCTGGTATGATAACGAATGGGGATACGCCTGCAGGTTAGCAGAGTTTGCAGAATTTGTAGGGGAAAAATTATAAAAATAATAAATAGTTTAAAAACTGAGCGAAGCAAATCCTCGCTCAGTTTTTAATTAACATTGTTGAGGACTTATATTTTGGGTATAATAAGAATATAATAAAAAATTAATCGCCGAAAATATGGTTAATAAAGACCGAAAGCTGATTAAAAAAAACAACCTGTATTATCCAACTAAAGATTTTCAAAAAAAATCTTGGGTAAATAATAATTCAGTTTACAAAACAGCAAATAAAGATCCGGTTAAATTCTGGGAAAAATTGGCCAATGAACTCTTGTGGCAGAAAAAATGGGGAAAAGCTTTTGAGCATAACCCGCCATATTTTAAATGGTTTGTTGATGGGAAAATAAATATTACTGAAAACTGCTTAGATAAAAATTTAAAGAAAAATAAAGATAAAATTGCTATAATTTGGGAGCCAGAACCATTGGAAGAAAAAGAAAGAAGGTTCACTTATTACGATTTATATCTTGAAGTTAATAAATTTGCCAATACTCTTAAAAAATTAGGCGTTAAGAAAAGCGATAGGGTAGGAATTTATTTGCCGATGATACCTGAAATGATAATTTCAATGTTAGCCTGTGCCAGAATTGGAGCCGTTCATACGGTTGTTTTCTCGGCATTTAGCCCAACCGCCCTTCGGGCTAGATTATTAGATTCTGAAGCTAAAATACTTATTACTGCCGACGGTTACTTTCGCAACGGTAGCCTAATCAATCTAAAGAACAACGCTGACGAAGGGGCAAAAAATACTAAAATTGAAAAGACAATTGTAGTAAAAAGAGCCTCAAATCCCATTAATTGGCATGAGGGTATAGATCTTTGGTGGCACGAATTAATTAAAGGAGAATCAGATAAATGCGATTCAGAGATAATAGATTCAGAGGATCCATTGTTTATTCTTTATACTTCAGGAAGCACTGGAAAACCAAAAGGTTGTCTCCATACAACCGGCGGTTATGCCGTTCAAGCACAGGCCACTACCCGTTGGATATTTGATTTGCATGATGAGGATATTTTTTGGTCAACAGCTGATATGGGCTGGATAACAGGACATACCTACAGTTGTTATGGGCCCTTGCTTTGCGGAGCAACTTTTATAATATTTGAGGGCTTGTTAATTTGGCCGCAACCAAACCGTTGGTGTGACATCATTGATAAATATGGTGTAACAACCTTTTATACTGCTCCTACGGCTATTAGAATGTTTGAAAAATATGGCGCCGACCTTTTTAAAAAACATAAGCTTGATACCCTACAATTATTGGGATCGGTCGGAGAGCCGATTGATGAAGCTGCGTGGCAATGGTATTTTAAAGAAGTAGGCAAAGAAAAGTGTCCGATAGTTGATACTTGGTGGCAGACAGAAACCGGCGGAATTTTAATTACTTCTTTGCCCGGAATCGGCCCATTTAAACCAGCTTTTACCGGTATTCCTTTT
>MHLV01000013.1:13583-13930 GCA_001819145.1 Candidatus Nealsonbacteria bacterium RBG_13_36_15 | reverse complement strand
GAGGAGAGGATTAAAGGCCTGCGCTACTCCAGCCTCAAGTTTTGAACCAAGTGAAGCTGTTCAGCTAATTGAAACTCTTGTTAGTTGTAGGGAATCTAAGTTTGCTAAAATATTGTCACAGGACCAAGAAGATTGTTATAAAAATAATTTCTTTTGTTGCGAACCAATGCAATAAAACCGCCAATAAAACACTACTTTGAATCACAAATAGCCACTAATTATTTTTATTAATTATGGAAAAATTTAAAAAAACATTTTTTATCCTAATAATTCTTGGTTTTTGTTTTTTTCCTTTTTGGAATAACTCAGCCTTAGCTCAGGATGTAGAAGAAATTTATCCTGATATT
>MHLV01000013.1:0-13438 GCA_001819145.1 Candidatus Nealsonbacteria bacterium RBG_13_36_15 | reverse complement strand
CAGCTGGCAACCCAATAGCTTTGTCTGACGCTAAAGGCCAAATAGCAGCCGGTATTTTGGGATTGGCGCTTCTGTTAGCTTCTTATCTACTTTTAAATACGATTAATCCGGAATTAACAGTCTTGAAAATTACAGGAGAAGAATTCGATCAAGGCATCATTTTATTTGCTGCAGGTACTTGTGGATCAAATACCGGGGGCTTGAAAGAAGGAGAACAATATATGAGAATAAAATCCAGCTATTCCTCGCTGGGAGATTTTGAAAATAAGGCTAAAGAGATTTATTTTTATAACTCGGGGGAAGAAATGGAAGTCCAGGTTTGGTCTGAAGAAGATTATCAAGGAACGGTTTGGGAATCCGATGATCATGTAGAAAACGGCCCGTGTAAATCATTGGCCGGTATTGGTAGCAAGTCTGTTAGGATAATCTGGAAAACACCCGGAGTTTATCTGTTCTCTGATGCTGGCTGTAAAGAAGACCCTCATCTTTTTATAGCTAGCACTGCTGATCTTACTGGATTTATGAATTTTGGCGACACTGCCAAGTCAATTAAGATAATACCGCGGAGAGCTAGAGACAGAGAAAACATAATCTGGGATGTCAATTTGTGTCCCGGTGTAAATCCTATGAGCCTTCCGCTCCCCATTTGTGAGGCAAGGCCTGATTGTTGCGCAGGAGAGTGGGTTGTCGTTGATAAGCTTGGGGCTGTATTACACGAACACAGTAACTTTCAGGGCGATGCTGAAGTCTTTTTCGGCGGAGACATTGATGAATGGCCGCCAAGGTGCATTCCTTTGAAAGCGGGTAATGGGGGCACTGTCCAGTGCGATCCTAATAACGATATGTCTGAGTCGTATTGCTACGAACATGTTAACGAAGATTTTCATGGCGTTCATGTCCCCAGAACTTCGTCTATTACTATTTTCCAGCAACGGCCACCGGACGCTCCCCTGCCCACAGGTAAAGTAATTCTTTACGAGAATTATAATTTTAATGAAGATGTGTCGGGGGATGAGTGTACTTATCCTACTTTTGCAGTGCCTGTGCCAATACCCGTCCCCCAATGGGTAAATTTATCATCTTCGTGCAACATTTTGACTGACGGCGATGGAAATCATGTCTCTTCAATTAGGATTGAGGGCAATTATATCGCCGTTTTATTTCGAGATGATGGCAGGGGAGAGGTTTTCACGGAAAGTGATATCCGACTTAAGGGTAATCATATTGGCGATGACGAAACTGCATATTTACTTGTTATCCCTGTCCTCAGAAAGGGTTCCTAATTGCTTACCAAAATATTCATTAAAGAAATTTAAAAAGAGTCGTTAAAAACGGCTCTTTTTAAATTAAATGTCAGCCTTATTCAGGGATAAGGCCTAATGATTATTCTTCTTTCTGGCTCCTGGCCAACGCTTTCTGTAGTAATATCTCCTCTTTCAGCTAATTCTAAGTGGATAATTCTTCTTTCGGCAGCCGACATTATAGGAAGCGTTTTTTCTTTTTTGGTTAAAGAAACTTCATCGGCCAAAGAGCACGCAAGCTCCTTTAAATGTTGGTATTTCTTCTTTTTGTAATCCACGATGTCAAGATTAATAAAAAAATTTGTGCTGCTTTCTTTAAGAGAAAAAAGTTTTCTCCTTAAAATTAATTTAAGAAGATGCTGAATTTCATTTAAGGTTTTACCCCCTTCGCCAATTAGAATTTGGGGATCTTCTGTCTCAATATCAATGTCAAAAGTCTGCTCTTTTTGAGCTTGAATCTTAATTTTAGCTGGAATGGTCATTTTTTCAAAAAATTCTTCAATTATTTCTTTAATTTTTTCTAAGTCAATTTTTAGCATGCCGGGGTTTAAAAATTAAGTACTGTTGGAAAATTGAAAAAAGCGAGGTAACCACCCAATAAAGGGCGATGGCTGAAGGAAGCCGCCAAAGAATAAAAACCGTGAAGATAGGAAAAATATAGAGCATCTGTTTCTGCATTATTGCCGTAAAATCGGCTTTGTCGTTTTTAATTTTTGTTTTGGGGGACATCATTTTTGTTTGAATAAACTGCAAAACTCCGGCTAAAACTATTAAAATTATATTTGGCCAGAGGAGTTGAGTTGTGTTATTTATTGTAACCGAAGCTGAATGGGCAAGGTTTGCCACCCCCAAAAAGGAAGGAGTAATTATTTCAGGGCGAGGGACAAAACTATAAAGATTGTTCATTTGCCCAACTTGTAGTCCCTTCTGGAACACCCAAAAAAGAGCAATTAAAATTGGGAATTGGACTAAAACTGGCAAACACCCAGATAGCGGATTAATCTTGCCCTTTTGATAAAGTTCAATGGTTGCTTTGGTCAGTTTTTCTTTGTCCCCCTTGTATTTTTGTTGAATTTCCTGGATTTTAGGTTGAATTTCCTGGAGAATTTTTTGCGCTTGAATAGCTTTAAGGTTTAAAGGATAAAAAATAATTCTGACTAAAATAGTTATAATAATAATCGCTATCCCGAAATCGTGCCCGGGCAAATATACATAAAATAAAACTAAAAGGTTAAATAATGGTTTGTATAGGGCTATATTAAAAAAATTAATTAAAAAATCCATACCCCGTAGGAAATAAAGTATTTTCCGTTATTATTTATAATAATCTTTAAAATAGTATTTCAACCTTTGCTTAATGAGAGTTTTACCAGTTCCAGTTTTAAGATATTTTTCTCTTTGCTTAGCATCTTTTTGATTCAAACATATTTCAATATAGATTAACTTAAGTGGTCGCCTTGATTTGGTAGAAAATACTTTGCCTAAATTATGTTTTAATATTCTTTTCTGAAGATTATTTGTGAATCCTGTATATAGCTTATCATCCTTAAGACTTTGGAGAACATATACGTAAAACATAATTATTTCCTACGGGGCATAAAGTATTAAGGCAAATCTATTCCGCCTTGATGCCAGGGATGGCATTTTAATAGTCTTCTTGTAAAAAGGAAAAGTCCTTTTTTCAGGCCGTATTTTTTAATTGCTTGATTTGTATATTCTGAACAGCTCGGCCAAAAACGGCAGTTTTGGCCCAAATGAGGGGAAATAAAATTTTGATAAAGTTTTATAATTTTAGAGACTACTTTTTCCATTATTTTTGATTAACCCTGTTTTAGAAAAAATTTTATTCAAAATTCCTACCATTTCCTGCCCCCCTTTTTTCGCCGCTCCGGGATTAACAATTACTACTCCATCTATGCCCTTTTTCAATAGAGGAAGTTCTTTTCTAATCTTTTCTCTTAGTTTTCTTTTAATTTTGTTTCTTAAAACAGCCTTTTTTGAAACTTTTTTACTAACAGCAAAACCAAAACGGCTTACTTGCAGATTGTTGGGAGCCCATTTAAATATTAATAAATCTTCTTTTGTCCCTCTCCCTTTCTTAAAAACTCTTTGAAAGTCTTTTTTTTTGCTAAGCCTATTTTTAGCTGGAAGCACAAATTTAAAATTAAACTGTTAGCCTCTGCCTTTTTTTTCTTCTTCTTCTAACTAATACCCTTTTGCCGCCTTTTGATCTTCTTCGCTTCCTAAAGCCGTGGGATCTTTTCCTTTTTCGCTTTTTGGGTTGATAGGTAATGGACATTGAAAAATTTATTTAAGCCTTATCAATAAAGATATCAAAATTTTATACTTTAGTCAATTTAGATCCTAACGATTCTTAATTCACAAATTGTCCCCACTTTATTCACAAAATCCGGTTCAATGTTTTAGTTTTGATTTTATTTGACATCTCCTTTTATTTTAGTGTTATAATTAAGGATAGCTAAAAAACCGAAATCATGCACAAAGATGAACTCTGGCAAGCTGTCCTTGCCCAGGTCCAATTTCATATCTCGCCAGCAAATTTTGAAACTTGGTTCAAAAACACAAATATTCTTTCTAAAAAAGAAGGCGAAATTTGGATTGCTGTACCAAATTCTTTTTCAAAAGAATGGATAGAAAATAAGTATCATAAATTAATCATGACAACTCTTCATAGTCTAGATGAAGAAATTAAGGGGGTGAAATATTTGGTTGAATCGACAACCTTAAGGGTCCCGAAAATAAAAGAAACTATTAACCTGCCAGAATCAGATCAACTTGAATTTGCAGAGTTTAAAATTGACAAAGAAACCAATTTAAATCCCCGCTATAATTTTGAAAACTTTATTGTGGGCTCCTTTAATGAATTACCCCACGCAGCAGCTATTGCTGTTTCTAAAGAACCCGGCTTGGTTTATAATCCTCTCTTTATATATGGTGGCGTCGGTTTAGGAAAAACCCATCTCTTACAGGCCCTTGGGAACGAAGTCACAAAAAAATTATCTCCTAAAAAAGTTAAATATGTTACTTCTGAAAAATTTACCTCTGAAGTTGTTCTTTCTATCCGGAACCATAACGTTGAAGTTTTAAAGGATAAATACCGACAAGTAGACGTTTTAATTATTGACGATATTCAATTCTTAGCCGGTAAGGAAAAAACCCAAGAAGAATTTTTCCACACCTTTAATTCTTTATACGAACGGAACAAGCAAATAATTCTTTCCTCAGATCGTCCTCCTAAGGCTATTCCTTCCCTTGAAGAAAGGCTACGTTCAAGATTTGAAGGCGGCATGATTGCTGATATTAGTTTGCCAGACTTTGAGACAAGAATGGCTATTCTAAAAGCCAAAGCCCAGGAAAGAAAAGTTGGTTTTACTGAAGAAATTTTTGCTTACTTAGCCAATAACATCCAGCGGAACATCAGAGAGTTAGAGGGGGCGCTGAATAGATTAATTGCCTTTCAAAAGCTCAACAAACAAACTCCCGGCATTGAAATCACTAAAGACCTTTTAAAAAATTTAATACAATCGCCCAAAAAAATGGTAAGCCCTAAAAAAATCATTCAGGTGGTGGCTGAATTTTATGACTTAAAAGAAAAAGATATTTTATCGTCTTCTCGTAAAAGAGAGATTGTTCAACCAAGGCATCTTATCGTTTACCTTTTAAGAGAAGAACTAAAAAATTCCTTTCCTTTTATTGGAAGAAAAATCGGGGGCAAAGACCACACAACTGCCATTCATTCTTATGAAAAAATTAAAAAAGAACTTATATCTAATGAAAACTTAAAAGAGGAAATTGACCTAATCAGACAGCGAATTTTTAGTGCATAAAAGGGGTAAAATTATACTTAATAAATTTTCTTTTATTATATTTATTTTTTAAAACCCTTTTTCCTCAATTAAATCATTTTATTTTTACCATACAAATGACTTTATATTCCAAGAAATACACAAGCATAACAACTATAACTAAATATAATATTATATGAAGTTGTTTATTTTAAAAAACAATTTAAAAGCCGGTCTTCAAATAGTGGAAAGAATCGCGAATAGAAGTATTAATCTTCCTATTTTAGAAAATGTTTTAATGTCAACCGAAAAAAACTTTTTGCTTTTATCTACGACAGATCTTGAAATGGCTATTCGTTGTTGGCTTTTGGCAAAAATTGAAACAGAGGGAAAAGTAATACTTCCAGCTAAATTTCTGTCGCAATTTATTAATTCTTTAGAATTAGAAAAAATTTCCTTAAAAGAAGATGAAAATTTTGTAATTATAGAGAATAAAAATTTTTCATCTAAAATTAAAAAAGGAAAAATCGACGATTTTCCTTTGTTCCCCTCTTTTAATGAAAAAACTTTTCTTCAAATAAATACCGTTCCTTTTATTGAAGGCCTTAAGCAGGTTGTTGAATTAGCGTCTTCTTCTCAGACTAAACCGGAAATTTCTGGTATTTTTTTTAATCTTGCCCCAGACTTTATTAAGTTGGTGGCTACAGATAGTTTTCGTTTAGCCGAAAAAACGCTTTTTTTTGAAAAACAAGAAAAACAAGAGGTATCTTTTATTGTCCCCCAAAGAACAGTCCGAGAATTAATTAATATTTTTTCCGACAAAAAAGGGAAAATGATCATATATCTTTCTAAAAATCAAGTTGTTTTTGAGTTTTTGGTTGAAGAAATAACCCAACCCCGCATCCAAGTTTTTTCCCGCCTTATCGAAGGAGATTACCCGAATTACCAAGAAATTATTCCTAAAAAGTATAGCACCCAAATTACTGTTCCTAGATTGCCCTTTTTAAATTTAATCAAAACGGCCGGTCTTTTTTGCGGCAAGGTAAATGAAATTAAATTTAAAATTAATCCTAGGCAAAAAAAAATAGAGCTTTTTTCGCAAAGTCCTGAGCTCGGAGAAAATAAATCATTTTTTACAGCCGACATAAAAGGCGAAGGAGTAGAAGTCTCTTTTAATTGGCGATTTCTTATTGAGGGGCTTTCTAATATTAAAAGTCGCGAAGTTTCTTTTGAGTTAAACAAAGAAGAGGGTCCGGCCATTTTAAAGCCGGCGGAAGATCAAAGTTATTTCTATATCGTAATGCCGGTTAAGGCCACTTAATCGGTTTTTACTTCAAAAAAGATTCTTGGGGGAACCCTAAAAGCGCTCTTTCCATAAACCTTTTCCAAATTGGCCCGGCAACAGACACTCCGGGCTCTTTATACATTGGCGAGTTATCATTGTTTCCCGCCCAAACCCCAGCAACAAAAGAGGGCGTATAGCCGATTATCCACCCGTCTTTATAATTTTGAGTTGTACCAGTTTTCGCCGCAACTTGATAGTTCTGGAAATATAAGGGGGAATTTAAGCCGAATATTGGAGCTCTGGCCTCATTATCAGAAAGAATACTGTTTATCAAATTGACCGGTTCGGGCTCTATGACTCTTTTAAGGCTACTTGTTTGTTTTTCAAGGATGTTTTCCGAAGAGTCTTCGATTTTTAAGATACTTGTTGGCGGTGCGCGTAAACCGCCGGTGGCGAACACCCCGTAAGCTGAAACCATATCAAGTAATCTTACCTCCCCGCCGCCCAAAACCAAAGATAACCCATAATGGGAGGTTGGTTCGTTTAAAGTAGTAATTCCGAAAGATTTGGCAGTGTTTATTGAGTCTTTTATTCCCGCAAAATTAGCTAAAACTTTTACTGAGGGTACATTTAAAGACTGAGCTAAAGCCTGCCTTAAAGTAACAGGACCACGGAAGAGACCATCGTAATTTTGAGGTTGGTAGCCATTAAAATTAGTTTCCTCATCCACAACGACTGTTTGATCTGAAAAACCTTTTTGAAAAGCGGTGACATAAACAAAAGGCTTAAAGGCTGATCCTGGTTGCCGTCCCAAAGATCCGGTGGCGACATTGTATTGGGGCTCAAATAAACAATTTTCTCCAGGAATACAATTCTTTGGATAGGAATCGCCCCAAAAATCTTTGGAACCAACCATCGCTATAATTTCTCCAGTTTTGGGGTCAATTGCCACCAAGGAGGCATTATAAGCTCGTACGCTTTCGTTGGCTTTAGCTCCTTCCCCTACTACCTTTTCTGCCCACTCCTGTAATTCCCAGTCAAGAGTTGTTATAACCCTTAACCCTTTTTCTTTCAAAAAATCTTCACCATAGTGGTTTATAAGATATTCCCTCACATACATAACAAAATGAGGAGCTTTAATTGAATAAGGTGGTTCAAATTCTAAAATTTGTTTTTTAGCTTCTTCGGCTTCTTTCTCGGTAATAAAATTATTCTCTGCCATTTTGCCTAAAACATAATCCTTTCTTGCCAAAAGATCTTCTTTATGTTCTCCGTAAGGCGAGAGTCGGCTTGGGGCTTGGATTTTCGCCGCCAAAAGAGCAGATTCAGCTATTGAAATCTTTGAAACTGATTTTCCGAAATAAACTTGGCTGGCGGCCTCTACGCCATAAGCATTCTCGCCAAAAGGTATTTGGTTCAAATAAAATTCTAGAATCTGATCTTTAGGGTAACGTCTTTCTAGTTCAAGGGTAAGCACAATTTCACGGATTTTCCTTTCCGCAGTTTTTTCCGAAGTTAGGAAAGCAGAACGAATGAGCTGCTGAGAGATAGTAGAACCTCCCTGAAGGGGCCTTCTAAGTTTGAAATCTACTAAGATTGCCCGCCCTATTCCCCTTAAGTCAACTCCAAAATGATTGTAAAAATTAGCATCCTCGGCGGCGATAACTGCATTTTTGAGATGATCGGGAATATAATCTAAGGGGACGACCTCTCTCCTTTCTTCTCCATAGGCTTCATATAAGACAATCTTTCCTGTTCGGTCTAATATTTTTGAAGATTCAATAAAGGGACGTTCAGTAAATTTTTCCGGTCGCGGAAAGTCTTTCACGTAAAAAATGAATAAAAAAACAGCCATCAAGAAAACAGTAATAACACAAAAAAACAAACCCAACAAGATCCTTAAAATTAATCTCCCCCCCTTTTTCTGGAGAACATGACGATAATATTTTCTTTGAACCATCGTTGTCTGAGTTATTTTACTAAATTTTTACTTTTTTGGCAATTTCTCAAATAGATAAAACCCCGTCTTAGACGGGGTTTTATCTATTCGGTTTCTTCCTCATCCTCTGGCTCTTCTGTTGATTCTTCAGTTGTCTCTTCTGGTTTTTCAGTTTCCTCCTCTTCTTCTTGATTGAGAGGAGTAAAAAAGCCTTCTTCGTAAAGCATAAGTTTTTATTTTCTGTTATTTTCCGACCTTTTTCCGTCCAAACGACGGAATAACGGAACCGTCTTCAATACTTTCCCATTATTTCCCGACGGCTTAAAGTCATTATAAGTTTTCAAGCTACCCTGTCAAGGTCCTTTGTTAAGGCTGATAGTTTTTATTGTATAAAACCTGGGATTCCTTCTTTTTTAATAGGCCTTCACAACAAATAGCGATGGCTAAAGCATCGGCCGCATCATCCGGTTTTGGCACTTCCTTTAAGTTAAGCTCATTTTTAACTATTTCTTGGATTTGTTTTTTGTCGGCTCGACCATAACCAGCTATTGCCATTTTGACTTGCAAGGGAGTGAATTCATAAATTGGAATATTTTTATTAGCAGCCGCAAGCATAATTACTCCTTTAGCCTGAGAAACGGGTAGGGCAGTTTTTAAGTTCTTAAAAAAATAAACATTCTCTACGGCTAAAACTTTCGGCTGGTATTTTTTTATTAATTGGTTCAACTCTTTACTTATTTTTTTCAAACGCTCAGCCGGAGACGAGGAAGGGCTGGTTTGAATTAGTCCATACCCTAAACACTGCAAGCTGTCCCCGCTTTTAGTTTTTTTGTTTTGTTTTATTAATCCGTAGCCGGTGGTAGCCGTGCCGGGATCAACGCCCAAAATAATCATTACTATATTACTACACCATCAAATTGCTTGCCTGAGCCTGACGCGACAATGCAACAATTTAACAGCGCAACAATTAAATTTTAAGGTTAGAATATATTTCTTGCACCGCTTCTAATTCATCTAAGGCATCAAATAATTTCTGGGCAGCCTCTCTGTCTTTTTCTTTTATTTGAATACCTTCTTTGGCTACCCAATCTAAAGACGCAGATTCAATTTTTATTTCTTGGTCTTCAAGGTTTTTTTTTGCCCTTTCTAAATCCTCAGCTTTTGTATAAACATCTATAGTATTATTATGCCAATGAAAATCCTCAACCCCGGCTTCTATTAATTTTAACTCCAATTCTTCTCTGCTCGCAGATTCGTATTTATTTGTGGTTCGTAAGGATATTACTCCTTTTCTTTCAAAAAGCCATTTTACAGAGCCGGTCTCGGCAAATTTACCATTGTTTTGGCCTAGAATTTGTTTAATTTCACTTACTGTTCGATTCTTGTTGTCCGTGATTCCTTCAACAATCAGAGCAATACCGCCAGGACCATAAGCCTCAAAGATTACCGGTTCTAATTTTGTCCCCCCAAGATCGCCAACGCCTCTTTTAATTGCTCGTTCAATATTATCAGAGGGCATATTAATTGCTTTTGCTTGGTCAATAGCTAAACGGAGTTTGGAATTCTTATTAGGATCTCCGCCGCCTTCTTTAGCGGTAACCATAATCTGCCCAGTTATTTTAGAAAAAACCTTACTTTTTTTCGCATCAGCTACGCCTTTTTGATATTTTATTGAGTGCCAATGGCTGTGGCCCGACATAATTTTAACTTGATTTAATTCGTTTTTTAATAAGTAAAACTATTATTCCAGAAGCGATAGCTAAAATTAATGCGATTAGCAAAACAAACAAAGGACGAGATGAATTTTGAAGTTGTTTTCCAAGAGCTGCCAAGCCTTTTCCTGAAATTATAAAAGAGCCTTCCGTCTCTTCTCCTATTTCTTCTGAAGCTTGGACGGTGGCAACGTTGTTAGACCCAGGAGTTAGAGTATCACTCCACGCCCAATCAGAGCCAATTCGATTATAAGAAGAGCCCGTAGGAGCTTTATTATAGGAAACTTGATCCGCGATATTATTGTCAGGTTGAATTAAAATTAACCCATCATCATCATTGTTCAAAGTAATTTTAGTTGTTAATCGAGAAAGGACTAAAAATTCTTGAGAGCCAATTTGTGTTCCTTGAGGAAGGGTATAAAATTTTATTTTGCCTTTGGTGTCTTGAATTTGCCATCCGGAAAGATCAACCATAAAATTGTTTTGGTTGAAAATTTCAATCCATTCTTCATCTTCATCCGGACCCCCGGGAGATGGCAATATTTCATTCAGGAGAATACCCAAAGGATAAGAAGAAGGTTCCTTTTCTTCTTGATTTTCGTTTTCCTGTGACGTTTGAGATTTTGTCTTTTCTTTGAAACTTTCTTCCGAGGGGTATTTTACTTGCGGGATTGGTTGCGATTCAGATTGTGTCTCTTGTAAAATTTCAAAGATATTTTTAGCTCCCGGCGTGAGCCTTAAGGTCCAAGAAAAAATTCCATCGTCCTTTTTGGCAAAAGATTGTCCCTGGAAAGCTTCTTCTGGAAAAGAAGCAGAATGAATAATGTTGCCCAAAGGATTTTTCAGGACAAGCCCCTCTCCTTCGTTGTTCAAGACAATTTGAGAATCAGGGCGCTTTAAAACAAAAAAACCATAAGCCGAAATAGTTGTGCCTTGGGAAAAAGTATAGACCTTGGTAGCGCCTTGGGTATCTTCTACTTTCCAGCCAAAAATATCAACTAAGTTTGGGTTGCTGTTGAAAAATTCAATAAACTCTTCCTCGGCATCTGATCCTTCGGGCGATGGTAAAAATTCATTAATAAAAATATCTACAGGATAAACTATAGGAGTTTCTGTTGGTTGAGGGTTAGGTTCGGGTGGGGGCTCTGGTGTTTTGCAGACATCATTTTCATCTATTTGGCCGTTACAGTCATTGTCCATACTATCGCAAATTTCTGTAGTTGGTTCGCAGGCGGGCTCCGAAGGTTGGCCAGCGCTATTTTGGCTTTTCGGTGTTCCGCCAGGATTTTGGCTTGTCTGCCAGCTTTCAAAAACAGCTCCGGAAAGAGCGGGGATCTTTCTTTCCATTGTTTGTTTGGTTGAATTATCGCCGCCGAACCAACCATCATTGCAATTAGCTTCATCAACTAAATTACTTTGAGCATCAAAAAGCTTTAAATATTCGCCGTCATTTCCCAAAGCTCCAGTATAAATCTGATCAGCGGCAATATCTGGAAGAGTGGTGTCGTCTGTCCTTTCTAAAAGATAAAAACTATGAGCCTGAATGATTCCTGTTAAATTAATTTCCAGGGTTCCGTCTTGGGATTGAAGCAACCAACCATCAAGATTTATTTCAGAATCGGTGTTATTATATAATTCAATCCATTCGTCTTGAAAGGCTGTTTGGGTCCCCATCCAGGCAATTTCATTAATAACTAAATCTAAAGAATTGGCGGCTTGGATTCGTTCGCTGGGTGAAATTAAACCGAGAAATATAATACAAAAGAGAGGTAAAAGAATAAGGATGATTTTTGAATGAATAATTTTCATAACCCTATTCAAACTCTAACAAATTGGCATGGTATTGTCTATTTGTATAATAAGAATAGCCACTGTAGAAAAAATGTGGGGCTCCGAATAATGGAGCCCCTTGATGAGTGCTGGGAAGGAGACCTCGAAGGTACTCTCCTCCCCCTTGGGAAGGCCATGCGGCCTTGTGCCCGGGAAGCCGGGCGAATGAACGGACGTCTAGTCGCCGAGAAAGGCTTACTAGTCCATGATCGGGTAAGCACCCCTCCCTTTCTGCGTCTATACGTCGTAAAGAACAGCCCGTTGCCCAAAGGGACAACTTATCCCAAGTTTATTAGAAACAAGAAAGCTTGTCAAGCCCCGTAGTAGAAATTTGACAAATGTTTTGTTTCACAAAACATTAAATACCGAAGGCGGTCAAGTTTTCACTACGGGGCAGATGGAGCTATTTTAAAATAAAAATCGCTATTTTAGCGATTTTTGTAACAAAACTTTATTATTTTTACTTAAAGTAGAGTTTGATTTACCTTATATTTAATCCCCAGGTGTTGATAGGCGATTTTGGTGGTAATTCTGCCACGGGGAGTTCTTTCAATAAAACCCAATTGCATTAAATAAGGTTCGTAAATATCTAAAATTGTATCTTCTTCTTCTGAGGTTGCTGCAGCTAAAGCTTGCAGGCCGACTGGTCCCCCATCAAATTTTTTAACAATTACTTCTAAAATTCTTTTGTCGCCGGACTCTAAGCCCTTTTCGTCAATTTCTAAAAATTCTAAAGCAGATTCAGCTATTTTTTTGGTTATTATTCCTTCACCCTCCATTTGGGCAAAATCCCTTACCCTTTTTAAAAGCCTATTAGCCACCCTTGGGGTAAATCTTGAGCGTTGGGCGATAATTTTTATAGCTTCTGGTTCGGTTTCTAGTCCTAAAACCTGACTTGATCTTTGAATGATTTTTTCAATATCCTCAAGTTCATAAAAATTTAACTGGAAAGTGGCGCCAAAGCGAGACCTTAAAGGAGAGGACAAAAGAGCAATTCTGGTTGTAGCGCCCACTAGAGTAAAACGGGGAAGTTTTAGCTCCATAGTTCTGGCCAGAGGTCCTTTCCCCATAATTAGATTTAATTTAAATTCTTCCATGGCGGGATATAAATATTCTTCGCAAACTTTATTAATTCTGTGGCATTCGTCCAAAAATAGAACATCGCCATCTGAAAGATTGGTTAGAATGGCAGCTAAATCGCCGGCTTTTTCAATAGCTGGCCCAGAGGTAACTTTGATATTCATCCCTAATTCCTTGGCGATAAGATAAGAAATGGTGGTTTTGCCCAGTCCTGAGGCTCCGTAAAACAAAAGATGTTCAGGGCTTTCATTTCTTTTTTTTGCAGCCCCAATGATTATCCCTAAATTTCTTTTTACTTTTGCCTGTCCAATATATTCTTCCCAATTTTTCGGCCTTAGCGTTAAATCTAAAATTTTATCCTCTTCAGTAGTCTTTCTTCGGAGAGGCGATTGGCCCAACGCTGTTTTTCCATTTGACCTTGACATAAATTTAATTATCTGTTACAATAAGTAGTTAGCCCGAAGCTGGGGGGTGGAATTTTTCTT
>MHLV01000012.1:4991-5095 GCA_001819145.1 Candidatus Nealsonbacteria bacterium RBG_13_36_15 | reverse complement strand
ATTTTCTAGATCTTTGCAAGGGCCCCCATGTAAAGTCAACAAAAGAAATCCCAGATTCTTTTAGATTAACAAAAATTGCCGGGGCCTATTGGCGGGGATCTGAA
>MHLV01000012.1:0-4959 GCA_001819145.1 Candidatus Nealsonbacteria bacterium RBG_13_36_15 | reverse complement strand
TATTTAGAGGACGGCTATCAGCTTGTTTCCACTCCTCACATTGCCAAGTTGAATCTCTGGAAAACTTCCGGCCATACTGATTTTTACAAAGAAAATATGTTTCCGAAAATGCACCTTTCAGAAATAGCAAAAGAGGAGAAAGATGACTATCAAATAAAGCCGATGAACTGTCCTTTTCACATTGCAATTTATAAAAACAGCATCAGAAGCTACAAAAATTTACCTTTAAGATACACAGAATTGGGAATAGTTTATCGCTATGAAAAATCGGGAGTATTGCACGGATTAGCCAGGGTCAGAGGCTTTACTCAAGATGATGCCCATATTTTCTGCACGCCAGAGCAATTGGAGACTGAGCTTGTTTCTGTTTTAAAATTAACCCTGGAGATCTTGAAAGATTTTGGCTTTAAAGATTATGACATTTATTTATCTACTCGCCCTGAAAAATATGCCGGAGAATTAAAAAACTGGGAAAAGGCAACTAAAAGCTTAAAATATGCTTTAGAAAAAGTAAAACTAAGATACCAAATAGATCCGGGAGAAGGTGTTTTTTACGGGCCGAAAATTGATATTAAAATAAAAGATTCACTTTCTAGACCCTGGCAGTGTACAACAATCCAGCTTGATTTTAACTTACCAGATAGGTTCAATATTAATTATATAGATGAAAAAGGCAAGAAAAAAAGACCTTTTATGATCCACAGGGCGCTTCTTGGATCTATAGAAAGGTTTGTTGGTATTTTAATTGAGCATTATGCAGGAGCTTTTCCGTTATGGATATCCCCTATCCAATTCTGGATAATTCCGGTAGGTTCTGGCCATAGAAAATATGCAAGAGAAATTGGTGAAAAACTTGAGGCATCAGGCTTTAGATACGAAGTTAAAGAGACAGCTGAAACTGTCTCAAAAAAAATCAGGGAGGGAGAGATCCAAAAAATTCCTTATTTGCTGGTCGTTGGCGATAAAGAAAAGCAATCAAATTCAGTAAGGATCAGGGAAAGAGGCAAAGGAGATATAGGTATTGTAAAATTAGAAAATTTTATAAAAAAGACCGGAGAAAAAATTAAGAGAAAGGAATAAAAAAAGATAAAAACAGAGATTAATTTTCTTAATTCCGTGCCGGAAATATCTCAAAAAACTCAAAAACTTATCCAAGGATACAAAAATTGGCATCAGTCTTTAGAAAAAAAAGAGGGTGTGGCTGTTTTGCATGTTGACGAAGTGGCAGCTTCGGTAGCTGCTTTTTACGAAAAAATAAGAGGGGTTATTGAGTGGAAAGAAGAACATCTCTTGAGAAAAACGGCCATCGAAAGAATGTTAAAGAGAAGATTTTTCTTAATGGAAGACGGAGAAAATATTGCCAAGCCTTTAGTTTTAGAACTAATTAGGGGTGGACATTTTCCAAATGATAGTATAGAAGAAACAAGAGTCCAAGCTGTCCAAAGATTAATTCAAAAATATATTTCTATAATGAAGAATGCTCCTCCTCCCCGTAAGGAAAAAACAAAAAACCGTCTTTTTGAATGGCTTTTGGGAATTGCCGCCTGCGAAATTGAAGAAGTTCTTGACCCCCCGAGAAAAGAAAGAGCTTTAATTGATTATATGACTGAATCGATGGTAGAAAAAATAGAGGTAAAACAAGGAATTTTTGTGTTTAAAGGAATATCAGAAGAAGAAAAAAGAAAACAAATTTATATCGCGGTTCAGAAAACACTTTTTAATTTAGACCATCTAATTATCAGTTACCACCTTTTAAAGTTTTATTATCCCCAGTGGCAGAATCTTTCTCGCGAACAATTAGAAGAAATAACCAGAAATATTTATTCGATCTGGAAGAAAATCAGAAAAAACTTAAGAAAAAGGTTGGCTGAAGGATTCTATCGGGTTTGCAAAAGATATGGTACGCCTTATTTAATTTTAGGAGATATTTTATCCCAAGATCCAATGGCTGCAAAAGAACGAATATTCAAACCAGAATCTTTAGAAGCTTTAATCAAAGAAGCTTATGGCAAAAGGCTCGTTAAACTAAAAGCAAAACTTTTACGAGCTGCCATTTACGGCGTTATCTCTATTTTTATTACTAAAATTCTTGTATCTCTATTAATTGAGATCCCTTTTGACAAATATATAACCCATCAGTTCAGCTATTTAACTTTAGCCCTAAATATTTTTATTCCGCCCCTGCTTATGTTTCTGATGGTCTTAACTATCCGACCGCCATCCAAAGAAAATCTCCAAAGAGTAATATTAGAAGTCATGAAGATTGTTTATGAAAATGAACAAAAAGATATCTATCCAGTAAAACTTCCTCCCAAAAGAGGACCAATTATGGAGAGTGTCTTGTTTGCCTTCTATCTTTTCAGCTTTATTGTTTCTTTTGGAATTATCGTTTGGGGACTCCAAAAATTAGAATTTGGAATTTTATCAATTATAATATTTATTATTTTCTTATCCTTAATTCTCTTTGCCGGGACAAGAGTCAGGCATAGGTCTAAAGAGCTTAGAGTTGAAGAAGAAAAAGAAACAATGATAACTTCGTTTTTTGACTTCTTAACTCTCCCGTTTGTTCTAGTCGGAAGATGGCTATCTTCACAATGGGAAAGATTCAATGTTTTAATGGTTATTTTCAATATCTTCATTGAGCTTCCTTTCAAATCTTTTACCGAATTTTTAGAACAGTGGAGATATTTTTTAAAAGAAAAAAAAGAAGAAATCCATTAATCATAAAACCCCGCCGAAAGCGGGGTTTTTGAATTGAATTTATCATAAAAATTTGATAAAATAATCGGTATGAAATATCATATTATCACTTATGGTTGCCACCCCGATACCAATCCTTCGCTGTCGCTCAGGATAGTACGGGGCAAGGATGAATAAAAAAATATGAAAAAATATTGGATTATTACCTTCGGGTGTCAAATGAACCGCTCGGATAGCGAAAGGATTGCTGCCGTTTTAGAAGATAGCGGGTATCAACCTTCGGTTAATTTACCTGAAGCCGATTTAATTCTGGTTAATGCTTGCTCTGTTAGGCAATCAGCCATTGATAGGATACATGGCCTTACGCCAAAATTTAAAGAGCTTAAAGCCAAAAATCATAAATTAAAAACTGTGTTAACGGGCTGTGTTTTAAAAAAAGATAAAAAAAAAATTTCCGAAAAATTTGACTTAATTTTAGATATTAATGATTTACCGGAATTACCTAATTTTCTCCAAGCTTCAGACTATAAGCCAAAAAATAAAAATTATCTCAAGATTCAACCAAAATATTCCACTGATTTCACGGCTTTCATTCCAATAATGACTGGTTGTAATAACTTTTGTACTTTTTGCGTTGTCCCTTATACTCGGGGCCACGAAACTTCAAGAAAAACCCAAGAAATTTTATGTGAAGTAGAAAATTTAGCCAAGCGAGGTTATAAAGAAATCTGGCTTTTAGGCCAAAATGTAAACAGCTATAAATTTGGAGAAATTAATTTCCCGAAACTTTTAAAAGAAGTAAATAATGTTAAGGGTAATTTTTGGATTAGATTTACTTCTTCTCATCCAAAAGATTTTTCAGAAGAATTAATTGACGTTATGGCCAGCTGTAAAAAAGTGACTGAATATCTAAATTTACCGGTTCAATCTGGTGATAACGGAATTTTAAAGAAAATGAACCGGCCCTATACGACAAAGAGATATAAAAAAATAATTAGAAAAATACGGGAAAGAATTCCTAATATCACTTTATCTACTGACGCTATTGTTGGGTTTCCCGGTGAAACTGAAAGACAATTCCAAAATACAGCTGAACTTTTTAAAGAGATTAAATTTGATATGGCCTACATTGCCCAATATTCTCCGAGGGCAGGAACAAAAGCTGCTAATCTAAAAGATAATATTTCCCATCAAGAGAAAGAGAGAAGATGGAAAGTTTTATCTGATATTTTAAAAAAGACGGCTTTGGAAAAGAATAAACAATGGCTTGGAAAAGCAGTTGAAGTTTTAGCTAGCGAACAGAAAAACGATTTTTTGATTGGAAAAACAAGAGAGTTTAAAACAACAAAATTTAAGGGCTCAGAAAATTTGGTTGGTAATTTCGTTAAAATAAAAGTTGCCGTTACCCTTCCTTGGGGCTTAAAAGGAGAAATAATATGAAAGATAAATTAATAGTTATTTTAGGACCGACAGCATCTGGAAAAAGTGATTTGGCAGTTAAATTGGCTAAGAAATTTGGGGGAGAAATCATTTCGGCCGATTCAAGGCAAGTTTATAAAGGAATGGATATTGGAACAGGAAAAATAACTAAAAAAGAAATGAATGGCATCCCCCATTATCTTTTGAACGTTGTTCATCCAAAAAAAAGATTTACAGTTGTTCAATATCAAAAATTAGCTCAAAATACCATCAAAAAAATATTAAAAAAAGGGGGGGTTCCCTTTTTGGTCGGCGGAACAGGATTTTATATTCAGGCTATTATTGATCAAATTTCAATACCTAAGGTAAGACCCGATTGGAAATTAAGGAAAAAATTAGATAAAAAAGAAACAAAAAAGCTTTTTTTATTGTTAAAGAATATAGACCCAAAGAGAGCCAGAAATATTGATAAGAAAAACAAAAGAAGATTAATCAGGGCTTTAGAAATTTTAATCAAAACCAAAAAGCCGGTGCCTCCATTATCAAAAAAATCTCCTCAGTTCAATGTTTTAATTATTGGCATTAGAAAATCTTCTCAAGAAATAAAAAAATTGATTAAAAAACGAATTTTAAAAAGGTTGAAACAAGGAATGATAGCTGAAGTTAAAAAACTTAAAAGAAGTGGACTTTCCTGGAAAAGACTAGAAGAATTTGGCTTAGAATATAGATATATAGCTTTATATTTACAAAAAAAAATGGTTTATCAGCAAATGTTAGAAAGATTAGAAAAAGAAATTGAACATTTTGCAAAGCGTCAAATAACTTGGTTCAAAAAACACC
>MHLV01000011.1:2397-5068 GCA_001819145.1 Candidatus Nealsonbacteria bacterium RBG_13_36_15 | reverse complement strand
TATTTCTTTCGGTAGCCTTAAATCCTTAATTAAAATTTTATCTTCAAATGTTTTTAAGTTTTCGGTTGAAACCTTAATCTCCTTAGGAAGATTTTGGGGCAAAGCTTTCACTTTTAATTCTGAAAAATTCTTGACTAAAGTCCCGCCCAATCCCTTAACCGCTTCAGCTTCTCCTTCAAAAATTAGGGGCACTTCAGCCTCAACTTCTTTAGTCAACGATACTTGGTAAAAATCAATATGAATTGGCTCATTTGAAAGCGGATCTTTTTGGATTTCATGAATTAAAACTGGATATTCTTTTTTTATTTCCGGTAATTTTAGTGTGATTAAAGAGCTTTCTCCTGCTTCCTGATATATTTTTTTAAATTCTTTTAAATCAACCTCTAAAGAGGTGGTTTTTAGTTTCGGTCCGTAAACCACAGCAACCAAAAGACCCCTTTTGCTAAGGATTTTTGTTTTTCCGCCAGTAATTTGACGAATTCTTGCCGAAAGTGTTAACATCCTATTCTTTGATAACTTGGATAATTTGAACAGGACAGCTGTCAGCAGCTTCCTGGTTACATCCTATCTCTTTCGTCTCAAGCTCACAATTGCCTTCAGAGTTTTGTTTCCCTCCTTTTAGGCTGCTTTTCCCGTCCTCTCCCATCTCCCAAAATTTTGGACATAAAGCAACACAAGAACCACAGCCTATGCATTTTTCTCTTTCCTGTATAATTTTTGCCATTTTACTTAATGATAAATTCGTTAGAATAAAAGAATTTATCTTCTTTAAAGTTTTTTTGCAGGGCACAATTAATACAGGCCGGAACAGCAATTCGATGAACTCCTTTTTCTGTTTTTATTTTATCTAAAATAAGTTCAAAAGCTTTTGCTTGGCCAGGTTCAATACAAATTTCGGCTATATCGTCTTCTGAACAATTTCCATATTTATAAGACTTAAACCCGCCATTATTGCTTTCTAGGTAGTAAGGGTAGCAAGAAGAAAAACAGATCCTTTCTTTTGAATTATTTTCTACTCTTATCTTCGGATTTTCTCCTTCTAGATATTCTGTCTGATAGGTAGTAACATTCATCTCTTCTTTTTTAACTTTATAACTCTTCCAAACCAAAAAACCGATAATCAAAATAAATAGAATGACTATTAAAATAATTAAAAATAAAATCTTTTTCATTATAATGGACGGCACTAACTATGAATTAGATAGTATCGTAACTATTTTTTTCTAACCTTAAACCTTTTCTCTAATTCGTTTAGAGTTTCCATAATGCCAGTATATTCTAATTCAGTAAATGGCAACATCGCTTGTCCATAAAATCCCTGCCTTCTTATTTCCTCAGCCTTTTGAGAGGCTTTATTTCTGATATAGTCCCAGAAGGGCTGGTCAAAAGCATCGGCTGGCTCAGTTAACTTACCATTTTTTACGCAAAATGCCAAGCAGGAAACTACTGGCGGCCCGTCAAAAAAGGAAATTGAAGAATTTTTCTTTACCGGCATTAATGGGCCCGCATGGGAACCCCTCATAAAGCCTGCTACATAAGGAGCTATGGCGTACGGCGAAAGAATCTCGCCAGTGGCTGGGAAATCTTTCTGCGTTCTAACCAACATTACGGGGTCATCTTTACCGACGTATTTTCCGGCGATATTGTGGAGCCTGGTTGTGCTAACAACTGCCGCTTGTTCTCCCGTCGCTCGCGACCAAACTGACTCTACCACAAATCTTTCAGGATCCCTCAAAAGGGCTGCAATATCATAGGTTTCTTCTGGGGAATTTAATTCAATAATTTTGTCAGCTTCTGTATAGTTAACATCCATAATAACAAATTTAAAGCCCTTCTTTATCTCGGGTGACAGCATTAAGCCGGCATTATGCATTGGATCGGTAAAAGATAGGTACAAAGGCAAATTATAAGCACCAGGGTCAGTTTTGTCGGCAGCAAAAAATAAAAATGGTTCTGCCGGTCTTTCGTCAATTTCCATTTCAGCAATTGCCGGCCCCATTCCCTTAACATTTCCGGAAAAAGTATCTTTTAACAAATCCTGGCCAGCCCCGTAAAGGCCCTGGCTTTTAGCTACATTAGTTCCGACAATGAGCGCATCCCAACAAAGCCTGTGAATTGGCTCTGCTAAAACGCCTTTTTGGTGGGTACTTAAAATCGCCACATCATCGCCGGTAAATCCAATATAATAATCAATAAGCAACCCTTTGCCTTTATTTTTAATGTGGCTTTCAACGGCCTCAAACAATTTTTGGCTGGGCTTTATATGTCCGCCAATGCTCCCAATATCCGCTTTAATTATAGATAAAGTAATTTTTGCCATGTTATTTTATATTAACATAATTAAATTATAAATTAAAGGTTTCATCGACCTTTTAATTGTTTTTCTTTTTTGGCGATTTTTATGGTAGTAGGAATAACTGTATCAGGGTTTAAAGACATTGATTCAATCCCCTCTTCTACCAGAAATTCAGCAAATTCCGGGAAAGTGCTTGGCGCTTCACCGCAAATTCCTATGTATTTTTTCCTTTTTTTACATTTCTGAATTATCTCTTTGATTAATTTTTTGACCGCCTCATTTCTTTCGTCTCCCACATGAGCCACAATACCTGAATCTCTATCTAATCCCAGTGTAAGCTGGGTTAGATCATTTGAACCAATGCTCATACCGTCA
>MHLV01000011.1:0-2387 GCA_001819145.1 Candidatus Nealsonbacteria bacterium RBG_13_36_15 | reverse complement strand
GAAATTTATCAGCTAAAATGACATTAGATGGTATTTCGCACATTACAATAACTTTTAAACTGTCCTTTCCTTTTTTTAATCCATTTTTTGCCATCAAACTTAGAACTTTCTGGCCCTCCTCAACTGTTCTACAAAAAGGCACCATTACCCAGATATTCTTGAGACCAAATTTTTCCCTTGCTCTTTTTATCGCTTGGCATTCCATTTGAAAGGCGGGTCTAAATTTCTCGTCATAATACCTTGAAGCTCCTCGCCAGCCTAACATTGGGTTTGCTTCCTTTGGCTCAAATAATTCCCCGCCAATTAATTCGCGATATTCATTTGTTTTAAAATCAGACAATCTAACGATTATTGGCTTTGGGAAAACGGCGGAGGATATTTGAGCAATGCCCTCTGCTAATTTCTCAATAAAATAGTCTTTTTTATCTTTGTATAAAAAAGTAATTTCCTCAATTTTTCTTTTAATTTTTTTATCCTTTAATTTCCCGAAATGATACAAAGCCAAGGGATGAATTTTAATTTTATCAGCTAAAATGAATTCTATTCTGGCTAATCCTACGCCTTCATTTGGTAAAAAAGAAGCTTTAAAAGCAATATCTGGCGTCCCAAGATTCATCATAATTTTTGTCTTAAGTTTTGGAATCTTTCTTAAATTATATCTTTTAACTTGAAAAGGAATTTTGCCAGAGAAGATTCTGCCTTCAAGCCCCGAAGTACAATCAACTGTGATTTCTTTACCGGTTGTTAAAACCTGTGTAGCTTTTTCTGTCCCAACAACACAAGGAACTCCCAGCTCCCTTGATACGATAGCTGCATGACAAGTTTTTGAACCCTCATTTGTAACAATGGCCGAAGCTATTCTCATAATTGGCATCCAATCTGGATCTGTCATTTTGGTTATTAAAACTTCGCCTTTTTTAAAAAGATGAATTTTTGAAACATCGGGGATCACCTTCGTTTTGCCCTGGCCGATTTTATTTCCAACAGCAATTCCCGTTAAAATAGGCTTCTTAATTGTTTTTAGCTTATATTCTTCGTAAACCCTCCCTCCTTTTGGAGCGTGGATTGTTTCCGGACGCGATTGAGTAATAAATAACTGATTTAATTTACCGTCTTTTGCCCATTCAATGTCCTGGGGCATCCATCTTTTTCTTAATTTTGAATAGTGATCTTCAATTATTGTTGCCCAGCGAGCTAAAGTTAAAACTTCTTTTTCTGTTAGGGCAAATTTTTTCTGATCAGGTTTGGGAACGTTCACTTCTTTTAGCCCGCTTTGCTTGGCAAAAATTAGCTTTTTATTTTTTCTTCCCAGCTTTTTAATAATGATCGGCCTGTAGCCTTGTTTTAAGGTTGGTTTGAAAACAAAAAATTCATCCGGAGTAATTTTTCCCTGAACAATCATCTCGCCCACTCCCCAAATCGCATTAATTAAAATAACTTTTGGAAATCCGGTCTCAGTATCTAAAGTAAACATTATGCCAGCTGAAGCCTTATCGGATCTAGCCATCTTTTGAATGCCGACAGATAAAGCGAAATTTAGCTGGGAAAAACTTTTTTCTTCCCTGTAAGCAATAACTCTGTCATTGAAACTGGAAGCAAAACAATCTTTAAGGGATTTTAACAAGTTTTCTCTTCCTCTAATGTTTAAAAAAGTTTCAAATTGGCCGGCAAAAGAAGCATCCGGCATATCTTCAGCTACTCCCGAAGATCTTACTGCTACTTCGCAGTTTTTGCCGTATTTTTTTTCTAATTTTCTGTAGGCCTGGATTATCTCCTTTTCAAGATCTTTTGGAAATTTCGCTCTTTTGATAATGCTGCGAGCTTTTTTTCCTGTTGCTTGAAGATTCTTGATGCTTTTTACGTTAAAGTTACGAAAGATATCTTTTAGGGTTTTGTCTATTTTATTTGCTTTCAAGAAATACCAGTAAGCTTTGGTGGTTATAGCAAAGCCATCTGGAATATTAACTCCCTTTTTGGTTAATTGGGAATACATCTCGCCTAAAGAGGCGTTCTTTCCCCCGACAGAAAGCAAGTCGCCATAGCGAATATCTTTAAAAAATAAGATGTTTTTTTGCATTTTTTTATTTTTTCTTTTTTAAAGCTAATGTTTGCAGACTACGAAACCCTCACAATCCACAACGCCCTGAAGCTGAATCTCCATAGATCTAAATTCGCTATCTACACACCAATATTTCCCTGAATTCAATATAACCATAGCGCAATAACGATTGGAGTCAGGTATGTTTACCACAAAATACACGCCAGGTCCCCCTGAGGGCGGCGGCCACGGTTTTTTGCCTCCTTGAGAAATAATATCGTTACAAAGGGTTTGAATATTAATATCTCCTGTAGAACAGTCTACGTTGCCATAATTACCATCATTAGAA
>MHLV01000010.1:2048-9196 GCA_001819145.1 Candidatus Nealsonbacteria bacterium RBG_13_36_15 | reverse complement strand
ACCAGAGCACTAAAAAAATTCTAGTGCTCGGCCGAGCACAAAACTAAATATTTTGTGCTCTGGTTCGGACCCTTTAGATCACGATATTAATTAATCTACCGGGAACAAAGATTACTTTTTTAATTTCTTTTCCCTCTGTCCATTTTTTCACTTTTTCTTGAGAGAACGCTAATTCTTTGGCTTTTTCTTCTGAAATATCAGCTTCAACCTCTATTTTATCGCGAACTTTTCCGTTTATCTGGACAATCATTGTTATAACTTCTTCTTTGAGAAGCTTGGGGTCTGGTTTGGACCATTCTTCTTCAAAAATACTTTTTGAGTTTCCCAGTTGCAACCAAAGTTCTTCTGAAATGTGGGGAGCGAAAGGAGAAAGTAAAATTAGAAATTTTTCAACAATATCCCGGCCCACTTCGCTTCTACTTTCTAGCCCTAAATTCACAAATTCCATAAAAGCTGCGATTGTAGTATTAAATTTCGTTGCTTCCAAATTTTCGTCTATTTTTTTGTTTAGCTTATGAAGTGCTTTCTGAATTTCCTTATTGCTCTTTTTATTTTTTGAACAATCTAAAACAAAATTCCAAGCTCTTCCCAAAAATCTAAAAACCCCTTTTACTCCCTGTGTGTTCCAGGCAATAGCCTGGTCAAATGGCCCCATAAACATTTCATAAACCCTTAAGGTGTCTGCTCCAAAATCTCTAACGATATTATCGGGATTGATAACATTGCCAAAAGATTTTGACATTTTCCTGCCATCTTCAGCCAAAACTATGCCGTGAGACGTTCTTCTCTGGTAAGGTTCTGCCGAAGGAGCAACTTTAATATCATAAAGAAACTTATAAATAAAACGGGAATATAATAAGTGTAAGGTAGTGTGTTCCATCCCGCCATTATACCAATCAACGGGAAGCCAGTATTTCAATTTTTTGGAATCGGCCAAAGTATTATCGTTTTCGGGATCAACATAACGCATATAATACCAATTAGATCCTGCCCAATTCGGCATGGTATCTGTTTCTCTTTTTCCCTTGCCACCGCATTTCGGACATTTAACATCTACCCAATTTGTAATATTGGCCAAAGGCGACTCGCCGGTACCGGTCGGCTGATACTTTTCAACATAGGGAAGCTCTACGGGTAAATCTTTTTCCGGAACTGGCACTGCGCCGCATTCTGAACAATGAATAATGGGAATTGGTTCTCCCCAGTAATGCTGCCTTGAAAAAACCCAATCTCTTAGTTTATACTGAATCTTTTTTTTGCCGAGTTTCCTTTTTTCCAACCAAGCAGCTATTTTCTCGATCGCTTTTTCAGACGATAAACCGTTAAATTGTCCGGAGTTTACCAGATTCCCATACTCAACAAAGGCACCTTTTAAAGTGTCACCCCCTGAAACAACCTCTCTAATTTCTAATCCGTATTTTTTGGCAAAATCATAATCTCTGTAGTCGTGAGCAGGAACCACCATTACTGCCCCACCGCCGTAGGTAGCAATAACAAAATCTGCCACCCAAATTGGCACTTTTTCGTTGTTGCAGGGATTAAAGCAATAAGAACCGGTAAAAACTCCGGTTTTTTCTTTTTCCAATTTTTCTCTTTCAAAATCGCTCTTCTTTCGAGACTCTTTAATATATCTTTCTAAATTTTCTTTGTTTTCTTCTGTAGTTAATTTTTCAACTAAAGGATGTTCTGGCGCTAAAACTAAAGCTGTTACCCCAAAAATCGTATCAATCCTTGTAGTAAATACTTTTATTATCTCATTGGACCATACAACCTTAAAATCAGCTTCTGTGCCATAGCTTTTACCAATCCATTCTTTCTGTTGGGCTTTAATTTTTTCTAAATAATCAACTTTTTCTAAATCCTCGATCAATCTATCGGCATAAGCTGTAATTTTAAGCATCCATTGTTTTAATGTTTTCTTTCCAACTGGTGTTTCGCAACGCTCACATGCGCCGCCAACTACTTCCTCGTTGGCTAAGCCGATTTTACAAGAAGGACACCAATTAATAGGAATTTCAGTCTGATAGGCCAGTCCTTCTTTAAAAAGTTTAAGAAAAATCCATTGGGTCCATTTATAGTACTTGGGATCAGTAGTATTAATTTCTCTTGACCAGTCAAAAGACAGCCCCAAGCTTTTAAGCTGCCTTTTGAAAACAGCTATGTTTTCTTCGGTAGCTTTTTGAGGATGTATTCCGGTTTTAATGGCATAGTTTTCGGTTGGCAGGCCAAAAGCATCCCAGCCAATGGGAAATAAAATATTGTATCCTTCCATCCTTTTCTTACGAACTATAGCATCTAAAGCAGAATAAGATCTTGCATGACCGACATGAAGACCGTCTCCTGAAGGATAAGGGAATTCAATTAAAATGTATTTTTTCGGCTTTTTAGAAAAATCTTCGGCCTTAAAAGATCCTTCCTTTTCCCACGTCTCCTGCCATTTTTTTTCTATTTTAACTGGATTATAGGCTTCCATGGATTATTTAATTTAACACAAAAAATCAGCCTTCTCAAGCTGGTTCATCGTATCTAGTATTAAATAATTCTTTCAGAATTTAAAGAAAAATATTGTTAAGATAGAAATACAAATAATTATTAGATATTTTGAAATCTGGTTAATTAATTGATAAACAGTATTTCCTTTCTTCAGAATCTGGAAATCAGTGGTATAAATTACTTCGCAATCAGTATCCGTTCTAATTGTACTAGTGACCCTTGTTCCACTTTGACCACGAGGAGATTTAATAGAATAATCCACAAGATATCCCTTTAAATATATTTGATCTCCAGTGGTTGCTTTCTTTATTGCTTTATAAACCTCATCGTCTTTTGGCAAAAGGTGATTATTTGACCCTTGGGCAGAAGAAAATTTTTGATACCAAGAAGAATCTATGCCTCTTCTAAAATCAAAGTAGCAGGTAAATTCTCCGTGACCAAATTTCATTTTTTGATAAACGCCTGTCTTAATGTTATCCCCCCACAAAACGCAAATATCTTTTGTATTAAAAGGGTCTTCTTTGTGCCAAAAGTCAAACCAGTTTTCGCTGTCGTAATGAGAAACGACTAATCCGTAGAGTTCATAATTATATTTCGGGGTAATAGAGTAAGTAAATTCCTTTTTTTGTACCTGGAATTGCTTTATTTCTGTCTCTGTCTGGACGGGTTCTTGATACATTTTATTGATTATTTCTTCTTGCCGTGGAAGATCGTTTTTGTGGATATAGGAATAAATAAAGAAAGCTATACTAACCAACAAAATTAATTTGACTAATCTTTTAAAGGTTAACATTTCTATCTACGCCAACAATGTTTATTTTAGATTTTAAAAAGTTCTCTAGCGTTTTGGGTGGTAATTTTAGCTACCTCTTCAAGAGTTGTATTTTTAAGTTCTGCGATTTTTTGAGCAACATATTTTACATAAATAGGTTCGTTTCTTTGGCCTTCTTTTTGTGGCGGTGTTAAATATGGCGCATCAGTTTCTATTAGAATTTTTTTCAAGGGTAGTTTTTTTATTATTTCCTGCCAATCGGGCGCACCTTCTATTTTTTTAAAAATTAAACCGTTGAATCCAAAGTAAAAACCCAATTCTAAATATTTATTTGCTTGCGCCTCATCGCCAGTAAAACAATGAATAACTCCGTTTATTGTTTCATTGTTAAGTTGTTTCATTATTACATTAAGAGTTTCTATCAGGTCGCCGTGGGCCATTCGACAATGTAAAATTACCGGCAAATTTAATTCTTGAGCCAAGTTTAACTGTTTTAAGAAAGTTTCTTTCTGTTTTTCTTTGAATTCTTCCAGCTTCTTTTTTGTTTTTGGCTTATAATAATAGTCCAAACCAATCTCTCCAATAGCTACTACTTTTGGATTTTGGGCCAACTCTCTATATTTTTCATAATCAAATTCTTCTGCCCGAGTTTTAAAAACGGCCTGAGAATCAACCTCTGAATGGTCAACCTTTCTTTCTTCCAAATGCATTGGATGAAGGCCAATAGCGGCATAAACGCCCTTCTCGTATTCCTGGGCAATTTCAACTGCCCTTTTGCTGGTTGAGTATTGGGAACCGACATTTATCACCCAAATGTTATTATCCAAAGTTCGCTTTATTACTTTACCAACATCATCCTTAAAAGCGCTGAAATTTAAATGAGCGTGAGAATCAATTAACATAATATATAATCTTATCATTATTATCTCAAAAACAAAAAGAGCAGGAAAGCTCCTGCCTTTTGAAATGCCCAAAATCAATTATGATCTCTTTGCCTTTATTTCGGTTCGAATCTCATCAAAAAGTTCAGGCATAAGCTCTGTTTGCAGTCTTCTTAAGCGAGCCCCCTGCCTTCTCTTTTTTTCTGAAGGAGTATGATCGCTCGAAAGGTGTATTATAAGTGATCTTTCCTCTTTAAAGTAAGCTCTAAGTCTCTTTAACAGTTTCTCCAATGGTGTTTTTTCCGTCGTCGTCCCCTCCATTTAGCTTGCCTCTCTTTGTAGTAGAACAGAAAGATTGCGCGTTATGGTTTGCCAGGTTGCGTCAACAACATTGAAAGAAATGGCTTCTGACGTATCGTTTCTAATTCCTCTTTGATCTTCTATCGCTAATTTTACGGCGGCAGACGCCGCTCGTTCGCCATCATAAATATGATAGTAAATCACAGTTAGTCTTTTAACCTCTGGATAAAATGTCTTTACGATCTTTTCAAGCACTTTAACCAACGTTTCGACAAGCGATTTCCCTTCGGCTGCTTCCTCAATTATGTTTTCTCCAGCCCTAACTCTCAAAGAAGCAACAAATAGGGCATCATTATTTCTTCCGTTCCGAGAAGACGACAAACCCCAACTTTCTAGTGTAAGCTGTGGCATTTCCACCGCTTCCTCCTTTGCTGATCTTTGCTTTACCGTTTGTCGGGTATCTCTAGACATTCCTCGTCCCTCCTTCTCCTTTTAAAGAACTAATTAAAGAACTAAAAAATCTGGCTTGCCTAGCCAGATTCACTATTGTTCGCCGCAAATCTAACTAGGCACCATTATGGAGCCAGAATTAGAATAATAGTTAGATTTACGGCGAAACTCTTCATATTTTACATTCTTAACATTTTCCAAAAACCTTTGTCAACCCCGTACTAACTTTACTTCTGAAAACACTGCGAAGCGCGAGTGGCGAATAACCACATCCCATTTTGGGGCGCAGCGCTTCGCCCAACAAGGAGTATGCCTATTCGGCATACGCACTGCGCAAAGAAAGGTCAGTGGTAAAGTTGGTACGGGGTCAAGACCTAAATTTGGGAAAAAGAGGTTTTCCTTTTTTGGGCTTAAATTTTTCTTCTTTCTTTTTTGGATCTGTGCCAAGCTGCTGGAATATCTTTTCTGAAGTTTCTGGTAAAAACGGCTGTAAAAGAGAAGCAATATTAGACAGGGCAGACAATAATTCTTTTATAACCTCTGGATCCTTATTTTCCCAGGGCTTTTCTTTTTCAATATATTTATCGCAAAAACCAATTAGTCCCCAAATTGAAGATAGGGCTTCGTTAAACTTGAGCTCGTCTAAAAACTTTCTATAATTCTGCCAAGTCTCATCAATTTTTGGTTTAATACTTTTGGAAACATAAGAATTTATTTCTATTTTTTCAGCAAGAGTTAGTGTCCTAGCCACCAGGTTCCCAAGACCACTTGATAAATCAGCATTATATCTTTTCTCAAATTTCTCATAAGTAAAATCGCCGTCTTCGGTAGGCGGAATTTCTCTTAAGAGAAAATATCTTACGGGATCTGTGCCATATTTTTTAACCAATTCAAATGGATTAATTACGTTTCCCAAGCTTTTTGACATTTTTTGGCCGTCAACTGAAATAAAACCGTGAACGAAAATATTTTTAGGTAATTCTATTCCGGCAGACAAAAGAATTCCCGGCCAAATGGCAGCATGGAACCTTAAAATATCTTTTCCAATACAATGAACATCAGCTGGCCAGTATTTCTTAAATTTTATGGAATTTTTATCGTAGCCAATAGCAGAGATATAGTTGGTTAAGGCATCTGTCCAAACATAAATAGTCTGGCTTTCATCATCAGGCACTGGAATGCCCCATTTCAGGTCTTTTCTCGGTCTGGAAAAACTTACATCCTTTAAGCCCCGACCGATAAAATTTAATATCTCATTCTTTCGGGTTTCTGGAATAATTTTAATCTTATCTTCCTGAATAGCTTTTTCGATTTCTTTTGAATACCTTGAAAGTTTAAAAAAATAATTTTCTTCCTCAATGGCTTCCGGCTCCTTTTGGTGAATAACGCATCTTCCATCTTTTAAATCCTTTTTAGTGATAAAAGCTTCGCAACCTGAGCAATAAAGGCCCTGATATTCTTTCTTATAAATATCGCCGTTTGCTTTTAGTTTCTCCCATATTTTCTTTACCGACGGCCAATGCTTTTTTTGGTCTGATGTTTTGATAAAATCGTCATTGGAGATATTCAAAACTTTACATAGGTCTTTAAATTTTTGAGTATTTTGGCTGGCAAGTTCTTCTGGAGTTTTATTTTTTTCTTCTGCTGCTTTTACAATTTTTACTCCGTGTTCATCGGTTCCGGTCAAAAAGAAAACATCCTTGCCCAAAAGCCGATGATAACGGGCTATAACATCTGCCTGAATTTTTTCCAAAGCATGTCCCAAATGAGGATCAGCGTTTACATAATCAATGGCAGTAGTGATATAGAATTTTTCCTTTTGGCTTGACATAAACTAAGAGAAATTGTATTTTGATTTTAGCACACAATATCTGAAGGAGGTATCTCATCAATGGCAGACGAAAGGAAACCAGACTTTGAACAGGAGTTTTGGAATTTGTTTGTTGCTGCTGTTCAATACAAACCGATTCTCGATTACCACGAGAGAATACTTAAAATGGCCTCGGAAACCGACATGAATGGCCTAATGCGTTGTTTGGTAGAAATGCTAAGAAAAACTATAGAAAACCCGATTGATCCTGAAAAATTTAATTTGGCCACATCTTTAATAGAAAGATCTCCGGATATTTACGGAAAAACGCTCCCCTTCCCTCATTCTCCGCTTGAAGGAATCCTTGCAATAGCCTTGAGAACTAATACGAATACAGAAGAAGCAATGCATTATTTAACGGCTATGGTTGAAGAAGCGACGG
>MHLV01000010.1:0-1782 GCA_001819145.1 Candidatus Nealsonbacteria bacterium RBG_13_36_15 | reverse complement strand
TGCTAAGTTGATTAATTCATTTCCGGGATCCGAAATTCCAGGAGTGCCGGCATCAGACACCAAAGCTAAATTCTTGCCTTCTTTCAATAGCTGAATTATATAATTAACTTTCTTAAGCCTTGAATGCTGATGATAGCTTAAAGTTTGAGTTTTTATACCATAATGATTAAGTAATTTTTTAGTTACTCTGGTGTCCTCGCATAAAATTAAATCAACCTCCGATAGTGTTCGGAGGGCTCTTTTGGATATGTCTTCAAGGTTGCCAATTGGAGTTGAAACAATATACAATTTAGCCATTTAGCAATGTAACAATTGAACAATTTTTATAGAACTATCGGCTTTTCTTCTCTTCTTTCGGTTAAAAAATCTTTTATAAATTCAGATAAAATTCCAGCCAAAGGAATGGCTAATATCGCCCCTAAAACTCCGAGCAGTTTCCCGCCGATAACTAAAGAAACTAAAATAATAACAGGAGAAAGATTGACAAATTTTTTGGCTAAGAGAGGAGTCAAGATATTATTTTCAATCTGTTGTATCAGGGTAAAGATAACTATAGCAAAAACTGCTTTTGGGGCGCTACTCAAAGAGATAATTGTAAAAATGATGATTCCGGTAATAAGAGGACCGATGACAGGAATGAAGTTCAAAGCTCCGGCCAGTAAACTTAAGGTTACAGGATATTTAATATTAAGAATTACGAAGGCGACATAAGAAACCACACCGACAAAAATACTAGCTAAGATTCTACTGAGGAACCAACCGCTAACTTTTTGTTGACATCTTTCCCAAAGATTGAAAATATAAGATTCGTATTTTTTAGGAAATAAAAGAGACAGTGATCTTTCCACTCCTTTCTCCTCCAGAGAAATAAAAATAGCAATAGTTATAACATAAATAGTAGAAAGAATGCCACCGAAAATAGCTGCCATTGCTCCCAAAAAGCTGGCCGCCATTGTCTCTGCCGATTTGTTTATCAACCCTATAAAACTTTCTATATCTTCAAAAGCTTTGACTCCTAAGCTTCTTAAGGGAGGAGATATTTTTTCAAAATATTCAGGAAAAACCTGAGAAAATTTTTGAATTTCAACGATAAACACAGAAGCGAGAGAATAGATTAATAAACTTATTAAGCCGAAAATGGCGATATAAATAAAAATAACTGCTATTACCCTTGGAATCTTCTTTTTTTGAAGAAAATTAATCAGCGGATTCAATAAAATGGAGATAATCAAAGCAAAGATAGAAAGAATCAAAACATCCCTAATAAGATAAATTATATAAAAGAGAAAGGCAATAAATGCTATTTTAAAAATTGTTCCCCAGGATATATCTAAAATTCGGTTTCCATTCATATTTTTAGAATATTTTTAAATTTATTTTTGTCCTTGAAGGGCCCGATTAAAGTTAAATTTAAATTTTGCGGCCGGAATATTTCCTGGGCAGCCAGCTGGATATCTTTAATTGTTACTTCATCAATTTTCTTTAATTTTTCTTTTAAGGTTAAAATTTTTTCCTCTAAGATTTCCTGGCCGGCGTAGAAACTAGCTTGGGCATCAGAAGATTCTAAAGACAAGATTGAATTTCCTTTTATGTAATCTTTAGCTTTCTGTAATTCTTTTTTGTTCACTTTTTTATTCTTTAAATATTTATACTCTTTTAAAATTAATTTAATTGCTTTCTCTGCGTTTTTATGATCTACCCCGCTTTGGGTTACCAAATATCCAGTATCAGGATTATTTTCTGAGGCGGTTTTAACATAATAGGCCAGCCCTTCCTTTTCTC
>MHLV01000009.1:25105-27923 GCA_001819145.1 Candidatus Nealsonbacteria bacterium RBG_13_36_15 | reverse complement strand
CGGGTAGAAATGAACACGGTAAGAGATTATATTTTTGGAGAAAGTTTTGCCCATTTGATAGGTTATGTTGGAAAAATAAATAAAGAGGAAATGAAAAGTCTAACAGACTATTCAATTTCAGATTATATTGGTAAAGTCGGGCTTGAAAAATCCTACGAAAGCATTCTCCGGGGAAATCCAGGCAAAAAGGAAATTGAGAAAAATGCTTTAGGGGAAATACAGTCAAAAAAAATAGTTTCAGAACCAAAAGATGGAAATAGCTTAGTTCTTTGGTTAAATTCTGATTTACAGAAAAAAATTGAAGAAGAGCTCAACTCTATGATTAAAAATAGCGGGGCTAAAGTTGGAGTAGGGGTAGCCATGAATCCAAAAACCGGCGGAATTTTAGCTTTAGTCAGCTTGCCAAGCTTTGATAATAATATTTTTAGCAAAGGAGTAGATGCTAAGGCCTTGCAAGAAATTTTTACTGATCCCTCGCAACCCCTTTTTGATAGAGCAATTTCTGGAGAATATGCTACGGGTTCAACTATAAAACCCTTAATTGCCTCAGCCGTTTTACAGGAAAAGTTAATTAATCCAGAAAAGCAAATCTATGATGTAGGATTTATAGAAATACCTCATCAATATGATCCTGAAAGAAGTTATAAATATTTTGACTGGACCACTCATGGTTGGGTTGACATTAGAAAGGCAATTGCTGTTTCCTGTAACGTTTACTTTTATACTGTCGGCGGAGGATATAAAGACCAAGAAGGGCTGGGACCGGCAAGAATAAAAAAGTATTTGGAGCTTTTTGGCTGGGGCCAGAAAACAGGGATTGATCTTCCCGGAGAAAAAGAAGGTTTAATTCCAGATCCTGCTTGGAAGAAAAGAGAAATTCAGGAAAACTGGTATGACGGTAATACCTACCATCTTTCTATCGGACAGGGTTATCTTAGGGCCACGCCCCTACAAGTAGCAGCCAGTTTTTCTGCTATTGCTAATAACGGCAAACTTTTAAAACCAAAAGCTGTTCAGAGGATTGTTGATTCTCAAGGTAATACGCTTGAAGAAATTAAACCAGAAATAATCAGAGAAAATTTTATTGACGCTAAAAACCTTCAAATTGTCAGGGATGGGATGAGAGATGCTGTAACTTATGGTTCTTCTGTTATTCTAAACAGTTTACCCGTAAAGGCTGCTGCTAAGACCGGAACAGCAGAAACAGGAAAAGAAAACCATTATCATAACTGGGTAACAGTTTTTGCGCCATATGAAGACCCTGAAATAGTTTTGACAATAATGCTGGAAGATGTCCCAGAGCAAATGGTCACAGCCCTACCCGTAGCAAAAGAAGTTCTAAGTTGGTATTTCACAAGATAAGAATAATAATGAATTAAATATGAAAATAAATAAAAAGGTAATCCTTATAGCTATCGGAATATTATTACTCTTTATAATTGTGGGAATTATTATTGTGATTATTCCGCCTTTTTTATTTGGATTTTGTGGGAGCTTCACGGGAGAAATGTGTCCCGAGGGTTATTTCTGCAGTATGAAAAAACCTTGTTATCCAGATCAATCTGGCACATGTTTCCCCAACAAATTTCCTTTTAATCTATTGAAATAAATTAGCATGTCGTTTATTAACCCAAGGGAGCCTCTGCCCCGTATATTACGGGGCTTTTTTGTTTTGCTTTGACCCCACGAATAAAATTAGCTAAAATAGGAGAATAGGGGTTCCAAAAAGGGATTTCAAAAGGAGATTATGGCTCAAATTGACGATATTAAAAAAACTCGTTTAAGAAAATTAGAAACGGTTAGAAACTCCGGAATTTTAGCTTATCCAGAAAAAACTAAAAGAAGTCATACTATTAAAGATAGCTTGAAGAGCTTTACTTCACTTTCCCATTCAAAAAAGGAAATAGTTTTAGTTGGCAGGATTAGAAGCTTGAGAAAGCATGGCGGTTCTACTTTCTGCCATATTGAAGACGGAACAGGTGAAATCCAAGTTTTTTTAAGAAAAGATAAATTAGGTGAAAGAGGTTATAAATTCTTTTTAGATAATTTTGATATTGGCGATTTTATTGAGGCGAGGGGAACTCTGTTCAGAACAAAGAAGGAAGAAAGAACTATTGAAGCTAAAGATTTTAAGATCTTAACAAAAACCATTTTACCTTTGCCTGAAAAATGGCATGGCCTAAAAGACATTGAAGAGAGATACAGAAAGAGATATTTAGATTTAATTTTCAATAAAGAAGTTAAAGAAAAATTTGAGCTTCGCTCAAAAATTATTAAATCGCTCCGGGAATTTTTTGAAAATGAAGGATTTTTGGAAGTGGAAACGCCTATTTTACAGCCAATTTACGGAGGAGCTAAAGCTAAGCCCTTTAAAACCCGCTTAAATGCTTTAAATCTTGATTTATATCTGAGAATTTCTCCCGAACTTTATTTAAAAAGATTGATAGTCGGTGGCTTTGAAAAAATTTATGAGATTGGTAAATGTTTTAGAAATGAAGGAATGGATAAATCTCATAATCCAGACTTTACCATGCTGGAGTTTTATTGGGCCTATGCTGATTATAAAGACTTGATGAAATTAACTGAAAAAATGTTTGAATCCGTCCTCAAAAATACTTTCAAAATCCTAAAAATAAAGCACGAGAATAAAATAATTAATTTTAAATCTCCTTGGCCAAGGTTGGAATTTGCTCAAATTTTAAGAAAGTATACAAAAATTAATATAGACGAAATACATAGCGAAGCTCTTAAAAAAGAGGCTAAAAAAATGGGCCTTGAAGTTGAAGAAGGAGAACAGAAAGCAGAAATTGCAGATAAA
>MHLV01000009.1:314-25080 GCA_001819145.1 Candidatus Nealsonbacteria bacterium RBG_13_36_15 | reverse complement strand
AAATTTGGCAGCCAACTTTTATTATTCATCACCCCATAGGAACTTTTCCTTTGGCTAAACAACTATTTAATAATCCCAAAAAATTAGCCAATTTCCAGTTAGTAACTGGAGGCTGGGAACTGATTAATGCCTTTTCAGAGCTTAATGATCCCATAGAACAAAAAAGAAGATTTGAAGAACAAGAGAAATTTTTCAAAGAAGGATTCCAAGAGGCCCAAAGACAAGATCCTGATTTTGTGGAGGCTTTAGAATATGGTATGCCACCTTCAGCTGGCTTTGGGATGGGAATTGATAGATTGGTAGCTTTATTGACTAATTCTCATTCGCTTCGGGAGGTAATATTATTTCCAACAATGCGTCCGAAATCATAAAACATGAAACATAAAATATATAATATATGTTAGACATTAAATTAATTCGTCAAAATCCAGAAAAAGTTAAAGAAGGATTAAAGAAAAAAGGCGTTAGCCCTGAAATTGTTGACCAGATTTTAGAGTTGGATAAAAAAAGAAGAGAACATATTAAAGAAACAGAAAACTTAAAAACTGAACAAAATAAAATTGGCAAAAAAAATATTGAAGAAGCTCGGAAAATTAAAGCTAAAATTGCAGGAATAGCACCAAGTTTAGATAAAATAAAGCAAGAATTTAATGATTTAGTGCTTCAAATTCCAAATCTGCCATTAGATGATGTCCCAGTCGGTAAAAACGAAAAAGACAATATTGTTATAAAAGAAGCGGGAGAGAGACCAAAATTCACTTTTAAACCTAAAAGTTATTTGGAAATTGCTGAGAAATTAGACTTAATTGATATCAAAAGAGCGGCTAAGATTTCTGGTACCAGATTTGGTTTCCTAAAAAAAGAAGCAGTTTTGCTTGAATTTGCTTTAATAGATTTGGCTTTTGACAATTTAACAAGGGAAGGTTTCGTTCCGATTGTCCCGCCAGTAATGTTAAAACCAGAAATGGCTCAAGGTATGGGTTATTTAGAACAAACTGACGAAGAAGAAGCATATTTTCTGCCAAAAGATAAATTATATTTGATTGGAACCTCAGAGCAATCTATTGGATCAATGCACGCTGACGAGATCCTTCAGGAGAAAGAACTGCCAAAAAGGTACGTAGCTTTTTCCACTTGCTTTAGAAGAGAAGCGGGCTCTTATGGTAAAGATACAAAAGGAATTTTCAGGGTTCATCAATTTGATAAAATTGAAATGTTTAGCTTCTGTCATCCAGAGAAATCAAGAAAGGAACATGAATTTTTATTATCTTTAGAAGAGAAATTAATGGACTGCTTAAAAATTCCTTACAGGGTTTTAAAAATGTGTTCTGGAGAATTGGGCGTGCCAGCTGCCGCAAAATATGACATTGAGGCCTGGATACCCTCTGAAAATCGTTATAGAGAAACTCATTCCACTTCAAACTGTACAAATTTTCAGGCAAGAAGATTAAACATTAGATATCGCGATTCCAAAAGAAAGCAATTAGAATTTATCCACACCTTAAACGGTACAGCTTTTGCTCTCCCGCGTACTTTAATCGCTATTATTGAAAATTATCAGCAAAAAGACGGAAATATTAAAATTCCCAAGGCTCTTCAGAAATATTTTAAGTTTAATAAGGTTGGAAGATGACAGAAAAAAAAATCCTAATTAAAGATTTGGAGGCTAATTATAAAATATCTGGCAAAGGCCAGCCCATTTTAGTTTTGCACGGCTGGGGAGGATCTTCTGACTCTTGGGCTAAAGTCCAAAAAATCTTAGCTGACAAGGGATTTTCAGTAATTGTTCCCGATTTTCCAGGTTTTGGCAAAAGCAAATGCCCCAAAGAAGCTTGGGGGATTTCAAATTATGTCCAATGGTTAAAAGATCTTATTAAAATAGTGAAAATTGAAGAACCATTTTCTTTATTAGGCCATTCTTTTGGCGGAAGAGTAGCCATAAAATTTAGCGTAAAATATCCAGAAAAAATTAAGGCCTTAATTCTGTGTTCTTCGGCAGGTATTAAACCAGAGAAAAATTTAAAAACTAAAACGCTATATTATATTGGTAAAATAGGAAATTATCTGTTTTCTAAAAAACCCCTAAGGAAGTTCAAAGATAGCGCTAGAAATACTTTTTATCGCGTAATCCAGCAAAGGGACTATCTCAAGGTCAAGGGTACTATGAAGGAAACTATTAAAAAAGTTTTAACTGAAGATCTCTTTGGTTATCTTTCCCAGATTAAAGTTAAAACTCTAATTATCTGGGGAGAGAACGATCTAATGGTGCCAATAAAATATGGTTATATTATGGAACAAGAAATCCCAAACTCAAAAATAATAGCTTTACCGAAGATTGGTCATAGTCCTCACTTAGAAATCCCAGAAAAATTCGCTAAGGAAATTTTACAATTTATTGAGTCTTAATTTAAAATGTCATTAGGTAACTTTGTTTTCTTAATAAATAGTTTTTATATTTTAGCGATTCTCTGGCTAATCCGGAGTACAAAAATTATTTTCTTTTATCTTTACCTCTGGCAATTAAAAAACTACCACGTCGGCAGATTCTTAGATCATTTCCAAACCGAAAAAGGTAAAAAGCTTATTTTCAATAAACCAAATTTTCTAAAAATTATTCTTTTGGTTTATTTTTTTACTCTGCCGTATTTCCTTCCTTACTTAAATAGTTTCTTTGCCAACCTTTATTCTTTTCGCCTTATTTCTCCATATCTTAATACTCTCTCTTTGGTTTTATCGTATCTTTCTGCAGTTTTATTGTTTTTTCTCCCTATTTGTCTTTTAATTATCTATTTTCTTGAAAATCTAAAAGTTTTCTTCGATTTTTATAAAAAGAGGATAAAACTTCCAATTTTAACTAAAAAGGCGGTTTTTCTAATTTTTCTCGCAATAATTTTTGAGATTGGCGCAATCTCTACGTTTATTTACTTTGAAAAAGATCTAATTTTTTTTGCTTTGTGGCTTTTAATTTTAGATATCTTCCTGCCCTTAGTTATCTCGGCGATTGTCTTGTTTTTCCAGCCCCTGGCGGTTTTTTTTAGAGAATTAATTATCATAAAAGCAAAAAATAGAAGAGAATTTTTTGAAGACCTTCTGGTTATTGGCATTACGGGAAGCTATGGCAAAACTTCAACCAAAGAATTTTTATATACAATTTTATCTCAAAGGTTTAATGTTTTAAAAACAAAAGAGCATCAAAATTCAGAAATTGGAATTGCTCAATGCGTCCTTAATGATTTAAAAACTAAGCATGAGATTTTCCTCGTTGAAATGGGGGCTTATGGCCGCGGAGGGATTAAAAAACTCTGTAATATTGTTAGGCCAAAAATTGGAATTCTGACCGGAATAAACGAGCAACATCTTGCTCTTTTCAGAAGTCAAAAAAATATAATCAAAGCAAAATATGAATTAATTGAATCATTGCCAGAAGATGGTTTAGGGTTTTTCAACGGAGACAATAAGCACTGTTTTGACCTTTATAATAAAACAGAAAAAACAAAGAAAATTTCTAACTCCCAGCCGAATCCCTCTAATTTTCTTCCTGATATTTGGGCAGAAAAAATTATTATTAGGAAAGATTATATTTTTTTCAAAGCCTGCACCCAAAAGGGGTGTATTGATTGTAAAGTATATTTATCTGGAAACCATTTTATTCCTAACCTTTTGTCGGCAATTTATTTGGCTAAAGAATTTGGCATGACAGACAAAGAGATTCAAGAAGCTTGTTTAAATATTAAATCGCCTAAAAATACAATGAATATTTTTAAGGGAATAAATGATATAACTGTAATTGATGATTCTTATTCTGCTAATCCAGAAGGAGTCATTGCCGCCTTAAATTATTTAAGGCTTTACGAAGGAAAAAAGCTGATCATTATGCCTTCTTTGATTGAATTGGGAAGAGCTTCTAAAGAAGTTCATCAAAGAATCGGAGAAGAAATCGGAGAGGTTTGTGATGCTGTTATTGTTACAACCAAAGATTATTTTTGGGACATCGGAGAAGGATTTTTAAGAAAAGGAGGGAGGGAGGAAAATGTTTTATTTACTGAGAATCCAAGGGAAATTTTTGAGATAATAAAAAAGTTATGGGATCCTGGCGATACTGTTCTTTTAGAAGGCAGAGTGCCAAAAGAATTAATTAATATTCTGATAAAGCAAAACAATGGCTAATTTCAGACCAATTTCTATATCGCTTTCGCCAAACACCGAAAAAGATGACATTGGTTTAGCTTTAAAATTAATTTCTCAACCTTTGAGATGGAAAAAAGGAGAGAACATTAAAAAATTAGAGGATGAATTTAAAAAATATTTTGAGGTAAAACATGCTATTTCTTTTAACAGCGGCAGGTCAGCTTTCTTAGCAATTTTAGAATCTTTAAACCTTAAGAAAGATACTGAAGTCTTGCTTCAAGCTTTCACTTGTAATGCAGCCGTAAATCCAATTCTATGGGCTGGTTTCAAACCATCCTTTGTAGATTGTAATGAAAAAACTTTCAATATTGATATTGAGGACTTAAAAAGAAAAATTACCCCTCAAAGTAAAGTTTTAATGGTACAGCATACTTTTGGATTGTCTGCTGAGATGGAAAAAATTTTGGAAATTTGCCAAAAAAATAATATAGTTTTAATTGAAGATTGCGCCCATTCTCTGGGGGCAACTTATAAAGGTAAAAACGTAGGTCTGTTTGGAAAGGCAGCTTTTTTTAGTTTCTCTCGAGATAAGGTAATTTCATCTATTTACGGCGGGATGGCAATTACTAATGATGATATTCTGGCCCAGAAATTTAAAGGCTTCCAAAAAGAAATCGGCTGTTCTTCAAATCTCTGGATTTTTCAACAGTTGCTTCATCCTATCTTAATGAATTTTTTAATTTTACCAAGTTATTCTTTTTTTAGAATTGGTAAAATACTATTGATTATCTTTCAGTGGCTTCAGATATTATCAAAAGCTGTTCATTGGAAAGAGAAAAGAGGGCAGAAACCCAGTTATTTTCCTAAAAAAATGCCAAATGCCTTAGCAATTTTAGCTTTGAATCAATTCAGAAAACTCGAAAAATTTAATCAGCATCGTCAAGAAATTGCAGACTTTTATTCGCGCGAATTATCAAATACGAAATACCAAATGCCAGATACAGGACGCAAAGAAGACAATATTTTTCTCCGTTTCTCTATTAAGCATCGAAATGCTCATCAGATTATCAAACGCGCATGGAGTAATAATTTTTTAATAGGGGATTGGTATACAACGCCGATTGCCCCGCATGATACAAAACTAAATAAGATACAATATCAATTGGGTTTTTGCCCAGTAGCTGAAGAATTAGCAAAAAAAACTTTAAATTTACCAACCCATATCAATATTTCTCGAGAAGAAGCTGAAAAAATTATAGATTTCCTTAAAACTTATGCCCCGTAGGAAACAAGAGGGTTTTCGTTAATAAGACAAGAAGAAACGTTAATATTAAGTTTCCCGGGGACATATAGATTCAAATATTTTCTTCCTCAAAAACCCTTTATTACATAAAAACAATGACTATAAAAATATTTAAAGATCTTAATATAACAGCGGAAAATATTTAATTTCCTACGGGGTATGGAAACTAGCGAAATAAAGAAAAAAACAATTTGGGAGTATTTTCTTTTAAGTTGCCAAGAAAAAACTTTTTTACAATCTTGGAATTGGGGAGAATTCCAAAAAACGATGGGTAATAAAATTTGGAGATTAGGGATTTATGCGGAAGATAATCTAGTGAGTTCAGCTTTAATTATCAAAATTTCGGCAAAAAGAGGCACTTTTTTATTTTGTCCGCACGGGCCAAATATAAAAATTTCCAATTCTCAATTTCTAATTTCTAAATACGGAATTTTTAAAAAATTATTAGAAGAATTAAAGAAAATTGCCAAAGAAGAAAGGGCAAGTTTTATTAGAATTAGTCCGATTTGGGAAAGGAATAAAGAAAATATTGAAATTTTTCAAAATTTAGGCTTCAGAAAGGCCCCGCTTCATATGCATCCTGAATTAACTTGGATGCTGAATATTTCCCAAAACGAAGAAGAATTATTAATGGGAATGCGTAAAACCACCCGTTATTTAATCCGCCAAGCCCGGAAAAACCCAAATGTTTCAATAGAAAAAACTCAAAACCTTAAAGATATTGAGAGATTCAACGAGCTTTATCAGACAACAGTTGACAGGCATCATTTCGCTCCTTTCTCTTTAGAATATCTAAAGAATGAATTTTCAGCGTTTTTGCCAGATAATCAAACTATGATATTTTTAGGCAAATATAAAGAGGAACTAATTGCCTCAGCTATTTTAATTTATTGGCAAAACATTGCTTTTTATCACCAAGGAGCTTCTTCTTTAAGATATCCAAAAATTCCTGTTTCTTATCTTTTACAATGGGAAGCGATAAAAGAAGCTAAAAACAGAGGCTGCAGAATATATAATTTTTGGGGTATTGCTCCAACAGATTCTAAAAATCATCCCTGGACAGGTTTAACTTTATTTAAAAAAGGCTTTGGCGGATATAAGAAAGAATATGTTAAAACCCAGGATTTGCCGTTATCTTCCAAATATTGGTTAAATTATTTAATTGAAAAGATAAGAAAATCAAAAAGGGGTCTCTGATTTTTTATGGTTGCCCGGCAATTTAGAAAACCTCGCCGTTTTAAAAGAAAAAAGTCGATTTTACGCAATCGATTTTTTTGGCTGGGAATTTTGACTACTCTAATTATTGGCGCTATTTTTTACTTTTTATTTTTTTTAGAAACTTTCCAGGTTAAACAAACTATTATTACCGGTGAAAATAAGGTTTCAAAAGAAAACATTAAATTGTTGACAGAAAAGAAGCTGGAAAATAGGCTATTATTTTTTAAGACAAAAAGCATTTTTTTAATTAACACAACTGAAATAAAATCAGATATTTTAGATAGTTTTCCTCAGATAGCTGAAGTTATAGCAAGACGAGAAATTCCAGACACTATAGATATAAATGTGACAGAAAGGTCAGGTTTAGCTGTTTGGTGCAAAAAAGAAAATTGTTTTTTGGTTGATAATAAAGGGGTAATCTTTGAGAAAGCGCCGCCAGAAGAAACAGATTTGCCTAAAATTGTAGACGAACAGGATAGAAACTCTTTTAATTTAGGGGAAAAAATTATTGAGGAGGGTGTTTTGAAATCAATTCTTGATATTAAAATTAATAATAATTCTGGCATAAACATAGAGAATTTTGTTATTCTCAACTCAGAAAGGTTGAATATAAAGATTGCTGAAGGATGGGAAATTTATTTTAATTTAAAAGAGGATATTAGCTGGCAGCTGACAAAATTAGATTTAGTTTTAAAAGAAGAGATCTCGCCGGAAAGAAAAGGAGATTTAGAATATATTGACCTACGATTCAGCCGCGTTTATTATAAATATCGAGGAGGGAATTAATTAAAGAACGATTAATTAATTTGGTAAACGTAAATTGAGTAGCCGATTCTTTTAATGGGCTTGTATTTATCAAGCCATAGATAATATCCGTAAGGCTGGTTAAAACCATGGACAGGTTCACCTTTTCCGCCTTGCAAAAAAGTAACAGAAACTGCTAAATAGCTTCCTTTAGGAAGCTTTTTTGGATCCCAGCTTCCCTGCCAAGGTTTAAGTTTGTTACCTAAATAATATTTTGTATCAGCTCCGCCAAAATAATCAACATAAATTTCATCAATTTCCTGTTGATCAACCCATTTTTTCAGTCTTTTCAAATCTTGACCCCAGTCTAAATTAGAATTGACAGTATAAATGTAGCCATTTCTAGGACCGCCAACTATTTCATTAAAATAAGAAAGGAAATGGGGAGAAATTGCAAAAACTGAAATTGCTTGCCAAAGAATTAAAAGAAATAAAATTAGGTATTTAGCCCCTTTAAGTAAAATATTCGCTTCTGTTTTTAATAAAGCAATAATTCCGCCCGCAACCAAGATATAAACAAAAGGAAAAGTAGGCAGGAGATGGCGGACGCCAATATTTAAATTGCTGGTTAAACTTGTCGCCCAATACATTAAAATCCAGACCAAAAAAGCAAGCTCAACAAAATGATCTCTTGCCCAATTATTTAAGCGAAAGAGAGGATTTCGCCAAAATGGCCTTTTCATTGAAATTGAATAGGCAAAAAAAAGCAAAACTATTAAAGTTAAGATATGAAAAGCCAAAGGTTCCTTAATAATATAAACAACAGGGAAATACTGAATCCAACCCGCAGCTGAAACTTCCTCCATAAAATAGGTGGTGTGGCCGCCAGCCGCCCTTTCTGTAATCATAAAAACACCCAAAGCATAATAGCTCCAGGGTTTAAGAATTGGATTCTCTGCCATCCGGTTAATAATTTCTGAAGAGTTATTTATTTTTACTATCGGAACTTTGGTTAAAATTTTATTAAGAGGATGGCTTCTTAAAAGCTCCTGGCTGTATTCTTCTATTTTTTCTGTTGGAAGGTTTAAAACATGGAATTGATAAACCGGCCAGATAAAAAGAAAAGCAAAAATAAAAACCAGAAAAGTTTTTAATCCGTAAGAGAAAAATTGATTAATTTTCCTGATTTTTCCTTTTTCAACCTTAAATATTATCCAAAAAATGAAAATAATAACAAAGAAAGGAAAAAGAAGGATCAAAGAAAACTTTAAAAGTTGAGCTATGGCTAAAGCTAAACCAGCTATAATAATATTCTTGTAGGCAGGAGTTTTTAAAAATTTTAGAAAATAATAAACAGCTAAAATTACTCCAGTAGCTGCTGCCACGTCGGTTGTTACTAATCTACCGTGGGCTAAGAAAGTGGGGGAAAAAGAATAAAAAAGTAAAGACAGAAGGGCAACTTTATTTCCAAAAAGCTCTCTGGCCCACTTAAATATAAAAAAGCCGAGGAAAATCATGAGGAGAATCATTGGTATTCTTCCCCAAAAAATCATTTGATCTGCTGGGTTTCCGCTTTGGAACAAAAATATGTTTCCAAGAACCCATTGGCCGTTAATATCTTCTTTCCAGCTTTCTATATCTGATGGAAATTTAATTCCTTTGACAAATAACAAAGGAAAACCTGCTAAATCTTTCATTAAAGGCGGATGTTCGGGATTCAACCGCATATCCTGCTGAGATAAATATGAGTAACCAGCCGGCAAATGAGCAAGCTCGTCCATTGTCAAAGAATCATCTTTGATGCTGAAAACCGCCATCCAAAACATTACAGCTAATAAGGTGACAGCTATTAAATTAGTGAAACGATTAGAAAGATCCATTGTTACATTATTATATTATTACATTTTAGCCATTTATTTTATACACCCAAATCCCATCAATTATTTTAATCTCTCCTTCTGGAAATCTTTGTGAAAGTTCGCGGAATAGATCTTCGTCGTATTTCATTGGAACAATTACGACCCCATTTTCTATTTTAATTTTGTCTAAATTCTCTGGCAACAGATAAGTTGATTTAGGTTGGCCAAATTTCGTTCTTTCAATAAGCATTACGGTTTGGGCTGGCATGGGGATACCATTGGGCCAAGGAACCGGAACGCCTGGTTCATTAACAATAACATATTTTTCAGTTTCAGGCGGTAAAGAATTTAAATAATAGCCAATTTCAACAAATTTTTTTGTGAAAGCCCCCTCCACGTTTTCATTTTTCGCCCAAGTAAAAAAGTATTTGTAAAATTCAGAAAAACCAACAAAAACAAAAAACAATAAACAAATAGCAAGAATTAATTTTAGGCCTATGGGGTTTTTTATTATATTCTTTAGCCGTTGATAAACAGCAAAACCGCCGATGGCCGAAAAAATATAAACTACTGGTATTACGCCAATTACCCTTAAGGAGTGGGGGATTCCTTCATAAGTTAAAATTCCGGGCAACAACATAGCGAAAAACCAAGAAAACAACAAACAGTAAGCAATAAACAGTGAGCAATTTTTGGTCTTGATTGAAAATATTAATTCTTTAATTGAAATAATAATACCAATTAGAAATAAAATTCCAACCGGCCAAAAGATCATAGGAGAGTTGGCAAAATTATGGCGCCAATTGCCATCCCCGTAAAAATTAAACATTCCTAAATGGGATATTAGGCTCAAAATACCGGCTTTAACCGGATTTCCCTGTTGAAAAATTGAAACGCCAGCTGCCCTGCCCATAAAATCTTGAGGATGCTGGAGAAAATAGATGCCAATTGGTAAAGCAACCAAAAAAATTACTATCAAAAATACATCAACTTTCCACCAGCCGTCTTTTAAATAAAGTTTTTTCCAGATATGGCTCCGGGAAATTTCCGGCTTTTCTTTCTTCAGATATTCTATAAATTTTAAAATTATAATTACAGCCAAAATAATAACTGCCATTCTAAAAGAAATATAGGTATAAAAACCCATTCCCCAGAAGATGCCGGAAAGAATAAAATCTGAAAGCTTTTGGGTCCTAAAGGCCTTTATCAAAAAATACAAAGCAAAAACCAAAATAAAAGGAACTAAAATTGCCCGAAAGCCAATCCGGGAAAAATTAGTATGCCAGAAAGAAGTTGCTAAAAAAAAAGATGCCAAAAGAGCAATATTTGTAGCTTGTAGCCTGTAGCTTATAGTTTGTAGGATTTCTTTAGTTAAAAAATAAAGCCCTAAAACTGTTAAAATTCCAATTGTGGCAGTAACAATTTTTATTGACCAAACGCTCACGCCAAAAATTGAAAAAGAGAGGGCCAATAACCACATATAAAGACCCTCTCTGCCGTTATTTTCAGGATAAAAAACTTTAAAGTCTCTGTTTTGAAGCGAATTCAAACCGTCATTGGCATAAATAGCCACATCAGGATAAAGACCGGGGGGAATTTTATCTAATTGCCAAAGCCTAAAAAAAGCGGCAATAGCCAAAATAAGCAGTAAAATCAATAACCTCTTATTCTTCATTAAGATATTTTAACAAATATAGCCAAAAAAATATAGCAAATTTGACTCTTTAGTAGAATTTAGATACTATAGAATTAGCACTCTTGGCTCTTGGTATAATTTGCTATAATATAAACTATTATGAAAAAGTACCAGGACAAAAATTGGCTTTACGGAAAATATTATAAAGAAGAGTTATACATTTCAGAAATTGCCAAAGAATGCGAAGTGGGCATTACCACTATTTCAAGATGGGCTGCCAAATTTGAAATAAGAGAAATCAGAGATTATAAGGGCAGCCATAAGGGATCGCAAAATCCTTACTGGAGAGGGGGGAAATATAAAGATAATGTTTCTGGCTTTATTTGGGTTTATAATCCCAAACATCCTTCAGCCACCAAAAAAGGGTATGTGGCAGAACACAGATTGATAATGGAAAAATTTATAGGAAGATATTTAAGAGGGAATGAAATCGTCCGCCACAAAAACAAGATTAAAGATGATAATAAAATTAAAAACTTAGAAATTGTTGTCTTGGGCGAACCTAATCACCTTGAAAAAGTTTTTTGTCCGTTTTGCAATAAAAAACTTAAGGTTAGTTAATTAACCCGTTCGATAGACTCAGGGTTAATCCTGAGTCTAATCAAAGGATCAAAAATGGAAAATAATATTAAAGAAGAAAAAGAAATAGAAAATAATAAAGAGGAGGAGGATTTAGAACTCAAAGAATCAAAAGAAGGGTTAGAAGAATGCCAAAGGTTAGCTAAGGAATATTTGGCTGGCTGGCAGAGAGCAAGGGCTGACTTTTTGAATTATAAAAAAGAAGAAAAAGAAAGGATGAAAGATTTTTTGAAATATTTAAATATGGAGTTCATCTTAAAAATATTGCCAACTTTGGACAATTTTGAAATAACTGAAAAAAAAATGCCAGAAGGTTTAAGGGATGATGGTAATGTAAAAGGTTTGCTCCAAATTAAAAATCAGATTTTAGATTTTTTGAAATCGCAAGGCGTGGAGGAGATAAAAGCAATAGGGGAGAAGTTTAATCCCAACTTCCATGAGGTTATTGAGGAAGTTAGTCCTTCCGAAGCCTCGGCGAAGGAGGGCGAATTTTCCGAACCCGGCATCATAATAGAAGAAGTTCAAAAAGGCTACTTATTAAATGACAAAGTCATTAGGCCCGCTAAAGTTAAGGTTTCAAAATGAAGTCGAGCGCATGAATTTTATTTGTTTGATAAAATTAGCAAATAATTAAAATATTAAAAAGGTCAGTAAATAATTAATAATTAGTAAAAACAAAATAAAAGAAATGGCAAAAATATTAGGCATTGACTTGGGCACCACTTTTTCAGCCATGGCTGTTGTTGAAGCTGGGGAGCCTAAAATTATTGAAAATAAAGAAGGAGCCAGAACAACTCCTTCGGTCGTGGCAATCACTAAAACCGGCGAAAGATTGGTCGGTGTTTTAGCTCGTCGCCAGCAAATTACTAACCCTCAAAATACAATCTCTTCAATTAAAAGACTGATGGGACGTCGCTTTTCAGATCCAGAAATTCAAAAAGACAAAAAACTTCTACCATATGAAATCGGCGAAAGGGAGGAAGGAGGAGTCAAAGTAAAAATGGGAGATAAATGGTACACGCCTCCCGAGGTTTCAGCTATGATTTTACAAAAGTTAAAGCAAGACGCTGAAGAAAAATTAGGAGAGAAAATTACTGATGCTATTATTACTTGTCCCGCTTATTTTGATGATTCTCAAAGAAAGGCAACAAAGATAGCCGGAGAGATTGCCGGATTCAATGTTAAAAGGGTCATTAACGAGCCAACTGCTGCTGCTTTAGCTTACGGATTGACGAAAAAGAAAGAGGAAAAAATTGTTGTTTATGATTTTGGCGGAGGAACTTTTGACATTTCAATATTAGATGTTGGTGGAGATACAGTAGAAGTTAAAGCAACCGGCGGTGATACTCATTTGGGCGGAGATGACTTTGATCAGGAAATAATGGATTGGGTGGTAGCTGAATTTAAAAAAGACCAGGGAATTGATTTGTCAAAAGACCCCTTAGCATTACAAAGAATTAAAGAAACCGCTGAAAAAGCTAAGATTGAATTGTCAACAACCTTAGAAACAGAAATCAACCTCCCCTTTGTTACTTCAGATGCTTCTGGTCCCAAACATCTTTATTATAAATTGACCAGGGCCCAGCTTGAAAATTTAGTGAATGATTATATTGAAAAATCCATTGATCTTGTCAAAAAAGCCCTAAAAGAGGCCAAACTTGATGTTAAAGATATAAATGAATTGGTTTTAGTCGGCGGCCAAACCAGAATGCCAAAGATTCAGGAAGAGTTAAAAAAACTTTTTGGCAAAGAGGCCCACAAGGGAATTAATCCTGATGAAGTGGTGGCAATTGGCGCCGCAGCTGAGGGGGGAATCTTGGGTGGAGAGGTTAAAGAGGTTTTGCTTTTGGATGTTACTCCTCTTTCTTTAGGAATTGAGACTTTGGGCCAGGTTAACACAATTTTAATCTCCAAAAACACAACTATCCCCACTTCTAAGACTCAGATTTTTTCTACTGCTGCCGACAACCAAACTTCGGTTGAAATTCATGTTTTACAAGGCGAGAGACCAATGTCTTCTGACAATAAAACTTTAGGAAGATTTATTTTAGACGGTATTCCTCTTTCTCCCCGGGGTATCCCTCAAATTGAAGTTACTTTTGATATTGACGCTAACGGAATCTTAAATGTTGAAGCTAAAGATAAAGCTACCGGGAAAAAACAGTCTGTGAGGATTGAGGGTTCTTCTGGTCTCTCAAAAGAAGAGATAGAAAAAATGAAAAAGGAAGCGGAAGCGTATTCGGTCGAAGATCAAAAAAAGAGAGAGCTAATTGAATCTAGAAATTTGGCTGATAATTTAATCTATACAACTGAAAAAACCTTAAGGGAATCTGGCTCTAAAATCAACCAAGATTTAAATAAGGAAATTGAAGATAAAGTTGAAGAATTGAAAAAAGTGAAGGATGGTGATAGCATAGAGGAAATAAAACAAAAGACCGCAGAATTATCTCAGGCCATTCAAAAGGCAGGAGCTGAGTTGTATCGCCAGGCCCAAAAAGAAAATCCAACCGCCGAAGGCGAGTCTCGCCAAGGGCGGAAAGAAAACCCCGCTGATAAGAAACCGGAAGCTGAGGAAGGAGAATATAAGAACCTGTAAGTTTAGCTTACAGAACCTAGAATACTTCGTATTTAAAGAAAAATAAAATATGAAAAATTATTATCAAATTTTAGGTGTTACTCAAAACGCCTCTCAAGAAGAAATAAAAAAAGCCTATCGAAAACTGGCTCATAAATATCATCCTGATAAAGGCGGTGACGAAAAAAAATTTAAAGAGATAAATGAAGCTTATCAAATTCTTTCTGATACAGAAAAAAGGACTCAATACGACAGATTTGGCCAAGTTTTTGAGGGGACTGAAGCTGGGCCAGGGGTTGGTTTCGATCCCTTCGGACGCGGCTTTGATTTTGGCAATATTTGGGGCAGAACTGGAGAGGAAGGGGTAGAATTTGATTTAGGAGAAATGTTTGAAGAGTTTTTCGGATTCGGCGGAGCAAAAACTAAAAAAGACATAAAGAAAGGCAAAGATATTGAGGTTAACATTGAAATTCCCTTAGAGGCTACTCTTAAAGAACACGAAAAAGAAATTTCTTTATACAAGGCAATTCCTTGTTCAAGATGCCAAGGATTTGGAGCTGAACCCGGCACTTCTGTTAACGAATGTTTTTCCTGCCGGGGAACGGGCCAAGTGCAGCAAATCAAGAGGACATTTTTTGGTTCTTTCACCAGATATGTTGTTTGTCCAGAATGCCAAGGCGAGGGCCAAAAGCCAGAAAAACTCTGTAATGTCTGCAAGGGAATAGGAAGAATTAAAGGAGAAGAAAAAATTAAAATATTTATTCCAGCTGGTGTAGATTCAAATCAAATCATTAAAGTTAAAGCAAAAGGAGAGGCCGGAAAGAGAGGGGGAAAGTCTGGAGATTTATATGCCAGGATTTTAATTAAACCTCATCCAACTTTTAAGAGACAAGGCGATAATTTATATCTAAAAGTTCCTATAACTTTTTCTCAAGCTACTTTGGGAGATGAAATTGAAATTCCTACTTTAGAAGGAAATAAAATCTTATTAAAAATTCCCCAGGGCACAGAGTCTGGAAAAGTTTTACGAATTTCCCAAAAAGGAATCTCTCATTTTTTGGGCAATGGAAGAGGAAATCTTTATGTTGAACTTATTGTGAAAATTCCGAAAAAATTAACGAGAAAACAAAAAGAGTTATTAGATAAGTTAAAAGAAGAAGGAATATAATTTTTGCTATGCAACGGGAGGACCTCGCTAACTCAATAGGTAGAGTAACCCCGCCCTTTCTATGCCCTCGTAACTCAACAGGTAGAGTAGCGGCCTTTTAAGCCGAAAGTTGCAGGTTCGATTCCTGCCGGGGGCACCGGAGGTCAGTACCTTCACATCTAAAAAAGTAGAAATAAGCGATCCGGAAAGGGAGGGAGAAGATGCTATCGACTGAATGCAGTTCGGGGTCGGGGATTGCGATTATTCATAGTTTCAACACGGAAGATATCAGAAAAGCCATAACTGATGAAGTTAGAAGACTAACAAAGGATAGAGGAGAATGGTCTTGGATAGGGTGGCCGCACATAGGAAGGGAAATTAACCTTAAAATAGTCCGAACGAATTTATTCGGTGAAGAACCATATTGGCTTGTTTTAGCGGGAGGATTTAATACCGAATATTTTACCCCGCCTCTAGAATCAAGATCTAAAGAACGCGGGTCACAGGCTGTATATTTTGCTGCTCACGAAAAAGAGGGCCTCTTGGTTCAGGGTATTCCAGCTGGCTGTAAAACATCAATCCACGACCACGTTCCTTCGGGCTGGATTGAAGAAGTTTTTCTTCTTAAGGGAGCAGCAGAGTTACTAACTTGTGAAAACGGATGTCAAGTAACAACATTCCAGTTAACAAGTGCTAGTCCAATTGGGCCAACGGTAAAGCCAAATATTATTCATCAGACACGAACTACAATCCAACCAGCATTAATTGTTATAAAAATTAGAGGCGATGATCAATGGTTTGAGAGATGGATATCTAAGAAAGGACATCGTTACAGGCAATTCCCGAAATCCTAACAGATCATTAAGGGAAGTGCGTGGATTACTCTATGAGTAACCCACGTTTTTATTTTTAATATATAGACTTTGCCCCTTATTTTTGGTATAAATAATTATGATGAAAAAAGGAATATTTTCTATCTTTATAATATTGCTTTTGATGGTTAGTTTTGGCTTTGGAGTATTTTTTGGCAGATCGTCGGTAGAACCAAAAATAATTTTCGGCGTTACAAATCCAGAAGAAGGAAAACCTCAAGATATTGATTTTTCTCTTTTCTGGAGGACCTGGGCAACTCTTCAAGAAAAATTTGTTGATAAGGAAAATTTTGATTATCAGAAAATGCTTTATGGAGCTATTTCTGGAATGGTCAATGCCTTAGATGATCCCTATACTGTTTTTTTCAGTCCTGATGCCAATAAACAATTTAGAGAAGATGTTTCTGGAAAATTTGAAGGAGTAGGAATGGAAGTTGGAATGAGAAATAATGAATTAACAATAATTTCTCCCCTGGAAGGAACGCCAGCCCAAAAAGCAGGACTAAGGGCCGGAGATAAAATTATAAAAATTGGAGATAAAATTACAATTGACCTAACAATTGACGAAGCAGTTAGCTTAATTCGGGGGCCAAAAGGAACTGAAGTAATTCTAACCATCTTTCGAGATGGTTGGGAAACAACAAAAGATATTACAATAGTTAGAGGGGTAATTGAAATACCTTCATTAAAATGGGAACTGCTCGCCTCGCCAGGCGAAGCTGGTGGGAAAGAAGATAAAATAGCCTTTATAAAGCTTTATCAGTTTCACGAAAAGGCGGGGATTGATTTTAGCAAAGCAGCCTTTGAGATTTTAAATAGTTCTACCGAAAAAATAATTTTGGATTTAAGAAATAATCCCGGAGGTTATTTAGAAATATCCCAAGATATTGCCGGCTGGTTTTTAGAAAAAGGTCAAGTTGTAGTGATTGAAGATTTCGGTGAAGGCAAAGAAAAAGAATATTATAAAGCTGGAGGGAATGAATTGCTTTTAAGATATCCTATAGTAGTTTTAATCAATCAAGGATCAGCCTCTGCTTCTGAGATTTTAGCTGCTGCTCTAAGGGATAATAGGGGAGTAAAGATTATTGGTGAGACCTCTTTTGGCAAGGGATCTGTTCAAGAATTAGAAGATCTGCCAGGAGGATCGTCTTTAAAAATTACAATAGCTAAATGGCTGACCCCAAAGGGCGAAGTTTTAACTGATATTGGATTAGAGCCGGATATTAAAGTAGAAATGACAACAGAAGACTATGACAAAGAAAGAGACCCCCAGTTAGATAAAGCAATAGAAATTATTAAAGGTTTGTGAAAAAGCGAGTTGTTATTTTAGTGTCAGGATTGGTTCAAGGGGTTTTTTACCGGTCTAAAACCTTAAGGAAATCTAAAAATTTAAATTTAACGGGTTGGGTTAAAAACGAGCCAAATGGCTCAGTCAAAATTGTAGCCGAAGGCGAAGAGGAAAATTTAGGAGAATTGATTGGCTGGACAAAGTCTGGCCCCCCTCTTGCGAAAGTTAACAAAATTAAGGTAGAATGGGAGAAAGATAAAGAAGAATTCAAAGATTTTGAAATAAGATATTGATCAAAAATCAATCACGAATAAAATATTAGTAATTATTCGTGGGAGATTGTTGACTTATGAAAGTAATACTACTTCAGGATGTAGAAAATTTAGGCAAGAAACATGAAATAAAAAATGTTAAGGTAGGCTATGCCAGGAATTTTCTGTTTCCCAAAAATTTAGCAAAGCCGGCCACGAAAGAAGCTTTAAAATGGCTGGAAACCCAAAAAGGAATTACAGAAAAGAAAGCCGAAGAAGAATTAAAAAAAGCTCAGGAATTAGCTTCCAATCTTGATAGGCGAGAGGTTATCATTAAAGTTAAAGTTGGCGAAGAGGACCAACTTTTTGAATCAATCACGCCCCAAAAAATTTCGGAAAGATTAAAAGAATTAGGTTTTGAGGTAAAGAAAAATAAAATTTTTCTTGAGGAACCTCTTAAAGAATTAGGAGAATTCCCGATCAAAGTAAAATTTGAGCACAACTTAGAAGCTGAAATAAGAGTAATTATAACAAAGGAAGAGGAAAAATAAAAACCCTGAGAAGTACGAATTCGTAATTAGTTTTTATTCGTAATTAGTAGGAAATTTGGCTTATGGCCAAATATATTTTTATATCAGGAGGAGTAATGTCTGGCATCGGCAAAGGGGTAGCTACAGCCTCAATCGGAAGAATCCTTCAAAGTAAAGGATTTAAAGTAACGGCTGTTAAAATTGACCCATACGTTAATGTTGATGCCGGAACAATGAATCCTATTGAACATGGGGAGGTTTTTGTAACTGACGACGGGGTAGAATGCGATCAAGATGTTGGAAATTATGAAAGGTTTTTGGATGTAGACTTGACTACTGATAATTATATTACTACCGGTAGAGTCTACCAATCAGTAATTAACCGGGAAAGAAATTTAGGATATGAGGGAAGGTGCGTTGAGGTTGTTCCCCACATTCCAGAAGAGGTAATTTTTAGAATTAAAAAAGCTGGCAGGAAAAATAAGGCTGATTTTGTCTTAATTGAAATTGGCGGAACAGTCGGGGAATATCAAAATATGCTATTTTTAGAAGCAGCTCGTATGATGAAGCTTTCCCAACCAAGGGAGATTCTTTTTGTGTTGGTAAGCTATCTGCCCGTGCCAAAAATGATTGGTGAGATGAAGACAAAACCAACTCAGTATGCCGTTAGAACTTTAAATACAGCCGGGATTCAGCCAGATATTATTATTGCCCGCTCTCAATTTTCAGTTGATGAACCAAGAAAAAGAAAAATTTCTATTTTCTGCAATGTATCTACCGAGGATGTCATTTCCGCCCCTGACATTGAGTCCATTTACCAAATACCCATTAACTTTGAAAAAGACAAATTAGGCGATCTAATTTTAAAAAAATTTGGATTAAAATCAAGAAAAAACAATTTAAAAGATTGGGCTAATTTAGTTAAAACAATAAAAAGGGCAAAAAAACCAGTCAAGATAGGTGTTGTTGGAAAATATTTTGAAACGGGTAAATTTACTCTGATGGATTCTTATATCTCAATCATTGAAGCTATCAAACATTCTTGTTGGTTTCATAAGAGAAAACCAGAAATTCATTGGTTGGGATGTGAAAAATATGAAAAGAGTTTAAAAGACATAAAGGAATTAAAAAATTATGATGGAATAATTGTACCCGGCGGTTTTGGGGATAGGGGAGTGGAAGGAAAAATAAAGGCTATTGAATATTGCAGAAGAAATAAAATTCCTTTTTTGGGCCTTTGTTTAGGAATGCAACTATCTGTAATAGAATTTGCCAGAAATGTTTGTAAAATTAAAAAAGCTTGTTCATCTGAATCTTCCAGTGGATGCAAGTTTCCGGTGATTGATGTTATGCCAGAGCAGAAGGCTCTGATATCCGAAAGAAGATACGGAGGAACAATGAGGCTAGGAGCCTATAAATGTAAAATAAAACCTGGAACAATAAGTTTCAGGGCTTATAGTAAGAATCCAAAGGAAAAAAGCATAATAGTTTCTGAGAGGCATCGGCATCGCTATGAGCTGAATAATAATTTTAGAAAAAAGTTAGAAGCAAAGGGGATGATAATGGCAGGTCTAAACCCGGAAAGAAACTTGGTTGAAATTATTGAAATACCGGCCCATCCTTTCTTTATGGCTACCCAGTTCCATCCAGAATTCAAATCCAGACCCCTCAAACCGCATCCTTTATTTAGAGAATTTATAAAAGCCTGTATTAAAAAATAATGTTAAAAAAACACCACAGATTATCTCTGTAGTATTAAAAATCCCAAGAAAGGAAGACTTTATTCTACATTTACAACCTTGGCTAATCTTTGAGACCGATCAAATCGTCTAATCCGTTTTGTTTGAAACCGAACTACGCCTTCTTTTAAGGCGTATAAAGTATCGTCTCTGCCACGTTTAACGTTCTTTCCGGGAAGGAATTTAGTGCCTCGCTGACGAATAATTATCATTCCAGGTTTTGTCTTTTGGCCATCGTAAAGTTTGACTCCCAGGTATTTTGGCAGAGAATCTCTTCCTAATTTTGTTGCGCCCGCTGATTTAGTCTTTGCCATAACATAATTACTATATTCATTGATGCTATCAAAAATTATTCAATTTGTCAAAAAACATCAGGATGATATAATCTTACTAATTGGCGTTATTTTAATTTCTTTGCTTTCTTTTGCCGCAGGCTATATAGCTGCTGGCTTGCCAGAAAAAGAGCCAATTGAAGTTGATAAAACCCAAAGCTTATGAAAAAAATACCAACTCATTTAGCAATTATTATTGATGGGAATCGAAGGTGGGCAGAGAAAAAAGGACTGCCTGTTTTTGAGGGCCATCGGCAAGGCCTGAAAAAAGTAAAAAAAATAGCAGAGTGGTGTAAGGAAAGAGGGGTTAAAATTTTAACTTTGTTTGCTTTTTCTACCGAAAACTGGAGCCGACCCAAAGCCGAAGTTAATCATTTGATGAGATTATTAGGAGAAGCGTTTGCCAAATCAAATATTGAACAAGCTAATAAAAAAGGGATAAAAATCCAAATTATTGGCCAAAGGCAAAGATTGCCAAAATATTTACAAAAAATAGTAGAAAAAGCAGAAAGCTTAACTAAAAACAACAAAGCTGGGGTTTTAAATATTGCTTTAAGTTACGGCGGCAGGGCAGAAATTACGGATGCTATGAGAAGAATGATGAAAGGAAACCCGAGACCGCCAAAAAGAATTAGTGAAAAATTAGTTGAGAAACACCTTTGGACCGCCAACCTTCCTAGCCCCGATTTAATTATTCGTACGGGAGGCGAACACAGGTTATCTAATTTTTTATTATGGCAAGCAGCTTATTCAGAACTATATTTTTCAAAAAAATATTGGCCGGATTTTACCGAAAGAGACTTAGATAAGGCTTTTGAAACTTATGTCATTCGCCAAAGGCGATTTGGGAAATAAATAGCTCTTTTACATCCCGATTGGCTCTATATGAAATTTACTACAAAAAAACCAAAAGAGAGTATTACAACTTTAGCCAGAAAATTAGGCTATATCCCAAAAGAAATTGTTGGAGATGAATTTAATCTTGTAAGGCAAATTCGAGGCAACAAATACCCAAGATTCCATCTTTATTTAAAAGAAGATCGCGAAAGAAATCTACTTTTTTTAAATTTACATCTGGACCAAAAAAGGCCATCTTATGTTGGTACTCCTGCCCACGGCGGAGAATACACAGGAAAAGTGGTTGAAGATGAAACAGAAAGAATAAAACAAATTATAGAAAATATGTGAAGAGACTTGCCCGCCTAAGTTTTTCCAGAAATTTGGACGGGGTTGTTTATTTGTAAAAATAATATAGAATATCTTTATAGCACCTTTCAGCACAAATAAAGGGGGTGAAATGCGAAAAATCATGCACTGGATGAGTTTAATATTATGGAAACCGGCCGAATTTTCTTTGGCTGCCCTAATTGCAGTCTTCATCGTCTGTATAATATCTCCTCCTTGCTTTCTTCTTGTACAAACGTGGCGACAGGTTGCGAAAATGCAAAAGCGTGACTTCCTATGGGAAGGATTCCAGGATGGCAACCAAGATTAATACTCCTGCCGGACCTCAGCTTGTTGTTTCCCCAGAAGAACATGAGGTAATGCAAGCTGTAAGAAACGGAAGATTCCTTAAAGGAAGATGCCGGTATTGCAACACAAGATTCCGGTTAGCTACTGTTAGCTATTGCTACCGGATAAGGGGCTCTCCTCTTACAGGAAAAGGAACATATCGAAGGATTAACGAAGTTATCAAATATTGCCCAAAATGTGAAGGAAAACCAAGACGCCAGGGCCATTTCATAGTTTAATAAAGCGCCAAAAGGCGCTTTTTTGTTTAATAAAAGAAAAATCCCGAATTAAATTCGGAATCTGGAGAGGACAGGCTGGGAAAGAAGGGTTTCGCGGCTGTTGGTGTAGTGCTCCAATTGGGTGGATTGAAGCTAAGCCACGAATAGTGGGGGAAGTGTTGACTTCCCAGGCCTGTCCTCACGCTTAAGGAGCTATCTGGAGGGAGGAGGTAGTTCCCGCCCCAACTCTTCGCGAAGCTCACAAACGGAGTGGTTACCGCATTGGCCTTTCATAGAAGCTTAGCGAAGAATTGAGCTACCTGCTCCCCCCATTTTAACTCCTTCTTTCTAATAATTTATATTATAATCCCTCCAAAATTTTAGTCAACCCCGGCCTAATTTGAAGGGTCGCCTAAAAAGTGAATTTTTGTTAGAATAGGATTATTGTATGAATAACATTGAAGTTGAATCAAGAAGTTTTATTTCGTCCAAAAAATGTAAAGAACTGCGGAAATTTTTTGATAAAAATGGAAAATTTCTTGGCCAGGATTTTGATGAAACAGTTTATTTTAAAGCCCCGAAAGATCTTCGTATTCGCCAAGACGGAAAACTTTCTTATTTAATTTTGAAAGAGGGAAAAATCCATGATAAATACCGCAAAGAAATAGAAATTAAATTGCCAAAAGAAGAATTCAACGATTTAAAAAGCTTGTTTTCTTCTTTGGGCTTTAAGGTTAATGTCAGGTGGTACAGGACAAAAAGAATGTATAAATGGAAGGGAGTTAATGTTTATTTATGGATTACCAAAGGATACGGTTATATTATAGAGCTTGAAAAAATGTCTAATGAAAAAGAAAAAAAGAAGGTTCATAAAAGGCTTACTAAGCTGCTCGGATCTTTAAATATAAAAATAACTCCCCGCAGAGAATTTGAAAGAAGATTCTCTTATTATAAAAAACACTGGCGAAAGCTAACACGCTCTGGTTCTAAAAGGCCCTGTCTCTAAATAGATAGATTGACATAAAAATAAAAATATAATAAGATAGAAGACTAACAAACAGCTCATTTCAAAGGGGGGTTAAAAATGGAAGTTCCTCATCCAACAACTTGGGAGGCTTGGGCCGCTCTAGTTTTGTGGATAATTATTATTGCAGGTGGTATATTCTATTATCTTTCCTATAAAATAAGAAAGTCCGAATAATCTCGGAGAAAAAAGATGCCAAGAGAAATCTGGGCTGGCCGCACAATAGACATTATTGAAAATCCTTCTAGTGACAAGATAATTAGGAAGCTCGCCAGGCAAAAATTTACCGGTTTAATATACTATCCAGGATCGCAACAGCCATGGAGGGTCTGGTGCGTAGGTAAATTAATTACAGCCACCAAGACAAAAGAAGAAGCAATTGCTTGTTTGGTATAGTTCAAGCAGCTTACCATTTATAAAAAGCCCTACGGGGCTCTTTTTTATTTTAATCGCTTTCTGAATAATTTTCTGCTAAAATTAAAATATGAAAAGTTTCAAATATATCCTAATTCTAGTTTTGTTCTTAGGGTTTCTTTATTTTTTCTGGGCAGATGCTCTGAACCTTTTTTCTAATTTTCTTAGAAACGAAGAATTATTTTCAAAAAAATCTTTGGAAGTCACCGTTGAAGAAATCAAAAAAGAAATCTCTTCGCCTCCGCCTCTTCGGGCAACCAAAGAATCTTCAGAATCTTTTCTGACAAAATCTGGCATCATTGCCTGGACCAATATCCAAAGAAACAACCTGGGTTTACCGCCTTTAACCGAAAATAAGCAACTGGATACGACAGCTCTTATGAAAGTAAAAGATATGTTTGAAAATCAATATTTTGCCCACGATTCCCCATCGGGAGTTACCATGGTGGATTTGGCAGAAAGCACCGGATACAGATTTATCGCAATTGGCGAGAATTTAGCGCTTGGTAACTTTGAAAATGATAAAGTTGTAGTCCAAGCCTGGATGGATAGTCCCGGCCACCGAGCCAATATTTTAAGTAAAAAATATACAGAAATAGGAGTTGCCGTTATAAAGGGTACTTTTGAGGGCGAAATAACTTGGATTGCAGTACAAGAATTCGGCTTGCCATTATCTACTTGCCCTGAGCCAAGCTCTCTTTTAAAAGAAGAAATTAAACATAATGGAGCAGAACTTTATAAAATTGAGCAAGAGTTAGCTACAGCGCGACAAAAATTACAGAAAATTCAGCCAAAATGGGGCTCAGAATATAACCGGTTGGTTAATGAATACAATACTTTGGTAGGCCAATATAATACTCTATCTCAAGCAACTAAAAATTTGATTGATCAATATAACAGCCAAATTAGGGAATTTAATGCCTGTATTAACATCTAAAAAAATAAATAAAATAATATGCCGCAACCATTATATGCAATTAACTCAAGGGGCGAGAAAAGGCTGTTTTCTTTGAATAAAGTTTATTGGTCTGCCAGGCGGGCCGGTGCTTCCTCAACCCTATCCAAAGAAATTGCCAGAACCATTAGGAAAGAAGTATTTCCTGGAATCAATACTTCAGATATTTTCAAAAGGATAAAACAGCTTCTCTCAAAAAAGGACAACAGCTCTGCCATAAGATTTTCCTTAAAGTCAGGAATGAGAAAATTAGGGCCTACCGGTTTTCCATTTGAACAATATATCGGAGAAATTTTTAAAAAACTCGGCTTTTATGTTAAAACAAACCAATATCTGCCAGGATTTTGCCTCACCAGCTATGAAACAGATTTTATAGCCCAAA
>MHLV01000009.1:0-214 GCA_001819145.1 Candidatus Nealsonbacteria bacterium RBG_13_36_15 | reverse complement strand
GCCTTCTTTAAAAAAATATTTAACAGATATTTTTGTTTCAGAAAAAATGATGTTAGTTTTGGATATTTTAAGTATTAATCCTCAAAAATTTTCCAGAAAATTTAAAATACCGGAAAAACTTCTTAATTCGTTAATTAAAGAAGCTAAAACCTTGCTGGAAAATTAAAAGTTGACATATTTTTTTTAATTTGTTATACTTAAAGAGTGAAAGGAG
>MHLV01000008.1:6001-6143 GCA_001819145.1 Candidatus Nealsonbacteria bacterium RBG_13_36_15 | reverse complement strand
GGGCTGGTTTGAAATAAGGAAAAAAGGTAAATCCTGTATCTTCGCCTAAAAGACTTACTTTATTAGAAAGAACCCAGTCTTTTCTGGGTTTAATTTGGCGCAACTCCTGTATTTTGCCAATGAGTTCTTTCTCAGTCATACT
>MHLV01000008.1:0-5969 GCA_001819145.1 Candidatus Nealsonbacteria bacterium RBG_13_36_15 | reverse complement strand
TCGGATCAATAATCGGCACGGTTTCTGGCGAAACAAACTGGGTCCTGGCCTTTTGTCGGTAATGGTCAATGACTAAATTGCGGGCTATCCGATATAAAAAAGCAGAAGGATTTTCAATATTGGGATTGTTCTTATATGACTCCCATCCCTTTAAAAAGGTTTCTGAACACAAGTCCTGAGCAATGTCCTCAGAGCTTACCTTTACAAATATAAACCGATATATTTTGTTGATATATTGGTCGTAGATTTTTCCGAATTCTTTTTTATAGTTCGCCATATCTAATAGATTATACTTACAGCTGGTAGGACAATGTCCTACCAGATATATAATATATGTATGTCCTACCTATGATTCAATGGTTTTAATTTGATAAAAAGTATTATTTCTTTCGCCAAGTCTTTCAATCTTTCCCCTGCCTAACATATTTTCAAAATCACGTCTTAAAGTTCTTTTGCTGACATCAGGCAGAATCTGCTTTACCTGCCAGACCTGGGCTCTGCCGTTTTCTTTCAAAAACTCAATTATTCTCTCTTGCCTGTCTGAATTATTGCCTGCCATTACAGGCACAGCCTCAGCATAAACTTTTATGGGCCCGGGATTGTCTTTTTTCTTCTCCTGTTTTGGTTTTTTCAGCTCTCCAGCTAAATTAGCATATTCTTGCTTAATTGCCAACAAGTCAGAAGGGCTTACCCAGTTCTGAACTAAAGCCACTTCAAAAAAGCTGTCCAAGGCTTCCAGATCCTTTTCATTGGGCTTGATCAGGAAATCATCTGCCAATTCCCTCATCTTATACCGCAATGGCTCTTTTTTGGGGAAAAACAAAGTTAAACGGTAAAGCTTGTTAGTCAGTTGTATTAGAAACTCTCTGTTCATAGAACGTTTATTTAATATATCAGAAACTAAAAAAGAGGTCAAAGTCAGCGAGTTGTTAGTGTAAATTATCAACGATCTTAAAAATTAATATGCAAACCTATTGACATGTCGATACAGCAAAAGTAGAATAAAGACGTAATCTAAAAACTAATATAATGAAGAAAAAAAATCAAGAATTAATTGAAAAAAAGATAGAAAAAATGCTCTCTCGGCAAACGAGAGTAATTTTAAATGCGGTTGATGAAAAGGTTGGGGTAATGGGAAAAAGATTTAATTTGGTAGATCAAGAAATATCTGGTTTAAATAAAAAATTAGAGAGGATGGAATTTAGAATAAATCAAAAAATAGATAAACTTACAACAACGCTTGATAGATTCTTAAAAAGATTAACTGATATGGAAGACGAATTTGAAATGATGAAAACTGATATTAACCGCATGAAAAAAGTTATTAGGGAGAAACTGGGCGTAGAGCTGTCATAAAAAATAATTCATATTGTGACACAAAAATAGCGAAAGATGCTCGCTATTTTTATTTTTGCTTCACTCAAGGAATGACGTTACGGCGACTTATTGAGGTTTCACTTCAACAATTTTATTAAGGTAATGGTAAAATACATTGTCCATCCTTTTTAATGTAACAATAGAAATTTTGAAAACTGTTATTCTCGAGAATATTCTGGTCCTGGCCGGTAATAGTAATCGCCGTCCCCTTTGATGTCTCACTATTGTCAAAAATACAGTTTCTTACGGTAGAACTTGAACTCTCCAAATAAACAGTGTGGCCTGAGGGACCATCATTCTCAAAATAGATATCTTCTAATGCAACTCCTGTTTCCACAACATGGATTGCCCCTCGATAATACTCTGAAGGTTTTGGGATTCCTCCATATCTAATCCTTGCATTTTTAATTAGAGATCCTTCATTGTTTTGATAAAAATATACCTTATTCCAAAATAAAGAACTTCCTTGGGTCGCGCTGCCGTCGTTATTAGTATCTCCACCATATTCATCATCAGTTATTGAAGTGAAAACGATCTGTTTATCCGGAGACCCTTGAGCAAACAATTTTCCCGCTATATTCAAGCTCTCTCGCTCTTTTAATTTTATTATTACCCCGGGCTCAATAATTAAGTTACCACTATCAGTCACTTCAAATTCTGCAATATAGGGGAAATCATTGTTTTGATAAAGTGTACAATCATTATCAATTGAACCGTAAAAATAAATACCATTAAGAAAGTTATTTTGGCCAGTATTATCTTTTAAAATCGGGCAGCTGTTTCCGACAAATACTGCACCTTGTACATATTTTATCTCTTCAAAATAGTTCTCAGTAATTTCTGCCCCACTTTCTCCTCCAATAATTATTCCACTATAAGTATTTTTAAAAATTGATTTTGCAATTATCGGTGCTCCTCCAGAAATATTTATTACTGAACCTGAGGGACCATTTTGAACTGTTATATTCTCTACCTGGCTGTAAGAGTTAATTAGCTTCAATCCAGAAACGTTAAAATTCTCCAAAATGGAGTTTTTAAAAAGAATTGAAGTTGAATCAACTATTATAATAGAAGAATTACTTTCTTTTTTGCCTCCATATCTAATTTGGCAATAATCAAAAATAGAATTCTGGCTGGAGGAGGTAAAATAAATTTGGCCCCACCAACCGAGAGATCCAGAAATATCCATATGGGAAGTAAATATAATAGGAGCATCCTCTGTCCCCTGTGCAATAAGACTTCCCTCAATTAATAGATTGCTATTATGATAAGACCAAGATGATCCACCCTTATCATTGCCTTTAAATTTCAAAACAACACCAGGCTCTATGATAAGAGTTTTTTCTTCTGGAATAACAAGATTAAAGATTCCTGTAGATTTTGTGCCAATAAGATAAGGGCTTCCTAATCGAGTAAGAGTAATTTCATTAAATTCTTCAAACCTTAAAGTCTCTACGCCAATATAAGTTTCAGATGCCGAAAGGCTATTCTCCGTGCCTGGAGTTCCATTTATAAAATTATTGTCTGCATCATGCCCATTGTATTTTACAAGATTATTATTTCCCCAGTTTTCCGATTCTAATCCAGGAATATTTGAGTTAATTCTTTCCATTGAAATATAGGCAGGAGTAGTAGTTCCTGCAAACCATTCCTTGCAGTTCCCGTTATTATTTTTAAGACAGCCGACTTTATCAACCAAATTATTATTTTTATCTCTCAATTCTAATTTATTTCCGTCATTATTGAACCTTAAATTACCTTTAAAAACAAAATTGGCGGCAATATCGCTAATGGTATTGTCATCTGTGCTTTCTAAAAGATAATACTGGTGAGCTGAAATTGTCGTTGTCGCCAAAGCATTAGCGGTTGAAGTGGATATTACAATAAATTCTTCTCCGTCTTTTATAATCTGCCAATCTGCCAAATCAATATCGCTGTCAGTATTGTTATAAAGCTCAATCCATTCATCATTTGCCGAGCTATTTGTCCCCATCCAAGCAATTTCATTAATAATTACTTCTAATGTTGTAGGTTCCTGCAATTCATCCTCTTCTTGTTCTGGAGTAGATGTTGCTTGTATTGAATCAGTAATATTAATTTTTGCCTTAAATTCTAAAAAGCTACTTTTCCCAGATTCTCTAATCCTTGCGAAAATGTCTGTCTCGCCCCTAAAATCGCTTTTCTCTTCTTTGATTTTTAATTTAAAATTTCCCGAAAATGAACTTCCGGAAAAAAATTCTTTCAGATAATATTGGGAAGATTGCCATTTAGCTTCGCTTCCATTATAAATTTCAGAAATAATTCCATCTTTCTCAATTGAGATTTTTACATCATATATAGCACTCTTTAAGCCTGATACAGATAGAGTTGTTTCAATTTCTCTATCGACTGGATTATCCTGAGGATAAGAAAGCGTAATTTGAGGAGAAATAGCATCTTCTGAATCGGTATTAGAATTGTTATAGCCAGAATAAGATCCAATAATATAAGCGCAATTTTGCCCTATTATTCCTTCTAAGGTTTTTTCTCCTATTCCATTAACTCTTAATAAATCATTAATAGAATAAAACGGTCTTGCTTCTATTATTCTTTGAGCTAATACTGGCCCAATGCCAGTTAGTTTTTGCAACTCTTCTTCTAAAGCAATATTAATATCAACAAAACAAACATCTTCCCCTTCTAAATCTTCTTTTTCTTCATCATTTTCTTCGTCAATTTCGTCAATTTCCTCCTCAATCTCTTGTTGTTTTTCTTCCATTAATTCGGCGAACTTCTGGGTAAGAATATCTATTTCTTCTGCAATATCATCTAACATCTCTTGCATTTCTTCCAATGTTGGAGTTTCCGATTGTTGAGTTTCTTCGGTAACCTCTTCCTTTTTAGGCTGTTGAGAACTAGAATCAATAACTCCTTTGTCGGTTTCTATTACTGTTAAACGTTCTAATGCTTCTTTATCTACAGAATTTTCCTTATTATTCGATAAAGTCTCGCTGATGTTGGCCGAAGAAAAATCCAAAATTTCAGATAAAAATGATCTTATTGTATCCCAAATACCGCTTAATACTGGAGTTTTCTCAACGGTTTTGGTTATTAATACTTCTACTTCTTTAATTTTATTCGTTATCGGCTTTAATAGGTACTTTTCCCAAAAACTTAAAGGTCTAATCCCTAAATCTGGCACTTCTGATGGAAAGTCAATCTGCACCAATGGACTACCAACCCATTGATAGTTTTCTACAAGCCCATGAATATCAACAATAAAAGGAGAAAGTTTTCCTCCTACAGAATGAGGGGTTCCTATCATACCCCAAGCTCCTTCAGATTTCGGTGGATCAATGGGTTGCGGCGAGTAAAATCTAATTACTAAATTTCCTTGTTTGTTATCTAATGGTTGATAAATTAGGATATACTGAATAATAATTTTCTGTTCATTTCCTCCCTGAGAAATATATTCATATTCTATAGCACCAGGTGTCATTCTAATTTCATTTCCAAGTAAAAAATTAAGCCCATATGCAACCGCTTTCTCAACACTTTCTTTCTCTAGTTCGTTTAAAATTACTGATGGATCTTGCGTTAAAAAGAGTTTGGTTATTTTTGTTGCGTTTTTTATTATCACCCAACTAACTTGTATAGGAGCGTCTAATAAAAGATGATTTAATAACTGTATTCTTACAATTTTTCGAAGAATTAAAGGAACTAAAGCTTCTTGATTAGTAGCCGATGTAGAACTTTCTCTATAAATCCAATCTGTCGTAAATATTTGATTTAATGTAAACAATAAATTTTGAACATTTTTTTCGGGCAATTCTAAATATTTACCAATTTCTTCGGCGGTGATATTCTCCAAATCATACCCTAAACAAGTACTCGGTAGAACTAAAAACCCCGCTAAACAAATTAGCGTCAGAATATAAAAAAAGAAGCTATTTTTCAGTATTTTTTCCATTAAAAAATTGATGAAATATCAATTTTCTTTATTGAATTTGTTTTTATTTTTCAAAGAACTATGTACCTCTCTCTAGCCGAGGTTCGCTCTAATAGAAAGAACTATTTAATTGAAATTGTTTCTAAAAAATCTTCAAATTCTTTATCGCATTCATCTGAAAATAATACTTCTTCAAAAATATACACTTTATCTTCGGTTGGAATTTTAATAGTGATGTATTTACCAATAGCTTCTCTCAATATAGTAGTTTCCTGTAAAGCTTCTCTTTGGACTATTAAAATTATTGCAATACCTCTTTTGTGCATATTTTCTTTTTCTTCTGACGAAGCTTCTTTATAAGAGTCTATTGTGTCTTTTACTTCTTTTGCTCCTACATAAGGATACATCACAAAATCTTCGCCATAATGTTCAACACGTCTTTCTTTTAGTCGACTAATTTGTATTTCAACTAGACATCCCTGTGGTGGATGATAATTAAAGTCTTTAGAATATAAAGTTACATATCGTTCTGACTCTATTCCGGCCATATCCATTCCTATTTCTGCATTCCATTCTGCAGGAATTTTTATTTTAAATCCGTCTTTTTGATTTACAATAAATTTTTTTCCAGAGTCCTCTAATATAGTATAATCTTTGGCTAATG
>MHLV01000007.1 GCA_001819145.1 Candidatus Nealsonbacteria bacterium RBG_13_36_15 | reverse complement strand
AGAAGCCAGACTGGTTGAAATAGAAGCCCAATTACCAATAGTGAAAACACCAAAAGACGAAACCGTAGATTGGAAGATATATAGGAACACTTTCGATAATTATTTAATTAAATATCCGAGTACTTGGTATTTCTATCCTACGGAGGAAGAAGGAAGTGGCACCACGATAAGTGAAGCCAATCTATTAAAAATTGAAGAGCTTCCCGATCCTTATGACGTTAACCATCTGTGGATTAATATAGTCGCTTATAAAAATGAAAACAATCAATCTATTCAAGAATGGCTTGAAGAATATGAAGCTGGCGAAGTGAAATCGCAAGAATCTATTTTTCTATCAGGTGCATCAGCAGTTAAAAGAATAGAATCTGGAAATCCCACCTTTGTGCAGATGCCCGTTGAGGTTGATGTAATTACAGTTTACGCTCAAAGGGATGGAAAGATTTATAGAATTACTGCTTTTCCTTGGAATTCAAAATTTATTCCCATTTTTAACCAAATCATTTCTACTTTTAGATTTTTGGACTAAAAATAATTCCATTTAGGTAGACTTTCAAAAAACGCCTTGAGTTAAAAGCTCAAGGTTTTTCGTTTTTAAGATTTAGCTGTTAATATCCTGTGGATAAATTATGAGATTTGAAGCTATTTTAGATGGGGGAATTTTGTGTTGACTTGTGGGCTTTAAGTGGGGTATAAAGATAATGAATGGGGTATTGTGGATAACCGTGGGAAAACTACCTAAAGTTGGGGATAACATATGTTTATCGGAGAATACACTTATTCAATTGACGAAAAAAAAAGATTGGCCATACCGGCAAAATTCCGGCAGCTCTTAGGCAAACAAGCAGTTATCACCAGGGGATTAGACAATTGTCTTTTTCTTTATCCAGCAAAAGAATGGAAAATTTTAGCTCAGAAATTAAGCAAACTTCCCTTAGCTCAAGCTGATGCCCGGGGATTTGCCAGATTAATGTTGACTGGAGCAATGGAAGCAAGATTAGACAGTTTGGGAAGAATTCTAATTCCAGATTATTTAAAAGATTACGCTTCTTGCAGAAAAAGGGTAGTTATTGCCGGAGTTTATAATCGGATTGAAATCTGGGACGAAAAGAAATGGCAGGAATATAAAAATAAAACCGAAACGGCGGTAGGGGACATTGCCGAAAGACTTAAAGAATTAGGAGTTTAAAATATAATTCAAAGCCTAAAACTTAATGGTCCATGTCCCGGTTTTACAAAAAGAAGCTCTTCGATATCTTGATCCTAAACCAAATGAAAATTTCATTGATTGTACATTTGGTCAAGGAGGACATGCCCTGTTTATTTTAGAAAAAAATGGACCCAAAGGAATATTATTAGGAATTGAGATAGATTCTGAATTATATAAAGAATCAAGAAATTTAAAGAGTAAAAGACTAATCTTAGTTCAAGGTTCTTATGTTAATTTAAAAGAGATTGCAAGAGAAGCGAAAATCAGGTTAATTTCAGGAATTTTATTTGATTTAGGAATATCAAGCTGGCATTTATCAGAAAGTAAAAGAGGATTCTCATTTTTGAGGAAAGAAAGGTTAGATATGCGTTATAGTACTTTAAATCATCTTACTGCCGAAAAAATCCTTAATTTCTGGTCAAAAAACGATATAAAAAGAATTTTAAGAGAGCACGGAGAAGAAAGATATGCCCAGAGTATTGCCGAAAATATTATTGAAAGCAGAAAGATTGAACCTATTCAAACCACTTTCCAATTAGTTGAAATTATAAGAAAAGCAGTGCCAAGAAATTATTTAAAGGGGCACATTCATTTTGCCACCAGGACATTCCAAGCTTTAAGAATTACCGTCAACGATGAGCTACACAACTTAGAAAAAACCCTTCCCCAAGCTTTGGAAATACTAAAGAGAAACGGCAAGTTGGTTGTAATTTCTTTTCACTCTTTAGAGGATAGAATCGTTAAAAATTTTTTAAGGGAAAAGGCTAAGGAGGGATCGCTTATAATCCTAACCAAAAAACCAATTAGGTCAAGTTTTAAAGAAATTAAAATAAACCCTCGATCAAGGTCGGCTAAATTGAGGGCAGCCATAAAAATCAGATAAATATTAATATTTTAACACCTATGCAGAATACTTTAGCAGTAAATTACTTTGTTTTTAGTAGCCGTCCTTTAATTTTAGGGCGAAAACTTAATCTTAAAATTATCTGTCTCTTATCTTTTGTTTTAATCTGGACGTTATTTATCTTGTATATTTTTCAGATTAATTCTATCATCCAAAATAACTACTTGATTAAAAATTATGAGAAGGAATCCAATTTGCTTTCCGAAGAAACTAAAAATTTAGAGATAAAGTTTGCCCAAATAAACACTTTAGAAAATATTGAATCTTTAATTAAGGATTTAAGTTACGAAAAAATAGAGAAGATAAGTTATATTCAACTAATAGGGTCTCAAGTGGTAACTAAGTAGGGTTTCTATTTCTTTATTTTAAATTTTTTATGAAGCGATGGCGGATTAATCCACCAAAGTCCCGCGAAATAAGATTTTGGAGGGTAGACCTAATCTTTCTATTTATTATTTTTTTTGGAGCGGTAATTATTTGCCGCTTATTTTTTCTTCAAGTTTTAAATCAAGAATATTGGCAAGCCTTGGCCAAAGGACAACAAGAAGTTTTTTTAGAAATTCCCGGGACTAGAGGAGAAATTTTTTTAAGAGATAAGAGCGATAATCTTTATCCCTTAGCCGTCAATAAAGATTGGTTTTTAGTTTATGCCGCTCCAAATGAAGTTAGAGATAAGATAGGTACAGCCCAGAAACTAAGCGAAGCGCTAGAATTAGATAAAGATCTTATTTTAGAGAAAATAAATAAAGAAACTTTTTATGCCGTTATAAAAAAAAGATTAACCGAAGAGGAATTAGATAAGATAAAAAGTTTAAATTTAGACGGAATTTATTTAGAAAAAGAGAATGGTAGATTCTATCCCCAAAAATTTTTAGCCTCCCAAACAATAGGATTTTTAGGAGCAGAAGGAGAAGGAAAGTATGGAATAGAGGGTTATTATAATGATGTTTTAAGGGGAGAAAAGGGCTTTCAGGAAGGAGAAAGATCGGCCCAAGGATTTTTCTTGGCTTTTGCTGAAAGATTTTTGCCGGCAGAAAGAGGCTCTGACCTTATTTTAACCATAGATTATAATATTCAGTTCAAGGCAGAAAAATTATTGGAGAAAGCTAAGGAAGAATTAGGCATTGAAGAAGGAACGATTATAGTCGGAGATCCCGCTTCGGGCGATATTTTAGCTATTGCGAATTTCCCCAATTTTGATCCTAATAAGTATTCGGAAATTGAAGACTGGGAAATTTTTCAGGATTCGGCCATCCAAAAAATTTTTGAGCCAGGTTCTGCTTTTAAACCCATAATAATGGCAGCTGGTTTAAACGAAAACAAGTTTACCCCCGAGACTACCTATGAAGATAAAGGGTTTGTTAAGGTCGGCGGTTATACGATTTATAATTATGGCAATAGAACCTGGGGCCAAAAAACAATGACTGAAGTTTTAGAGATGTCCATTAACACTGGAGCGGTCTTTGCCGAAAAGCAAGTTGGCCATAATCTTTTTTTGAAATATCTTGAAAAATTTGGCATCTTTAAACCAACTGGAATTGACTTAGAAGGAGAAATTTTTTCAGAAAATAAAGAATTTAAAATGGGGTACGAAATTAATTTTGCTACAGCCTCTTTCGGCCAGGGAATTGAAATGACCCCAATCCAGTTTTTTAGAGCTTTTTCGGGTATTGCCAATAAAGGAATATTAGTAAAACCTCACGTAATTAAGAAAGTTTTAACCGATGGGGAGGAAAAAGAAGTTCAGCCCGAAGTTTTAGATACTCAAATTATTTCTTCTCAAGCCTCCTCTCAATTAATAAAAATGTTAGTAAGCGTGGTGGAACAAGGATATGCCAAACGAGCGAAAATCCCTGGCTATTATATGGCCGGTAAAACCGGCACTGCTCAAATTTCCTGGTCAGCCCTTGGAGTTAATAAGGCCGGCTATTCAGACAAAACCGTTCAAAGCTTTATTGGTTTTGCCCCAGCTTATAATCCACGATTTCAAATTTTAGTTAAACTTAACAATCCTAAGGCAAAAACTGCTGAATATTCAGCTATGCCAATCTATCGTGAATTAGCAAAATATATTATTGATTATTACCAAATTCCGCCAGACTATGAATTAAACGAAGAAGAGACCGAAGGGACTTGACCTTGACAAACCTTCTTGTAAGTTATAAAATTACAAAATATGAGTTATTTGATTTCTAAAATTTATAAATTTTTCTTTTTTAAAGGCGATGCTAGGATCGGTTGAGTTTTAAATTAAAATATCTTGAAAATTCAGCCGATCTCAAGGATCGGTCTTTTATTTTCGGATCCACCGGGAATAAAAGGAGCAGTTCTTTTCATAGCGGCAAAAGCAGCACAGAGAAGAGAGGTGGTAGCCGTGCCAAAAAATACAGGCATGACAAAAAGACAGGCCCGAGAAGCGAAAAGAAAAGGAGAACAGGTAATAGTATCAATATTAGGAAAAGATTGTCTGGGACAACTGATTGAAGAGACCGGAGACGGTCGTTTCCATTTCAGAGGGGTTATGAAAAGCAGTAGGGAGGTAACAAAATTTGCCCTTCCTCGTGAAATTCGGTTCGCTTCAACTGACGGAGAGAAATAATGACAGAGGAAGAAGCCAGAAAGGCAAGAAGAGAAAGAAAAAGGGTAAAAACTTTAGCCGGAGGCAGAGTGTATGAAGGGCAGTTTGTGCGTCCTGGGGCATGGACATTGATTATCAGACTTATAAGAGGGGAGAAACTACCATTGATTTTTAGAGGTACTGCAGTAAACAAAGATGGCGAAAGTATAAGATTGCGGGGAACTCCCCAGAGTTTTTGGCTCGCGGAGTGATAGGATTTGACTAGAAAAAACAGACAAAGAAAAATGTCTATTGAGTGTCCTGTTTGCCATACTGGAATGCAAACTCGGAATACGAGACCGAGATGCCCTGTTTGCGGAACTCTTCTGGTTGTTGAAAGAAAAAGAGTCACCATTTACATTAGATTACGCCGTCCAGCAGTAGGATATGCATTAGCATAAACAGAACAAAAAAGCTGCCGCTTAAAGCCAAGATCACACTCTTGGCTCTTTTTTTAAATTATGTTAACTTAAAACATAGTCTTTTCAATCATCTTTTTTTATGCCCTTATCGTCTAGTGGCCTAGGACACATGGTTCTCAACCATGCAACAGGGGTTCGATTCCCCTTAAGGGCGCAGAAATTAGAATATGCCTTTTGTTAGACAAAATACAACAATAAACGAATACCAAAATTTTGTTCAAGAGATTTATAGATTAAATAACGATAGGTTTTTTAGTCCATGGGATATGCTTATTAATGTAGAACGTTTTGTAGCCAGAGGTCTCAAGGGTATCAGAAAAGAAGACAATGACAAAACCAAACTTAATCTATTAATTTCTTTTAGCTGGCTAATGTCTATGATGAATCAATTTCACATAGGCTTAGAGAATGAAGTTTGGAAAAGGTTCCCCTTTTTATGTTCTTATTGCGCTTCCTGTCCGTGTTCTTGCGAAAAAAAGAAAGTAAAAAAAAGACAAAAAGTTTTCATAGATGAGAAGAAACGTCCAAAAACGCTTGAAAGTTTTCAAGATATGTTTCGTAAAATATATCCGCCAGAAACCCGGACCTTGGAACACGCGGGCATCCATCTATCAGAGGAGATGGGTGAATTTGCAGAAGCAATCTTGGCTTATAGAGGAGGACACGAAGAAGATGATTTTAACAATATTCCATTAGAGGCTGCAGATTTATTCTCCTGTTTTATGGGCGTTTTTAATTCAATGGGCGAAAGCATAGCAAAAGAGCTTTCTGTTATGTTTTCTAACAATTGTCATGTGTGCGAAAATGCCCCCTGTACTTGTAGCTTTAAAGCTATAGCCGAATTTAAATCTTAAACCTTCAATGACTATATGAATAAAAAAGGCTTTAATTCGGCCTTTTTTTGTTTTAAAATAGACTAATAATTAAAATTATGGAAAACTGGCATAACCTTTCAATTAGAGAAACAAAAGAGATTTTAAAAACTGATTTGAAAGAAGGCCT
>MHLV01000006.1 GCA_001819145.1 Candidatus Nealsonbacteria bacterium RBG_13_36_15 | reverse complement strand
CTAAAGTTTAATGATCTCTGAGTGGGTGGCGAGTCCGCTTCGCGGACTCGCCTATTTTTCTAAACCTTGCCTCGCTTCAGGGTGAGGCACGATGCCCAGGACTTCGGGCTGGTCGTTATCCTTCTTGCTTAGGCAACCAGAGGAATACGGTCACCATTAAAGCAAGCCCTATGAGGCAGATGATCGCGAAGGCCGTGGCGATTTCGCTTTGACCAAAGCCGTCCGCGATAGTGGTCCCGCCGCCGCCCACTAAGGCAACGAACAAGAACTTCAGCATCACATCCAGCCTCTCTCGCTTCATCAGATAACGAATGCGATCTAGGAAACGCACAAGGTTCCTCCTTGTTCTTCCTTCGTTTAGCTACTTTCCTCCGAAACTTCCCTTCTCTTTTGACAAGAGAAGTTTCGGAGGGCCCTCTTTTTTATAAAATTAAGAGGGCAACTATCATTTCTATCTTACAATCCTTATTTATTTATCAAAGTTCTTTCCAAGAATGATAAAGCGCTCTCAAGAAGAGAGCGCTTTATCCAATCAATTGTTAAAGCAATGATTAATCACCAAGCGATTCGGCCTTGAGCTCACCGCCAAAAGGCTTGACGATTATTACTCTCTCCTCCTTAACATCTACATTATTGCCGCTTGCGCGGCATAATTATTCGCTCGGTCGAAATGTAAGAGTAAACTCTTTCATTTCTCCCTCATTTCCAATTATAGCATATATAAAAAAATTTGTCAAGACCTTTGTGACAAATTAGGCAGATTTTGCTTATATTTAATGTATCAAACCCCTTCCTTGGTTGATTTTTCAGCCCCTTCTTTAACTTCAATTGAGGGCTCTTTTTCTTTAGGACTCTCGTCTCCGGATTTTTGGGCTGGGGTTTCTTTTACTGGTTCTTTTTTCGGTTTTTCTTCCCGCCCCGAAGGGGCGAGGCTCGCCTCTTTTGAGACGGCTTTTTTCTCCTCTTTTTTGGGTTTTTCTGGTTTTGCTTCCTCCAGCTTTTCCTCTTTCTTGGGGCTTTCAGCTTCATCTTTTTTAGCCAGGGCTTCCTTTACCGGTTCTTTTATAGATTTCTCGTCCTTCTCTTTTTTTCTTTTATGAGCAGGAATTTTCTTTTCTTCAATAATTTTTTCTGCAACTAAAAGATTATGGACTGTAACTGAAGGCTTAGCTCCAACTGATAGCCAGTATTTAATCCGTTCTGCCTTTAATTTTTTTTCTTTGGTTACAGGATTATAAAAACCGACCACTTCAAGAAACCTGCCGCCCCTTGGCGGATTCTTTTTATCAGTAACCACAATCCTGAAAACTGGCTGATTTTTTTTACCGACTCGCAAGAGTCTTATAACAAGCATTTCACCATTTTTTTGTTTCTAAAGCTTTTTGGGCGGCGGCTTCTTCTGCTTCCTGCTTTGAAGAACCTTCGCCTTCAGCAACTAATTCTTTATTAAGAAAAACGCCGATAATAAAATTTTTGGCATGGTCTGGCCCCCATTCTTTTAAAACCTGATAAGTAGGAGTAATTCCTGCTCTTTCCTGGGCTTCTTCCTGGAATTTGGATTTAGCATCTTTATAAAGACCGGCTTCAATAATATGGGGGAGTTCCGGGGTAAAATGTTCCTTAATGAGCTTCTCACAAGCTTTGTATCCTTGGTCAAGATGAAGGGCGCCAATTAAGGCCTCCATAGTATTAGCTAAAATGTATTGCCGGGCTTTACCTGTTTCTTTGGCTTCCCCCCGGGAAAGCAGAAGAAATCCGTTAAAATCTAATTTTTGGGCAATTTTAGCCAACATCTTGGAATTCACTAAGGCTGCCCGCCAATTAGTTAAATCCCCCTCTGGTTTCTTGGGATATTTCTGATACAAATATTCAGTAATCACTAATTCTAAAACGGCGTCACCCAAAAATTCTAGTCTTTCGTTATGTTCCAGGTGAAATTTAGGATTTTCATTCAAGTAAGACCTATGACAGAAAGCCTGGGTTAAAAGATCTTTATTTTTGAATTTGATTTTTAATTTTTTCTCAAGTTGAGAAAATTCTTTCACTAAATTCATTTTTATTTCTCTATTTCTTTAATTTCGGAATTTATATATATTCTTCCTTGCTGAAATCAAGGTTCTTGAACCGAAGGTTCAAGGTTCTTATAAACTGTTCCTAAAACGCCGTTGATAAATTTTCCGGAACTCTCGCCACCAAAAGTCTTTGCTAATTCAATAGCTTCGTTTATTGCCACTTTTGGCGGAACTTCTTCTTTACTACCGTATAATAACTCAAAAAGTCCAATTCTTAAAACATTCCGATCTACAATTGTTACCTGGTCTATTGGCCATTCAGGAGCTGCCTTTTCAATAACTTTATCAATTTTAGAAAGATTTTCAACCACACCTGTAACTAACTGCCAGACAAAACTTTCGTCTCCCAGGCCCGGTCCGAATTCTTTAATATTTCTCTCAACAATCCCCTCTAATTCTTTTGGCTTCTTTCCAGAAAAATCCCACTCATAGAGGGACTGCATGGCAATTGAACGTGATAAGTGCCTAGAAGCCATTTTTTATTTTTTTGATAATTCTTCCCAAGTTACTGGTTTTTCTTTTCCCGTTTCTCTCTCTTCTTTTTCTTTAGCTTTCATTTCTTTTTCTCTTTGTTTTTTCTCTTTCTTCCCTAATTTTTTCAAGACATCAATCACTTCCTCGCCTTTATAATATCCGCAATTCCAGCAGATGGCATGCGGCAAAACTCCCTTACCGCATTTTGGACAGAGAGATAAGTTGGGTTTTTCCAGAAAAAGATGCATTCTGCGCTTATTTCTTCTAGATTTTGTATGCCGTTGCTTGGGAACTGCCATACCCCGTAGGAAATAAAGTATTTTCCGTTGTTAGTAAATTGATCTTTAAAATTTGGTAGAAAATACTTTACCTCGATTATGTTTTAATAGTCTTTTTTGAAGGTTATCTGTAAAACCCACGTAGAATTTATCATCTTTTGAGCTTTGGAGCAAATAGACGTAAAATATAATATTTCCTACGGGGCATAAAAGAAAATTATTAGATAGCTACATTATTACATTGTTTATATAAAAAATCAAGTCTCTTAGCTAAACGATTTAGCCATTTAGCAATTTGGCAACTGGTTTAAATGTTCTTCTGTGAATTTGGCAGGGACCGTGTTTTTTTAACATTTTTAGGTGATATTTCGTGGGATAGCCTTTGTGTTTAAAAAATCCATAGCGAGGATACTTCTGGTGGTATTTCTGCATTATCCTATCACGAGTAACTTTGGCAATAATTGAGGCTATAATACAGGAAAATACTTTTTCATCAGCTTTTACAATAAGTTTGTGTTTTATGTTTTTTAGCTGATTATTCTTTATAAATTTCCCGTCAATTATCAAGAAATCAGGAGACGAATTTAATTTCTTTACAGCCCTGAACATTGCCAATTCTGCTGCGTTTTTAATATTAATCTTATCAATTATTTTCTCTGAAACTTTAGCTGCCTTCCATTCTATTGAAGGATTTTTAGTTATGATTTTGTAAAGCTCTTCTCTTTTAGCTGGGGTTAATTTTTTAGAATCTCTTGCTTCATTTAATAATCTTTTAACCCCATTATTTGGGCTCTTCATTTTTGCTGGGAATGTTCTAACTACGGCTGCAACAACAGGTCCAGCTAACGGTCCCCTGCCCGCTTCATCCAAACAAGCTACTCTTTTGAAACCCTTTTGCCATAATTTTCTTTCTTCTTTTAAGTAATAAACTCCCATTTATTAATTATATCATTTTTAAGATAAAAAGAGCGCAAATCAGTCGCTCAAAAAAGAATTTTCGTTGTTTATTGTATAGCTAAGCAAATAATATCTTTCCCAAAATTAAACCCTTGCTGACCTGCCCAAAATCTCTGCTTGATTTTGCCCAAGGAAGAGTTCCTTCAGCAAAATAAGAATTTTTCCTTATTGATCTTATTTTTTTTACCAAAATTTCTTTTTGGTCTTTTGGATTTTTAAATACAATAAAATCGCCGATTTTTGGCTTTAAAAAGCTGGCCGCAAAATAGGTTTTTCCTGATACTAATTCGGGCCAAGCGCTTTCTCCTTCAACCCTAACTAAGAAAATAGCTCTTTTAACCCCGTTGAGAAAAACTGATAGCTTTCTTCCGGGGCTAGTAAAGCTTATCAGTAATCTCCTTGTAAGCTTTAAATCTTTCCGGAGTTTTTTTGGCTCCATAGAAAATTTTAGCTATTTCATCAACAGTGGCAACTAATTCTTGAGCTGCCTCTTTATCAACCTCTTGCTTATTTTTAGAGCAAAGCTTTGTTGCTTTCCAAAATAAGTCGTGGAGATTAGGGAATTTTTCAAGATGCTCTGGCTTGAAAAAATCAGACCACAAAATATAAAGCTCTTTTTTACAAATTTGAGCATGCTTTTCTTTAACTAAAATTCTACGGGAAATAGCGTTTTGGTACTGCAGCATGCTTTTTGAATCGCTTGAATCTTTTGGCGGCTTGAATACTTCTAATTGTTCAACCATCCGCAGAACGGTTTTGGCGGCTATCTTAGCTGGCGTGGGCTCGTAAATACCGCAAGGAATATCGCAATGAGCCTTGGCTGTAACTTTCGGAATAAAATTTCTCATATTTTACTTAATATTGAGCCAACTTTTACTATTTTTGACTCTTTTATTCTGTTAGCTCTTCAACTTCTTTTTTGCCTTTTTCTGATTCTTTGACCTGTTCTTTATCTTCTTTTAACAAAAGCGCCTCAAATTCTCCAATGTGGGTTTTTTCTTCTTTAGCTATATCCAAAAGAACCTTTTTGATGTTTTCGTTTTCGGTCAAGGCAGCCATCTGCTCATAAAAGCTCACAGCGTCTAATTCAGCTATCATCCCCGCTCTTAAAATTTCCTTATCTATGTCTTCTTTTTTTACTTTTTTAAGATCTATAGGTAATTGTGACAACATAATTTTTTTAAATTAATTTTAGATCGACCTTTTTATATTATTATCTTTCATAAATAATCTATCCTCCAATCTGCTCAATTGTCTTGCAGACTGGACAATGATAATAAAAATTTTGTCTGACGATTTTTTCTTGCTCCAATCTAAAATTAGACATTGAAACCCAAATATCAAACTTAGCTTTACAGACAATACACTCTGTTTTAAATTTTTTGCAATCTTCAGCGCTCATATTTTAAACTCAAATTTTATTCTTAATTTATAACGACCTTTAATTTTTTAATTAAGAGCAATCTTCTGTTAATTTATATTCTTTTCTCTCGCCAAATTCTTCTTTCTTGCCCAAGTTCCATTGCTGGACCGGCCTTAAATACCCAACCACCCTTGAATAAACTTCGCATTTTCTAAAATTGGTTAAAGTAGGATTTCTAGCGAAGCAATCGTTACACTTAAAGGCCGTGAATTTCTCTCCCCCATTTTCGTATACGCACAAAAAACCATTTTTAATCTTTTTGTCCTTTATTTCAATTTTTGCCCGGCAATCGTGGCAGTAATGGTTCGACGAACTCACCATAAATTTATTATTTGCATTTTTTACAGTGGCCATAAAAATTAATTTTATAATTTTCTATTTTTCCGACCTTTGGTTTTTTGTTTTTTATCACTGAGCAGTTAGTACAGGCATTTTCAAAAACATCAAAAATTTTATTGCAATCTAAGCATATAAAGTGAGCGTGCGAAGAGGTATCAGCATCAAAATGAGATTTTCCTTGAGAGATAATTGTTTGAGCCTCTCCCCTTTTCTTGAAATCCTTTAGATTTCTGTAAACTGTCGCCTTGCTTATTCTTGGCAATTTTTTCTTGACAACAGAATAAACCTTTTCGGCTGAAGGATGACTTTTAACGCTTTTTAAATAATCTAAAATAATCTGTTTTTGAGAAGTGGTTCTGTATATTTGTTCTTTTGAATCTTTTAGCTGCAAAGCCATATTATTAATAATAGTTATTAATTAATAATTATTCCCATTAAATCAGGATAACGCGAACAAGAACCTTTGTCAAGAATCTATCTGTGGAAAACTGCCAAAACAAAAAAGACGCTTTGGTGGCGGCTACCTACTTTCGCAGAAAATCTACTATCATCGGCCTTGGAGTATTTCACTTCCGAGTTCGATATGGGATCGGGTGGGACAACTCCAGTATAACCGCCACCAAAACGTCTTTAGAATCTAAGTATAATAATTATTAATTGCTAGCTAATTCTTCTTACAATTTTGCTTCGCAAAATTGTAAGAAGATAAGAGTACATAATCGCTCAATTAGTAATGCTCGG
>MHLV01000005.1 GCA_001819145.1 Candidatus Nealsonbacteria bacterium RBG_13_36_15 | reverse complement strand
AAGCTAATAGCTTTTTTACATTTCTCGCATTTTCCATAATTTCCATTTTTAATTTTTTCTAAAGCTGAATTTATTGCTTGGAGTTTAAGTTCTAAGCTGGCTTCTATTGGTAATAAAGTAACATATTCTTCAACCATATCGGCTGCTTGCTCCAATCTTTCACCACCTGCCCCACCACCAAAATGAGGGTATTTAGTGTCCCAATCTCCAGTAAGCTTGTCGTCTTTTTTAGCAAAAGAAGATAATTCTTTTTCAACATTTTCTTTATCTCTTTCTAATCTTTCTTTTAGCCCTTGAATGATTTTTTTATCCATTGTTGTTAATCAGCCCCCTCCGTTTTATATATATCGCCAATTATTTTAGTCATACTTTCAAAGGAGGAGGTAAAAATTAAATATTGGTCAGTAATCAAGTAGCAAATTCCCAAGTCATTTATAGTGAAGGTTTGGCACCGAGAAGCTATTCCTTTGTGTTTAAGATCAGCAAAGTAATTTCGGATTGCAGGTTCTTTTTTCCCCGATAGAGTAAAGAGCCCTTCAAAACTTTCTTCCATTTGTGGCTCCCATAATCTTAAGAGGTTTTCCATCGCCTCTTTTTCTTTAATTTCGACTAAGAAACCTAATCTTTTTCCTTCTTTTTGGGGCCAGATAAAGAAAACTTCATTATCTATTATTTTTGAATAAAAATCTAAGTCTTTTGGAGGCTCAACTTGGAAAGCAGAAAAGAAATCAGCAAGGGTGATTAGCTTGTTGCTTTTCGCGTTTCTAAACACAATACGAGTAAATTCTTCCTGTGGCAAGCTTAATCCCAAGATCTTTTCAATGCGAGAAGAGATTTCACTTGTTTCAAAGATTTCAAAAATTTTTGTCTCGCCAATTAAAAAAGGAGAAGGAGGGATAGGAAACTCTTCGCTGGGTGGGGCTTCTTCTGGCGGAACTTCTTCGGGGATAATTTCCTCTGTAGGAGGGGAAGCTTCGGGAGGAGGCGGCGAGGAGGGCTTCTTTATTAATATTAGGTAACCAACAAAAAGGCCGCCCATTAAAATTCCCAAGAATAAAACTAAAACTAAGATACGTATAAAAATTTTCTCAAAAGAGGATGATTTTTTTGGCAAAGGTTTTAAAATTACTGACGGATGTTTGCCCGGCCCCATAAATTTGTCTTCCTCTGCTTTTTCCATAAGATCAAACTTTTTTCCCTTTCCGGCCTCAACCCTCTCTAAAAATTTTCTTCTTTCTTCCTCCTCTCTTTCTCTCATTTCTTCCGTCTTGATCTTTTGTATAATTGTTCTTTTCCCCTCTCTTTTTGGAATTGGTATAAACCTTTCTTCGCCCTTCTTTTTCAATTTTTCTTTTCTCCTGAACGGTATTATTTTTTTGATAGGCTCTAATATAGATTTTCTTGTTTCTTCTGTTAACTCAATAGGAGGTGGCGGCGCGGGAGGGGGGGGTGGCATAGACATTTCTTCTCTAGATTCTATTATTGGTCCTTCTTCTTCTATTTCTTCCCTTATTGATTCTGTCATGGGTTCTACTATCGGCTCTTTTTCAATAATTGGCGCAAACTTTTCTTTTTCTCTTTCTGGCGTTGGTGCCAATTTTTCTTTGCTTCTTATTTTTTCCAATCTTTCCTGCGCCCTTCTGACGAGCTCTTGATCGGTTAATTCTTCTTTGGTTAATTCCCATTCTTTCTTTCTTGTTTCTTCTCCTGGCATTTTTTCTTGCGGAGCTTTAAATATCTCTTCCCCGCTTAAAATGGATTCAATTTCTTTTATTCTTTCTTTGAGGCGTTCTTCTTTGTGTTTGACTCTTTGATGTTTTAAATTAATTTCTTTTATTCGAAGTTCTATTCTATTTTTTTCCTCTTCAATACCCCATCTTTCTTTCTCTATTTCTGTTCTTTCTTTCTCTGCGTCCCATCTTTCCTTCTCTATTGTTCTGCGTTCTTCTACCGAAGGGGTCTTTGCCTCCCTTTCTTCAATAATTTTTATTTCTTCTTCAATGGACTTTTCATCTCGAGTTATCCTCGTTAAACCTTCTTCTAGTTCCCTTCTCTTTCCTAAAAGCTCATCTAATTCTATTTCCAGGGGTGCTTTCTCTCGCTGAATTTCTACTAATTTTTCTTCCAATTTAGTTTTCTCTTCTTCTAGGGCTATTTCCCCCTCTCTTTTAATAATTTCTTTTTGTCTTTTATGTAAACCTTCTTCTTCCCGATCGGTTGCCGCAATTTCACTCTCTACTTTTTCTACCTCTTCGCCTGTCTTTTCAATGGCTTCTTCTGCGGCCCATTTTTTCTTTTCAATTTCTTCTCTTTCTTGTTCGGCTTGCCATCTCGTTTTTTCAGCTTCCCTTCTTGCCTCAGCCGAAACTGCTTTCCTTTCCTCAGATTCTATTTTTCTTTTTCTTTCTTCAATTTTTCTTTCTTGTTCCAGAATGGGCTGTAAGTCTATTTTTAATTGCTCAATTTTTTCTAAAAGAATTCTTTTTTTATCTTGGAGGGGCCTTTTTTTAAATGGAAACTCCTGGAGGGAAACTTCAATTTGGGCCTTTTCTTTTTTTAGGTCCTGTTTTTCTTTTTCTCTGATCAACGCCCTTTCCTGAGTTTCTCTTTTTCTTGCTTCTTCTTCTCCCTCTCTTTTTTCTTTCTCCTGAAGCCACTTTTGTTCAATTTCTTCAACCAATTTTTTTTCTTCTTCCTCTTCTCTTTTTCGAACCTCTCCTCTTTGTTTGGCCTTTTCTTTTGGGCGATCTTCTTCTCTTTCCCCCCCTGTTTTTATTGTAATTTCTTTCGCTTCTTTTTTCTTTTCTTCTCTGGCCTTGTCTTTGATCTTTAATGCCCATATTCTTTTTCTTTCTTCTCCTACCTGTTCCTCTCTAAGCCTTAAAATGTCTTTCTCCATGGTCCTGATATCTTCTCTGCGCAAAAATTCTTTTTTTTCTTCTATATTTGATTTCTCCACCATTTCATTTAGCCTTTTTAAAGGCGTCACTTTTTAGAGACAGGCTTATTTTGCCTTGTTCGTCAACACCGATAACCTGAACCGGCAAGACGTCTCCCACCTTGATTAAGTCTGTAATATTTCTAACCCGCCAGGGTTTTAACTGGGAGATATGGATTAAGCCTTCTTGACCGGGTAAAACCTCAACAAAGGCGCCAAAATTGACTATTTTTTTAACCTTTCCCTGAAAAATTTCGCCAATTTTTACTTCTCGAGTTATGTTCTTTATTCGGGCAACTGCTTTTTTGGCCGGCTCTTCAGAATCGGCAGTAATAAAAATTAAACCAGTTTGCTGAATATCAATTGATGCCCCGGTATCAGCAATAATTTCATTAATTATTTTACCGCCAGGTCCTACCACCTCTCTAATTTTATCTGGATTAATTTGTAAAGTTAAAATTCTAGGAGCAAAGGAAGGAAGTTCTGATCGGGGTTGAGGTAAAACCTTTACTATTTTCTCTAATATTTGGAGCCTAGCTTTTTTAGCTTGTTCCAAGGCTTCTTTGAATATTTTTTCTGTTATGCCCTTGATTTTAACATCCATTTGCATTGCCGTTACCCCTTTTTGGGTCCCCGCCACCTTAAAGTCCATCTCGCCGTGAAAATCTTCTGGTCCCTGAATGTCAGTTAAAATTTTATAACGCCCGTCTTTGCCGGTCATTAATCCAAGGGCAATACCGGCTGCTGGCCTTTTAATTTTTACTCCAGCATCCATTAAAGCCAAAGAGGAAGACGAGACCGAAGCCATGCTGGTTGAGCCATTAGAAGAGAGAATTTCTGAAACTACTCGCATTGTGTAAGGAAATTCATCAAAACCGGGAATTAAAGGTAAAAGAGCTCTTTCGGCCAACATTCCGTGGCCAATGTCTCTCCTGCTAGGCCCTCTCATCGGCCGGATTTCCCCAACTGAATAGGGCGGGAAATTATAGTGATGCATAAATCTCTTTTTCCCAAAGATTTCCATCCCCTCAAGCAGTTGTTGATCCCCAGGAGCCCCTAAGGTTAAGATAGACAAGGCTTTTGTTTGCCCCCGGCAAAAGAGAGCTGATCCATGAGTTCTGGGCAATAACCCAACCTCTATTTTGATTTCTCTTATTTCGTCCGGCTTTCTGCCGTCAGGCCTTTTATCTTTTTGAATGACATTTTGACGGATTATTTTTTCAACTTCTTTTTCAAAAAAATCTAAAGCATATTTTATCTTGTTTTGATCAGAATATTTTTCTTCAATAAATTGAGAGAGATCTCGTTTAATTTTGTTTACATCCTCCATCCTCTCTGATTTTTTCTCTTGAAAAATAGATTTCTCCAATTTGTTGCCCAAAAAATCACTAAGCTCTTTTTCTAGCCCTAAATCAGGGTCTATGGCTGGGATAGAAATTTTTTCTTCGCCGATTTTTTTTATAATTTCATCCTGGAAATCAACAATTTTTTTCAGATAGTCTGAAGCCGACTTCAAAGATTTTAAAATTAAATCCTCTTCTATTTCTTCAAAGCTTCCCTCAATCATGTTGATCAAAACCTCTTTCCCTTCTTTTCCTCCGGTGAGAATTAAATCTATTGGACTTTCTCCTCTTTCTTCGTAAGTAGGATTTAAAAGAAATTTATCATTAACTTGACCAACCCTTACGGCTCCTATCGGGCCTGACCAAGGAATGTCAGAAATGGAAAGGGCGACGGAGGACGCTATTAGGCTCAAAATATCTGGGTCGTTTTTACCATCCCACGACAAAACAGTAACAACCACTTGGACTTCACGATTTAAGCCTTTAGGGAATAGAGGTCGAATGGCTCTATCAATGAGCCTGGCATTACATACAGCTTCGTCAGAGGGACGGCCTTCTCTTTTGATATAGCGGGGACCTTTAATTTTTCCAGCTGCGTAATACCTTTCTTCATAATCAACAGTTAAAGGAAAAAAACCCAATTTCCCCTTTTCTTCTTTTGACATCACTGCTGTTACCAAAACTAAAGTGTCTCCACAACGCACTAAAACATCGGCATTGGCCTGTTCGGCCAAATCCCGGATTTCTACTTTAATTTTTTGATCGCCAAATTCGGTTTGAAAAATTTGCTTTTCCATTATTTTTTTAAAAGATATTTTTCTGGACTTTTGCCCAAATCAATGAATTCATCAGCCACTTCCTTTAGCTGACCGGAAGCTGATCGGCCAAAAGCGATAACTTCTACTCTTTTACCCTGGTTTTTTAAGTATTCTACTAAGGCAATAAAATCTCCATCGCCAGAAACTATAACTATTACATCAACCGACGGAGAAGTTCTAATAGCGTCAACAACAATTCCAACATCCCAATCTGCTTTTTTCGCCCCTCCAAAAAACTCCTGCAAATCTCTGATTCTTGTTTCAATGCCCAACTTAGTTAAGGCTTCAAAAAAGGGCTTTTCTTCTCCTGCTTTTGTTCGGACAACATAACCAAAAGCCCGAATTAGCTTTCTTTGGCTGACAGCCGTTTTTAGTATCTCTCTGAAATTCACCCTGGCCCGATAAAGATTTTTAGCTGAATGATAAAGATTTTGAGCATCAATAAATACGCTTACTCTTTGTTCCTTATGCTTCATTGTGTCCATCATTTTTTTAATCCCACCTTTTTTAAGATATTATTATATCTTTTCGAATCCTCTTCTTTTAAATAATTTAAAAGGGCTTTTCTTTTTACCACCATTTTTAAAAGTCCCCTTTTGGAATGAAGATCTTTAGGGTGTTTTTTAAAATGTAAAAGCAGTTTTTTAACTTCTTCAGTAAATAGAGCAATTTGAACTTCGGGAGAGCCCGTGTCTACTCCATGAAGTTTATATTTAGATATAATCTTTTCCTTTTCTTTTTGCGTTAACATAATATTTTTGAAACTTTACTTTTTTAATTATAGCTCCTTTTAATAAAAAACAAAAGGTGGCTTTAGCCACTTTTTATTTGTGCACCCAGCAGGAGTTGAACCTACAACCTTGGGCTT
>MHLV01000004.1 GCA_001819145.1 Candidatus Nealsonbacteria bacterium RBG_13_36_15 | reverse complement strand
AAAGGTTGCGTTATTCTTTAGATTCCCCTAAAAAATTTACTGCCTTTACTTCTTCTTTTTTTAAATCGATTTTACTTTCCCACTGTTTCTGGCCATATTCGTAGATTACCTGAACTTCTTTTTCTTCTGTTGACTCCGACACCACGCTAACTGAACTATCTTTTTTCATTAATCTAAGAGGGGCAGGGACAGTTTCTATTTTTAAAATCTCTGCCTCCTTGGGAATGGTTTTTTGAATTTCTGGATCATTTGTAGAAATTTCTTTAATTCTTTCTTGTTCTTTTTCGGTAAGAGCGACAACAACGGGGTCTATTTTTTCGATGCTCGATACTTTCTTGTCTTTTAAGTCTATTTCTGCCAAAGCACCGAAAAATTCTTCTTTTATCCTTGGAGTCTCTGGTTTTAAAGCAACTGACGCCTCCCCTATTTTAGAGGTAGGTTGGACTAAGACATATGCTTTATTTTCTATTATTTCTATGTCTTTTATAATGGCTCCTTTTTCTATCCATTCTTTAATCTGGGGATTTTTTAAAGAAATTTCTCTTGCTTTAGCTAAATTACGGCCGGGTAAAATTAGAAAATTATAAACTAGGGACATCAAAATAATCATGGTTAAGGTGGCTGGAATAGCTTTTTTAAAAAATCCAAAAACCTCCCAATTTCTTTTCTCTTTGAAGTATCTATTAAGTAAAGCTAGCCTTAAGTTTCTTTGATGACTTGGGATTTCTATTGCTGGAAGGGAAACTTCCTCTAATTTTCTAATTAAATCTTCTTCTTTCATATAAAATATAACGCTATAAATGTCTAATTGATAGCATCCATTTCTCTTCTCAATCTCTCTAACCCCCTATGGAGAAGAGATTTTACTGTTCCTTCGCGCTTTCTTAATATTTCGCTAATTTCTTTAATTTGTTTTTTTTCAAAAAACCTTAAAGTAATTATTTCCTGATATTTAATGGGAAGGGTAGAAATTTTCTCTTGAAGACATAAAAATTCTTCGTGCTTTTTCAATTGCTCTTGAGCCTCAATAATTTCCTCGAGTAAATTAGAATTTGAAGTTGGCTCTGAAATTCCTTCCAGCGAGACTGTTTTTCTTTTCTTCTTCCTGAAAAAATTTGCTATTTCATTAGAGGCGATACGATAGAGCCATGCAGAGAATGGGATGTTTTGCCAGCGAAATCTCCACATATTCTTTAGGGCCTTATAAAAAGTCTCTGAAGTAATATCTTGGGCAGCGTCAACATTAGCTACTCTTTTTAAAATATAGGCGAAAATCTTTGAGTAATATTCATTATAAAGCTTGCCAAAAGCTTCGGGATCTTTCTTGGCCTTGTAAACCAACTTTTTTTCTTCATCTAAATTCATAAATACTAATCTAACAAATCAACAAGTCAGATGGAAAAGCCCGATTACTTTGTCTTGTTTGCCTTCTTCTTCTTCAGATTCTTCGTTTATTACGTTAAATGTTTTGGTGGCCTGTTCTGTCAGGTCAATTATTAACTTAATACCATTTTCTTTTATAAAGTTTTGTGCTTCTTCAGTTACTTTGGCTACTCCAGATTCTCCTGTACCAATAATAATGGTGTCAGGCCTAACCTCAACTGCTCTTTGAATATCATCAACACCAACAATATGGCTTTCTTTTCTCCACCATTTTAAGGTTTCTCCGGTCCACCTAACTTCAACATCGTGGTTATAGGTTTTGCCGTCAATAGTTATTGAGCCAAATTTATACTCTTCTATCATATATTTATTTTAATTCAATTAATGTAATTTCCGGAAAAGAATTAAATCTAATTGGCACAAAAGTTGTTCCTATGCCCCGGTTTACATAAAGAAAGGTTGAATCTTCCTCATAAAAACCTCCTTTGTATTGTTTGTCGTATCTTAGTGGTATAAAAAAGTTGGTGATAAAAGGAATGTTTACTTGGCCTCCATGGGTATGCCCAACAAGAGCCAAGTTAATATTCTTTCCTTTGATTTTTCTAAAAATCTCGGGGGAATGTGCAATTAATATTTTTGGTTCCTCAGTATTTATACCCTTCGTTGCTTTATCAATATTATCATAGCCTTCGTGGGGATCATCAACTCCAACAAGATAAAGGAAGGCTCCGTCTTTTTCAATTTTTTTTGTTTCATTTTCTAAAATTTCTATTCCACTTTCTTCTAAAAGTTTTTTTATATCTGCTAGCCTTAAGTTCCGATGGCGATGCTCATGATTCCCTAATACCCCAATAACTCTTTCTGGATAATTCTTGGCAAGCTCTTTCCAAAAAATCCGACAAGAATTCAAATCTTTCGTTGTCCAGCTAATAAAATCACCCGTAACAAAAATAAAATCTGGATTTAGTTGTTTTAAATTATCCAGAACTTTTTTTTCTCTATTCCCAAAACTATTTGAATGAAAGTCTGAAATGTGAACAATTTTATTTCCCTTAAAAGACGATGGCAAATTATCTATCTCAAGCTCAATTCTTTCAACCATAATAACGTTTGGTTCAATAAAAAAACCCCAGACTAGGGCCGCAACTATCAATACTAATAATACGCCTCCAATAATCATTTTTCTCTTCATTTTATAGATAAAGATTAAAAATCATTGAGGATTCAAGCTGGAATACTTACCGCAACGATCATTCCATCTGGAAACCACTTTCCCATCAATGTGGGCTTCGATAACTTCGCAAAGGTTAGGACAACCTTTGCATTGAAAGGAAGTGCACTTAATGTCTTGGTCAGAAACTTCCCAGCCTCTAAATTTCGTTTTTCCTTGAATGTTTTCTTTAGCTAAAAGGGCTGCTCCCAAAGCCCCCATTACTGTGTTATATTTTGGAACAATAACTTTTTCTCCTAAAGTATTCTCAAATGCTTTTCTCATTCCTAAATTTTCTGAAACTCCGCCTAAAAAAACTATTGGAGATGAAATTTTTTTCCCCTTAGCTACGTTAGCCAAAAAATTCCTAGCCAAGCCATGGCAAAGACCAGCAACAATATCTTCTCTGGAGTGCCCTATCTGTTGCTTATGAATCATATCAGACTCAGCAAAAACGGTGCACCTTGAACCGACAATTGTCGGCTGTTTGGATTTTAAGGCAATCTGGCTAAATTTCTCTACTGGAATTCCTAGCCTGAAGGCTTGGGCGTCAAGAAATGATCCTGTGCCGGCGGCACAAATTAAATTCATAGCAAAATCAACCACCACTCTATTCTCTAATATTATTATTTTTGAATCTTGCCCGCCAATTTCAATTACCGTCCTAACTTCGGGAACAAAAAAGTTAACCCCTTTTGCGTGGGCAGAAATCTCATTTTTAACTAAATCGGCGCCAACTACCACTCCGGCTAAATACCTTGCTGATCCTGTTGTTCCTACTCCGATAATTTTAATATCTTTGGAAATTTTTTCTTTAAGCCGCCTCAAGCCTTTTTGAATTGCATTAATGGGATCACCTTCTGTTCTAAAATAAAGGGATTCTAGCGCATTATTTTTTTCATCAATTAATGCTAATTTTGTTGAGACAGAACCGACATCAACGCCAAGATATGTTTTCATAATAAAATTATTAGTTATTAACTGTTAGCTGTTAATTGTTGTTTTGATTTCATTAAATCAACAAAGGCTTCTAATCTGGTTTGCATTCCCACCTCAGCTGTTTGTTCATCTAAAGAAATAGAAAGGAAGGGAAGTTCTTTTTCCTGGCTTATTTTTTGTAAAATTGGCCTCACTGTAATTTCTGGCATACAACCAAAGGGCAGCAGGTGAATAACGCCGTCGAACCCCTTTTTTGAATAATCAAGCATCTCTTCAATAGCCTGGCGCCCGTGGCCGCCAACTGTTGTTTTCAAATAAGAGTTTACTTTCCTTTGAAGTAACCATTCATTCCAGGGGGGGAATCCGCCCTTTAAGTGCTGGGTAAGATTTAATTTCCGATGCACATTAAGGCCCATTGTCCCTAATTTTTTATCTAAATCAAAATTTACTCCTCCGTCAACAACCGTATAAATTTCCCCGATTATCCCTACTTTCAAAACTTCTTTATTCCCGTCTATTTTAATTTCAGAAAACTTCTGCCAGGATTCTTTTTTAAGCTCAGACAATTCCTTAAGATTGGTGGTTTGGGTTAATTTTTTTAAGGTTTCGTTTAAAACTTGGTCTGCCTGACCCCTTTCTTTTTCTCTGGGTCTAAAATATTGAGCTTTTTCTTCTAATTTTTCAATAAAGTTAATTTCTTTAAAAAAGAAACGAACGGCTCCAAGAAGCTGCCAGGATGAAATTTGATTTGATTTTTGTATTTCTCTAATCTTAGAAAGAAGGTTCTGGCTATTGAAATTTAAAACCTTAACTTTAAAACCGGCTTCTCTTAGGACTTTTTCTTGAATCACCCAATAGTACCGCATCCTGCAACTTCCTCCAATATTTTCCCACATTACAATAGTGTCGGCCCCCCTTTTAATAGCTGGGAGATAGTTTCCAATGTTTACCTTTAGCGGAAAGCAAAAAAGCTCTGGAGAAAGTTTTGCCCCTTCTTCAATTACTCTGGGATTGGTTTTTTCTGGAAAAATGAATTCAAATCCTAATTTCTGAAACAGGCTTCCGAAAGCTATAGTATAATTTCCCCAGTCTGCAAAAGTAATTTTCATAAATGTAGTAAATTTTAATGCAATGTGTCAAAGAAGGCCTCTAATCTTGTTTGGAGTCCAGCTTCGGCAGTATGCTCATCAATCAAAAGATACAAAAAAGGAATTTTTGCCTGTTTAAATTCTTTTTCAACAAATTCCTTTAAGACTGCATCGCAACCGCACTGAAAGGCAGATATTTCAATTGCTCCCGATATTCCTATTTTTATGGCATTTTTAATTTGAGCTAACATCTCTTGCCCAAACTCCCAATGGAATTTCGGTGAAATATTTTTCAAATCTTCTAGTGGTTGCGAAATAGGAACTTCGTCAATAAATATCGCCTCGCCGCCCAAATCATTTATCTTTTTCTTCGCCCTTAAATTAACATACTCATCATACAGATTATAAGGATGGCTGGCAATAATTATTTTTCTTTTTGGGGATTTAATTTTTTTAAAATAATTTTCTTTAATCTTTAATTTTTCTTCTTTTTCTTTTAAAAAAGCACTCTTTACTGCTTCCTTAACTGATTTTTTTTCTTTGCCGATCTTTTTGCCGAATTTCACTAAAGTATTTTCCAAACTATTTTTACCAAGGTCAATCCAAGGAGATAAAATTGGCGTTTTCACTATTAAGGAAAACAAATCTGGTAAAGCGAAGAATTTTGGGCAATATTCCAGCTTTGACTCGTTTTTTTTCAGCCTAGGAATAAAGATGAAGTCTACCTTTCCTTCCAACCATAAAATATGACCATAGAGAACTTTGATAGAGAAACAAGACTCTGAATCAGCCATCTTTACCCCTTTTTCAATAATTTCCCTGTTGCTTTCTGGAGAAAGTAAAATTTTAAAGCCGAGGTTTTCAAAGAAAGCCGGCCAGAAAAAAGGTTCTTTCCAGTAAAACAAAGCTCTTGGAATGCCTATGGTTTTTTTCTCCATGTTTTTTATTAAAAAAGGGTTTTTTGGCTAGATGGAAGCTTTTTCTCTTCTTCCCGATTAAAAATCCTAATTTTGCCGTAAACGCCGTCGTAACCAGGTTCTGCGAAAACCTTTCCCTCTCTGACTCTTATAATGCCCTCTCCAATTTCGGGCAAGGTGATGGCTTCAAGGTCTGATCTGGAAATTTCAAGCAAGACATTGAGTTCGTTACTAAATTTTTTAATTAGATTTTGGTATTGTTCAATTCCTTGCTTCGTTCCAGGTAGAACTCCTAAGGCGTCGGCAATAATTTCTTCTAAGGGAACAAGGCTTTTAAAAGGAATTGCATTTTTTGGCTTAAACCCTTCTTCCCTATCAGCTAATTGTTCAACTCTACTTAAAACACCTATCGTTAATGGTTTTCCGCAGTTCGGACAAATATTATTATATTTTTTTGCTTCTGTCGGGGAAACTCTTACTTGGCATTCTCGGTGTCCATCGTAATGATATTTTCCCTCTTGAGGAAAAAACTCAATTGTGTAGAGAAATTTTTGGGGATCTTTTGATTTTATAGCATCGATAATTGCTGGGTAAGCAATTTCAGTATCAAAAACATTGGCCTCGCGTCCTATTTTGGCTGGTGAGTGGGCGTCGCTATTGGAAATCAGGGTTATTCTTTCTATGGCAGATAATCTCCAATTCATTGGAGGATCAGATGAAAGCCCAGTCTCAATGGCAAAAATATATTTTGAAT
>MHLV01000003.1:2568-6285 GCA_001819145.1 Candidatus Nealsonbacteria bacterium RBG_13_36_15 | reverse complement strand
GGTTATTTCTTCTAAAAACGTAAAAAAATCAGAGCTAATTTTATGTTGATTAATTAAAGCGGTGAAATCTCCTATTTTCTTTTGGTATCCAAAAACTTTTGCCTCCAATTCTCTTTCTTTGTCGCTTCTAGGTTGACTTAGAATTTCCTGCTTTGATTTTAAAATTTTTTCGTTTTCTCCAATAAAATAACCCAAGAGAAAATAAGCTATAGCTACTCCAATTAAAACCAATATTGAGAGAAAAAATAAAATATTTACCCAAAGCGATTCTTTTCTTATTGGTTTTGGTATAATTTCCACCATATAATTAGGGTTTAGGGCTTAGGGCTTAGGGCTTAGAATTATTTAAGACAGCGGAGGGCGGCTCCCACAGTAATAGCATAAGAAGGCCCCATTTCTTTTAAAACTTTTTCTAAAACCGGGGGATAAAAAATATCGCTAAAAGAATTAAGCATCTCAACTTCTTTTTTTAAGGAAGAAGAAAAATATTCTAAGAGGCCTGGAATTAAAGCTGTTCCCCCGGCCAAAATAACTTTTTCAATTTTTTGGCTTTCAACCTGATAAAAATTTTGGAAAATTCTATTAACTTCTATAATAATTGAATCAATTACCGGAGTAAGAGTTTGGGTCGTTTTTTGAAAGCTTCCTCCTCTTGAATTCAACAAAGGTTCTTCTGATAGAGCTCCTTCAGGAAATTTCAGCCCATGTTTCTTTTTTGCCTCCTCCGCCTCCTGATAATTAATGCCTAAACTTTTAGATAACACTTGGGTCAACTCATTGCCGGCGATATCAAAACTATGGCTTAACTTTAATATCCCCTTATCTATAATACTACAAGTTGTGCTTTGAGCGCCAATATCAATAATAGCAATTACTTTTTTTAAGTCTTTTTCTTTAATAGCTGCCCGGGAAAGGCTAAAGGCTTCAGCTTCCAAACCCTGAAGCTCTAAGCCGGAAAGATTGGCGATTTCTCTATATTGATAAATAACCTCGTTGGGAACGGCCACTAAAAGTATTTTGAGGCCAGTTCCTTTTTTATCTACTGTTTCCCCCTCAATCACCTGCCAATCAGTCGTTACTTCAGAAAGAGGAAGAGGAATATGCTGGGGAGCTTCAAATTGAACCGCCTGAGGAAGCTCTTCTTTTGTCATCGGGGGCAATTCAAAATTGGTAAAAAAACTAGAAAAATCCGGAATAGAAAATACAGCTTCCTTTTTCTTCATTTTGGCTTCAGCCAAAATTGCTTTAATTACTCTGGCAATATCTGAAGTCGAAAGTAAGAGGGTATTTTTCTCAAATGTCCGAAATGGTTTTTCATATAAGGCAAGGGCAGAAGTCTCGCCATAATTTTCTAACTTAATTCTCGATCCAGACTTTGTTAGATGAACAATTTTAACGAAAGCTGTGCCAATATCTATGCCCAAACAGCTTTGAGGAGATATTCTAAGCTTGGGAAGAGTTATTTTAAAAGGAAGTTTAATCATATCAAAAATTTACTTTTTCTGTCTTTTATTATAACATTTAAATAAAAATATAAAAATTATTTCTCCCCCAGTGTTCGTTAATTTTAATAAAAATTAAATGAGGGCCTTATCTTTTATAAAAGAAGCTGCGCTAAATCTTTTTTTTCCTAAATTCTGCTTGAGCTGCCAGAGAGAGGGAAATTATCTCTGCCAAGATTGTTTCTCAACTCTTGATATTTTGGAATACCAATATTGTCTTTGTAGAAAAGCGCAGAGATTAACTCGGGTTGGTAAGTGTAAATTCTGTTACCGTAAAAAGCTTAATGGTCTTTACTTTGCGACAGGCTATCAAAGCCAGCTTTTAAAAAAATTAATCCACCAATTCAAATACGAACCTTATGTAAAAGAACTGGCAGAAGCCTTAGCGTCTTTAATTATAACCCATTTTAAACTTTCAAGTAAGATTCCCCAATTTAATCAGGGCTGGATTTTAATGCCTATTCCTTTAAGTGTAAAAAGAGAGAAAAAGCGGGGTTTTAATCAGGCTAAAGAAATTTCTAAAGAGCTGTCAAGAAAAATAAACCTTCCCCTAGTCAATGATACTTTATTTAAAACTAAAGAAACTTTGCCCCAGGTGGAATTGGAAGAAAAATCCAGAATGGAAAATCCTCAAGGAGCTTTTGCTGTCAAAAATAAAGAATACATTAAAGATAAAAAAATTCTTTTGGTGGATGATGTTTATACTACCGGCGCTACGATGGAAGAAGCAGCCAGGGTTTTGAAGGAGGCTGGAGCAAAAGAGGTTTGGGGCGTGGTAATAGCTAGAGGATAATATTTAGTAAATAAAAATTAGTAAAAAAATTTATGAATATTCCTGTTATAAGCTTCACAAAAGCTTTTTCTCGATTACGATCTCATTATCTCCGGGATCGTGCTCTTTTTATCATCTATCTTTCCGAGGCCATAAAGACATCTGGAATAAGCATGATTTCTGTATTTGAAACAATTTATCTCTATCTTTATTTCCAGGAAAGAGGCTTTTCTCATCCCATAAGCGTGCTATTTTTATTTTTTGCAGTTTTCTTTTTGTTTTTTGCCCTTCTCTCCCCTTTGGGAGCTTATTTATCCGCTCGTTTTGGTTTTCATAAAATTTCCCTTATTTCTTCTTTTTTCCTGTTTTTTTATTTTCTTTTCTTGTTTCTTTTACCAAAACATCCCTGGCTTTTAATCCCCGTTCTCGCTTCGATTATCCTACGTTCAGCCCTTTTTTGGCCAGGCTTCCATTTGCTTTTTGCAACCTCTTCAACAAAAGAAAAAAGAGGAAATGCCTTTGGCAACCTTACAATAACTACCGCAATCGCATCTGTCGGAGGCCCCGTACTCGGAGGATTCATTGTAACACATTTTGGATATCAGACATTATTTATGTTTGCGCTTCCCCTCATTGTTATATCTGCAACCCCACTTTTTTTACTGAAAAATGCAAAGACATTTGCGCACGAAAAAATGTCAAAAACTCTCAAGCGTCTGAAAAAGAAATCCGAACTGCAGGCTGGCATTGCCTTCGCTACAAGCGGCGCAGAAGATGAGGCAAATCTTCGTCTTTGGCCTCTTTTTCTTTTTTTTATTGCAATTTCCTATTCTACGATGGGAATCATTGTTTCTCTTGCAACCGCATTTTCGCTGATTGCCACATGGTATCTTGGCAAGCTCACCGATAAAAAGAATCGCCTCAAGCTCTTAGGCTTTGGCTCGCTAATCACTTCGGGAACGTGGATTTTAAGAGCTGGCGTAGCCTCTCCTTTTTTCGCCGGAATCACAAATATTTTCTATGGAATAGCCCGTACGGGTTATGGTCTTCCTCTTACGACAATTTTCTATAATCGTTCAGCAATTGCTCCAAATCCCCTTGGAGCGATCGTCTTTAGGGAAATTACAATTAATTTCGGGAAGGTAGCCTTTTTATTGTTTCTTTCTTTAATCACTATTTGGATAGACGACTTCCGGATACTTATTTTATTAACCGCAATCTTGCCGCTGTTCTCTGTTTTTATCCGTAATTGGAGACCGTAAGCGTTGCCAAGTTTATCTTAAAAATAATATAAAAATCTATAAAATAAAACTCAAAAGGGTGTCAACGTATTGACACCTCTTTGAGTTATTTGCAAGCCTTTTTTTCTTTGCGGCTTCTATCTTTTCTTTTTTTTCTTTGCGGCTTTTACTTTTTTCTTTTTAGCCATTACCCTAAAGCTTC
>MHLV01000003.1:894-2472 GCA_001819145.1 Candidatus Nealsonbacteria bacterium RBG_13_36_15 | reverse complement strand
TCTTACTTAATTATGGATTTACCAAAAAAGGCTGTCAATGTAAGTAATTAACAATTAAAATAAAAACGCCCTTAGTTTTAGCTAAGGGCTTAGAAACGGCGTTTTTTTTGTATCGGTGTTTCAATAATTTTCATCTCTCTATTTATTATCTGAACAAAGAAAGTTTTCTGCCTGCATCTCAAGACAAAAAATATTGGTGGCGAAACATAATAATTTCTTTCAGAAATTAAATGTTCCATCCACGTTTAAATTTTTCAAAAGAAAAATTTATTACGTGGCGGTGCCTTTTGGTTAAAATCCGAACTTTTTTTGACGAAAATCCGGATTTTGATTTCTAAAAAACTTTTCCGCTCGGGCGGGCAAAAAGAAAGGGGGTTGGGGGGAAGGAATTTTTGCCCGCCCTCGCTTTCGCCGCTTCTTTTTTCGCCGCCGCAATTTTTCGTGCCAGCGAAGCTGGCACGCCGCCTTTTATTTTTTTATCAAATTATATATATTGTTTATTAAATTCAAATTTTGATAAATCTTTGTAATTGGATTAAACCCTTGTATTTTGTAATAAAAAATTAAATCTTGTATTAAATCCTCTAATAAATTGATAGAAAAAATTGCACTCCTAGTTTCGTCAATAGGTGATAAATTTACCGAGGATTTAAAAGATCCGTCTCTCTGTTCAAAACTTTTTAGTAATTTAAAACACTCCTTAATTTTCTCTATTAAACTTTTCAATTCATTCTGTTTTAGTTCAGTTTTCGAATAAAGAAAATCTATACAGTAGATTATTTTAGATAAATCTTCGGTTGTATTTTTATCAGAAACAAAACTTAACAAATATACTAACCATAGATTTATGTTTTGAGGAATTTTATTTAGGTTGTCTAAAATAAAACAAACTTTAAAGAAACCATCTAAATCATTTGGAATAATTTTGACAATTTTTTGTTTATCTATAACCTGTTGTAATAAGTAAGATAATTTTTCTTTATTAATCCCAATAAGATCGTGTTGGAAATTGAGAATATAATTTTTTATATCAATCATCTCAATAACAGATTTTAAGGTGGAATCGGATTCTAATACTTTAAGAAATTTGATTTTTGGTATTCTGTAAGCGTCTTTTCTCCACGCATTCACAAATCCAATCTTCCCATTTTTTAAAACCCATTCGGGGTCAAAAAATGCGAACGAATGATTATTTTTCAGAATATATAAAATTTTTCTATCTTGATGTGGTTCCCTTTTTCCAGTTTTTCTATTCTTCTTAGTAATTTTTGAAACAGCGAAATCAAAATAATTCAGACCTATCTTATCAGCATATTGGAACTCAATATCAAAATCTTTATTGCCAATCTTTGCTTTATAATCTGGCTCTCTGGTTACACCACCTTTTCTTAAAAACCATAAAAAGGCATCGCCGCCAGATTTCAATACCTCAATTTTTTGTTTCGGGTATAAAGTCAATAACTTAGATTTTAGCCAATCAAGTATTTCAAGTTCTGCAATGGCTTTTTTCTTCATATCTTTCCGATACTCAAGATATGTTCTCGATTTTATGTCGCTAGATTGTGCGTAAATTGTTTT
>MHLV01000003.1:0-879 GCA_001819145.1 Candidatus Nealsonbacteria bacterium RBG_13_36_15 | reverse complement strand
TTTGATAGATTATTTCTCTTTTTACTTTATTGAATAGATCGTCATTGATATTAGATTCTATTAATGGCAAAAATGATTTATTAATTTCGTAAATAATTGAATTTCGCTTTACTTGAATTGCCGCTTTTGCGGTTGTCCCCATACCGCCAAATGGGTCTAAAACTGTTTCTGTTATGTAGGAATAACCTTTTATAAGCCGTGCCGGTAATTCAATGGGAAATGGGGCCAAATGTTCTCTTGTTCCGCTTTTATATGGTTTCATTAACCAAACATCAGTATTTTTTAATGATAACCAAAAATCTTTACTTATTTTTGATGCTTCTTTGGTTTCTTTTGAAAGATGATTATATTTTGAACCATTTCCGTTAGGTTTTTCAAATTCCAAAATCTGCTCATGCATATTATTTATTAAAATCCCCCCCGGATAAGGATAGGTGCCAAAATGCGCCCGAACACCATTGGTTTTGTGCCAGATAATTTCTCTCTTAAAAATAAATCCCAAATCCTCACACATATCTACTGTATGCCCGACGATATTTAGAGTTCTAAAAACATCTTTGCCGTTTGATTTGAGGGGCAGGTTCATTATATTGATAAATAACCTTCGACCAGGTTGTAAAACCCTTCGACATTCACTCCAAACTTTTTTTATCTCATCTTTCCATTTTCTGTAATCGTTAATATTGCCTAAGTCTTTCCCCGAAAAATCATCGCTATATGTTTTAGCGTTAAAATATGGAGGTGAAGTCACAATGAGATGAACGCTATCATTGGGAACCTCTTTCATCTCGCGGCTGTCACCGATAATAATTTTTGTTGAAAGTTTAACGTCCATAAATTATTTGATTAAATCGTCCACCTTAACATCTAACGCCTTGG
>MHLV01000002.1:2498-9310 GCA_001819145.1 Candidatus Nealsonbacteria bacterium RBG_13_36_15 | reverse complement strand
TTAATTTATTAATATCGCCAAAATAATCTGCTAAATCATTGGCCGTTTCTTCTCCGACATGACGAATTCCTAAAGAAAAGATAAATTTTGTTAAAGAAATATTCTTACTATTCCGAATGGACTCTATTAGATTTTTGGCCGACTTCTCGGCAAAGCGCTCTAGGGGAATTAAGTCTCCCTCTTTCAGTGCGAAAATATCAGCTGCTTGGGTAATAATTTTTTCGTCAACCAACTTATCAATAATTTTGGGGCCGACTCCGTCAATGTTAAAAGCTTTTTTTGAAACAAAATGATAAAGATTTTCTCTTTTTCTGGCAGGACAATTTTCGTTCGGACACCTCCACAATACTTCTCCTAAAATCTTTTTCAGTTTAGTCAAACAGCTTGGACAATTTTTGGGAAAATGAAAATCTTTTTCTTTGCCCGTTCTAAGATCAATTAAAACTTTGGCTATATCTGGTATAACGTCTCCTGCTCTTTCTACGATTACCGTATCTCCAATTTTTATACCCAGTCTTTTTATTTCATCCTCGTTATGCAAAGTAGCCCTAGTAATTGTTACTCCACTGACTTTTACCGGTTTCAAAACTGCTACTGGAGTTACGGCTCCTGTTCTGCCTATTTGTAGCTTTATATCTAAAACCCTTGTAGTGGCTTGTTTTGGCGAGAATTTAAATGCTCTAGCAGCCCTTGGGCTCTTACCAGCTACCCCTAATTTACTAAAAAGAGCGTTATTGTTTACGTTTATTACTACTCCATCTATTTGAAAAGGTAGAATTTCCCGTTTTTTCGCAGTATTTCGCCAAAAATCTACTATTTCAGATAAATTCTTGCAAATTTTACCCTTGTCTGTTTTAAATCCTAATGAAAATAAAATTTGGTGTTCTTCAGAATGCTTTGATTGACCCGTATCGGATACCGTATCGTATGCTAAGAACTTTAATGGCCTGGAAGCTGTTAATTTAGGATTTAGCTGTCTAATTGACCCTGCAGCTAAATTTCTAGGATTAGAATATGTTTTTTCGCCTTTTTTCAATAATTCTTTATTCAATCTCTCAAAGCTAGCTTTTTCCATAAAGACCTCTCCTCGTACCTCAAATTTGCCCCTTTTTATCGCTTTTTTAAGGCTTTCCTGTATTTTCTTATCTAGTATACTCTTCTTTAATTCAAGCTTTAAAGGAATACTTTCTATAGTTTTTAAGTTCTGGGTGACATCTTCTCCTATTTTACCATCTCCTCTAGTAGATCCTGTCTTGAATACGCCGTTTTCGTAAATTAAAGTAATGGCAAAACCATCAACCTTTAATTCAACGAAATATTCAAACTGAGTTGACGGTTCCAGTCTTTTTAAATAATCTTCCCAATCTTGCAATTCTTTTTCTGAAAATATATCTTCAAGCGAAAACATGGGAGATTTATGCTCTACTTTTTTAAATTGCTTCTGCGGTTCTCCGGCAACTCTCTGAGTTGGGGAATCAACAGTAATAAGCTTTGGAAATTGCTGCTCTAACTGATAGAGTTCGTGTTTCAAAGAATCCAAAGCAGCATCAGAAATCTCCTGCTTATCCAAAACATGATATAAATAACGATGGTGGTTAATAACCTTTTTCAGTTTCTCTATTCTCTTTTTTGCCTCTTCTTTCGTCATATATATATAATATCAAAAAAACTCCCTTTGGGGGAGTTTAATAATGCTTCAATGAAAGTATCTCAATATTTCACTTCAATCGCTCTTTTAGCTGCTTGAAAAGTTCCAATTGACTTTATACAGAAATTCATAGCATCACAATATTCTGGGCTCTCTGGATCTATAACAATTGGTATATTATCAAACTCCCCTCCTGGTAGACAGGCATCATTACTCACACTACATTTTACTGAAACATTGTAAGACGCGCTATTAATCATATCAACTTCGTAGACAGGACTATGAGTCTCTAGATTATACAAATCATAAATCTGTTGTTCAATGCCAGAATCAGCAGCATAGAAAGAAACAACTGAATCTCCTATGTTTTCAGATATCTTTATTTGTTGGATTATAATTCCGCTTATCCCCAAACCGATTGCTAAAATAACACTTATAATCAAAACAGCTAGAAACAAAGCTACTCCTTTTTCTTGCATCCTATTTATCATAAATTTTAATAACCAATATCTAATTGTCTTTGGGAAACACTGGTTTGTATTTTCATTATAGGCTGAAGCTCTGGCAACGCACCTCTTTTCCCTTTTATTTCTAATAATAATGTTATTTTTGGTTGGAAACCATCGTCTTGACTCCAAGTTCCCTCCCCCTCAATAGTAAACGAAACCACTTCTATATTTCTGGCCGTCAAAGGAATACCCACACCTTTTGCATCGCTTGTTTCCTTAAGCCGATTATCCTCAATATCTAAATAAAATTCCTGACAGTCACCATCATAATTTTTAAATTTTATGCCATTTCCGTCAGCTGTGGTCACATAATTCATATTTTCGGTAATGCAAGAACCCGTTAAATCTTTTCTCGCCATTCTTAAAGCCCGACTAATATATTCTAAAGTGTAAGAGATATTGTCATAGACTTCCTGAGAAGCCAAGACTTTCTGCTGTCCTTTAAGAGCGCTGACAAAAAAACCAGTGGGAGCAGCAATAACTACTGTAAAAATAGTTAACGCTACTAAAACTTCTATTAACGTGTAACCGTTTTTTCTCATAAGATTAGCTATAAATAATGGTCGTTAATTTTATCGTTTTGTATTGGAATATTTAAAACTGTGTTTGGCATAATACTTTCACTCATCTATCACTTTTTGGGCAGTTTCTAACCAGGATAACAACAAAAACAAATTTTAAATTGGCCACAATTAAGTTGTCCATCCATTGTCCAACTCTCAGGGCATAGCAGCGTCGAGGGTATATAGCTACAATAACTGTATGTATAATCTGGATGTGCAGCTTTACACCAGCCCTCACATGTTAGAGTCTCTGATTCACCATACCAATCATACAGATAATTTATCACCCCTATACTGTAATCCTTTCCCCGCTCATTCCATTTAATATTAACCTTTACCTCTGTAGTTGTAGCTGTTATTTCCGTAATTAAAGTTTCTCTTTCAAATTTAGTTTGACTTAGATCCAAAAAATTCACATACTCATACTTTGAAGATATACCCGTATTCCATTCATTGGCACTAATCCAATTTGTGTCTCTGATATTTCTTACATTTTCTACGCCTTCTTGAGCAAGATGGGAAGCTACTAATTTTGACTGCGTTAATGAAGAAGCGATAAAGGTCTTTTGGATTAATATATAACTTGCGCCAACAGCAATAGTTAAAACAAAAATGGCCATCATTACCTCAAGAAGGGTGAATCCTTCGGAATGTCTAAATTTTTGATCTTTAGAATTAAACATTATTCAATTTCAATTAAACCGACCTTATTGACAAAGACTGTCTTTCCGGAGCCACCTTCAAAATTCAATGTAATTGAAGCTAAGCCTGCTCCAGGAAAAACAACTGTTGGATCAGGAGGAATAAAAGTAATACAAAGATCATCTTCTGCAGAAGAAGGCACTAAATCAGATATTGTAATTCCTTTTTCGAGAGTAAACTCTTCAATCTTTTCAGAAAAATAAGGGATACAAGAATCAGGGCCACTCCGACAATCTTGGCAATCTGAACTAAAATCATCAAACTTATTATCATTATTACAATCAATAAATAGAGTATATTTATCTCCTGGCGTAATACTAAAATAAATTCCGTATCCTCCCTGATATAAACCCATAAGCTCCTGGCTTGACAAAGCCATACCCTGAGCTTTTCTTAAACTCTGAGCCAATTGATGGGTTGATCTTTTTAAAGCGAACTGTTTTTCTCCTTCACGATAGCTGGCAATAAAAATAGTTGAAAGCAAGCTAATAATCATAATAACCACTGTCACCTCTAACAATGTAAAACCTTTATTCTTCTTCATAATGTTTAATAAGGGGCTGTCTCGTTCCATTTTGGAAGAGGAAAAGAAACGTTTATTTCTTCGTCTGATGTGCAAGTCCCCAAATCATCAGTAATTGTTAAAGTTATTGTCTTATTACCCATTATATTGTAGCTGGTTGTTGCATTACCACGGCACGAGGAATCTTGCACTGGTGGATCGCCACTATCACATACTTCTCCATTACCGAAATCCCACTGATAGCGGATATTTAGATTTGCACTACAATTAGACTCTTCTAAATAATCGTTATAGCATTTAGAATTATCCAAAAAAGTCACTTCAACACCTAAATTGGGGTTTGAGGGAGAAGGAGTAAAATCAGGACAAGGATAAGGATGAAAATTAGTGACGAATCCTACGCCAGGTATATATTCAGTAGTCGAAAACGAAGCAGTACCATCTGCCCAATCTAAACCTCCTGAATTCTCAGCAAAAACTCTGTAATAATAGGTAGTACTAGGGTTTAGGTTTATAATGTTTTTATAAAAAGTCCCTCCTTTTTCACCTAGAATCTCGTCATGATCCCAATTGCCAGCAGTCATTACTCCGTCATTATCACCCCAATATATATGGACAGTCGGATCTTCTCCTCCATTATAAGTGACTTCGCCATTTAATCTAGCTGAGCTATAGGTGATATTTGTAGCACCATCTCTGTTGGTAACATTAGGAGGGAAAATATCAGAAGAAGTAGTGATTGTAAGTTTTGGAGGATAAACTTCACCTAACTCCTTATCGTAAAATCCTACGAATTCCCAATATTCTACCCCTGGAGATACAGTAGGAAAACTAGGGATTATATCTCTTGAGCTTCGCAAAGCGAGTGTGGTTGTACCGGTTTTTGAAATCCAACCCAACCCAGTTGGATTTAAATCAATATCTACATATCCAGAACTAGGTAATCCAAACGTACTTCTTGATCCGCCACTTGTTGTCTGGTTAAGCAAGTCTCCATAGTTATCACTTACTAATGGCTCTATAAGAACTAAACCATTAACTATTGTGATATCGAAATCTGCAGTTGAATTATCCCATTCGCTTGTCGGATAATACAAACTTAATGTTGCGCTTTGGATAGAAATATCATCCGGCAAAGAGGAAGTATCAAAAAATAATCCTGCCCTATAAATTTGATATAGGGTTCCTGTCCACACTTGCCCTACGTATATACGCCAATTATTTAAAACTTGTCCATAAATAGCATTATGAGCTATTGTGTATGACGATTGATCATAACCCACAATAAATCCGTCGCTAGGTGTTGAATAAAATGTTTCTGTTGCAGCAAATACAAATTCTGATAAAACAAATCCGCAAATTATTGAAATTGATATTAAAATAAGAATTTTGTAATTTTTCATATTATTAAAATTACTGGCTTGGACCTTGGATCCAACCAGAGGTATTTCCTGGACCGTCCCAAACTCTCACCCACCAGTAATAGACTTGATAGTAAATTAATTGGTTTTCTATTTGATTCGGAAAAACATAAACTGTTTGTCCGTTTATAGTTGGACTATTAACAGTAATATCAACTATTGGAGCAGGAGCATCAACGTCATTAACAGTATGTATTCTAAAATTATAACTTACTTCTGGATCGCCATTAGGATCGTAATATGTCCAGACAAAATACATACTTGTAGCTCCCTTAAAAGAGGTACAGTGATTAACGCTAGCAATAGTTAGGTCTCGAACTTGCGGTGGTTGATCAGATGCACCCACTGTTATCTGCGCAGAACAACAAGGTTGAGAACAACCACAAGTATGAACACTACTCCAAGTTCCTTGATTATCCCGAACCCTTAGTTTGGTACAGTAAGTATTTGGTTCATCATATCTATAGCCTATACTAGTACAAATATTACCACTGGCACTAGTGGTAGCATTATCATCGTTTCCGAAATCCCATTCACAAACCTCGATTGAACCATCTACATCGGTGCCAGATCCCGTAAAAACAACATCTAAAGGAGCGTCTCCTGAGTTTGGCCCAGCTCCCATAGAACTACATTGTGGCGCTATATTTGTAAGAATGACGTAGTCTGCGTAATCTGTATGATTATAAGAACTAGCTGCAGCATTAGTAGCAGTAACTGACACAGTATAAGTGTTAGGTGAAGCACCAGAAGCAGAAGTAACATAAAAATAAGTCGAACCATCTGATCCAGGATTAATGTTTAATGAGGAAACAGAACAGCTACAAGTCCATCCAGAAGGACAAGAAGGAGATAAATTAAAAGTAGATTGACCACAACCAGAACTGTCGTTGTTGGTTACGATTACTGTATAGGTTAATTGTTCTCCTGGACTTCCATTTTGAGAAGAAGGAGATAAATTAACAGTAGGATCAGCCCGAGTGCAATCAGCTTGTGTAGTGAAATCTCTTTGTATGCCGTTACTGCGGAAAATAGCAACTTTTTTTTCTGCTCCGTACCCCCAGCCAGCTGAATTATAAACTCTAGCTCGGTAGTAATAAATAGTTCCTGGAGTTAATGAAATAGTATATGAAAACGTTCCTGTCCCCCCACTGCCAAGATTATAATTATTTGAATAGTTACCAGAAGAAATACCCCATTCCAATATTCTCTGACTCGGATTTTCACCACCAGTACTACTCACATTTCCTATCAAAGTGGCTTGGTTATTTTGAAGCTGACTTGCATTTATCGTCGCCATATTAAAATTAACAGTAGGATCAGCCCGAGTGCAATCAGCTTGTGTAGTGAAATCTCTTTGTATGCCGTTACTGCGGAAAATAGCAACTTTTTTTTCTGCTCCGTACCCCCAGCCAGCTGAATTATAAACTCTAGCTCGGTAGTAAT
>MHLV01000002.1:0-2448 GCA_001819145.1 Candidatus Nealsonbacteria bacterium RBG_13_36_15 | reverse complement strand
TAGCTGTAATGTTTCCGTTAAGTAAAGCGCTGTTTGAACCAATGGAAGTGGCTAAGTTAGTGGTAACAGAGGGAGGGGAAACTGGAGATGTACAACCAGTAATATTAAAACAATTTTTAGTAGCACAGTCACAAGGGTCTGTATTAAAACAAAGACAAGTGGCCGTATATTCACAAGGCATCCCCCCATATCCGGCATAGCAATTATAATAGCAAACACCGAAAAGGCAGGCAGGGTAAACAGAGCAATTCGTAGAACAACGTCCCTCGTCATAACCAGCGCTTGTACAATATGAAGTGCACCTAAAAGTGTCTGCCCTAACTTCTCCAACTAGACATAACCCAAAAATCATCAAAACCGTAAGAAAGGTAAATATAAATGACAATCTATAATTTGACATTAAAAATAAATATTTTTAAATTTCTAACAATAAATATCTAACTTTAAGACTTGTCGAAAGTTTTAGATTAAAATTTTAAATTTTGAATTAAATACATCACCAACTACCACCATTTTTTGCAAAAGCTTGAAAATAATATTTAGTATTTGGATTTAAACCACTAAGACTGGCAGAAAAAGTACCTTGAAGAGTCTTAGTTTGAACAGCAGTACTATTCCCAAGAGAAGTAGTTGGTCCCCATTCAAACCAAACCAAACAAAGCGATGCGCCACCCAAAGAGCCCAAAGTACCATTAAGAGTAGCTGTAGTCTGGCCAACAGGATTAGCAACATCAGTACTCACGGTGGGAGCAACAATTTGAGTGCCAGAGTCTGTTATTGTTAAATAGAAATTCTGACAAGCACTAGCGCCAGACCCCCCCGTTGCCGTTCCACAAATGTTTATATTATAATTGGTAACTAAGTCAGCATAATCTGAGATAAAAAAGGTTAATGTCGAATTGCAATTGATAGTCGGTGTACAATTTGGAGAAGAAAATTGATAAGTAACACCGTTTGGCACAGTCAGAGGATTAAAAACAACATTTTCAGCTGTTCCTGTCTGTCTAACAAGTTGGATGTCGGTATAGGTTTGACTATTTCGAAATGCAGTTCTCGAAGCTGGATTAAGATTAAGGGTAAACGTAAACTGTTCAACGGTTGAAGCAAAACAACAAACTTGAGTAGAATAAACGCCGCACTGCGCTACATGTGCATTAGTATCGGCAGAAATTGAAGCTAAACAAGTATAGCCACCAGAACAGCTCGTTGGTTGATAATTGCACGATATTGTTTCACCAGCCAAAGGAATCAAACAGGCGCTGTTCGCATAGTTAAAATAATCAGCTCGTTCAACTTGGGCGTTTGTTAATGCCGATAATTTTAAAAAAGCAGTAATACCACTACCACACAATGTACCGCTTATTCCAGAACAGCAAACATAATTGCTGTAATTTGATTGACTGGGAAGTTCGGCATGGGCGTTAGATGAAGCTGACATCTTTAGAACAACATTTTCACCGGCAAGACAACTACTACTTCTGGGCAAGCAACTCAAAGTCGCCTCAGTAGTATCAGCTAGAATAAATAGTAATAAAACAGATAAAGATAAAATAATTAACTTTTTCATCAACAAAAAATCAGAAATTTATATATAATTTAATAATTTTTATCCTTCCAAACATTTTTATTTCTAAGCGGTTTTATTTTCAAGTAGTTTTATCTTTTTTCTCTTGCGGAAAATTACTCGTCAGCTGCTCTACTTCTAATTTATTTGCAACAAATAACATAGATTATAAATGACATACTCTTGGTAGCTCCGTCATCGTTTTGATATGAGCAAGCCCATCCTCCAGGGGTAGTATTAATCAGAGAGTTATCAACCATGTAGGTTTCTTGTAGCCCCACACCATTCCAATGGCAACCACCACCAGTTACTGTTTCGCCAGTTTGACAGTAAACCGAATCGCTATAAAGAATGCTACCGGGCGTAGAAGCTGTTTTAGATCTTCGCGTACAATCCATCCAGCTAGTTTTACAATTGTAGGTTGATCCGCCCAACGCAGTAGAAAGACAAAGGGCATCTGCTTTAACAGATCCTCCCACGCCATTATAATAAGTTGCAATTATGTCTCCTGAAATAACCCGAGCATTCCCAGCAACATTTAGTTTATAACCAGCTGCTCCATTTGTGCCAATGGCAACATTATAAGAAGTTAAATTTGGAAAAACGTCAGAACCAGATAAGGTCCAATAATTCGTTCCTCCTCCACTGCAAACAGCACAAGCAAGAACACCACTAGAATTACTTATAAGACATTCTCCTGGAGGACAGGAGAAATTGGCTATTTCATTCCAAGTGTGACCCACAGGCGTTGGCTTGGAACCAGTAGTTGCGCTTCCAGGCGAAGCTTGAATAATCTGAACGGCCGCAAAAACAACACCTATTAAACTAACTACAATTAAAGCAAATAAATATTCTTTTTTAACTTTTCTTATTTTCATTTCTTG
>MHLV01000001.1:525-7333 GCA_001819145.1 Candidatus Nealsonbacteria bacterium RBG_13_36_15 | reverse complement strand
TTCAGAGAAAGATTAAACGAAAACCAAAAAGCAATTATAAAAATATACAAAGAAGCTTCTAGGATAAAAAAAGAGAAAGACCCTATCCTTACCAGGAGAGAAATAGCAAGGGAGTTTTTTAGCAGAAGAGGAGCTAAGCGTTCAACTTGGAAAAATACTTTATTTGACTCTTTGCTTAAAAAGGAAGACGAAATGGAGAAAAAATTAAAGGAAAGAAGATTTCCTTTGAAAGTAGAAAGCGAAAGAGAATTTGCAGCCAGACGGACTGAAGGACTAAAAAGCCCGCCCGGAGGTGATAATATAACCGACTGGAAAGAAAGAATCGGGCTAAAAAGCAGTTTAAGGGGGATTTACAGCAAAAAACAAGAAGTTCTTAGAAAGAGCTTGAAGGATTTAGTTAAAAAGGGATACTTAGAAAGAGCCGGAGCCGGAGCTAAAGTTGATGCCGGTAGTAAATTCCGGCTTACAGAAAGAGGCCTTAAGGTTAGAACCCCAAGATTTTAAAAATTTTTTATAAGCAAAATTTACATACCCGAGGTTTTTTAACTTCGGGCTTTTAGCATACTTGACAGTAAATTCGTTACAAGATAATATATAACATATAGATAGATATCAATATGTTGACTAAAAATTGTCCCCTATGTTTTAAGATATTGTCTGATAAAAATCGGGCAAAAATTATTTATTATCTTGGGAAAAATAAAAAATCTAATGTTAAAGAAATTAATTCGCTTTTTAAATTGCGCCAGCCCACCATCTCTCATCATTTAATAGTTTTAAAGAAAATCGGCATTTTAAAATCAAAAAAAACCGGTAAGGAAGTTTATTATTTTTTGAATAAAAAATATTCTTGCTCAAAGTGCCAAATTTTAAAAATGCCTCATTTAAAATAACCATTTAAACTTATGAGAAAAGTCTACATAGACCACGCAGCTACAACCTATATGGACAAGAAAGTTTTTCGGGCAATGGAGCCATATTTTGAAAAAGTCTATGGTAATCCTTCCTCAATCCACAAAGAGGGTAGAAAGGCGAAATACGCTTTATATCAGGCCAGAAAGAAAGTGGCCCAGATTTTAGGATGCCAGTTGGCAGAAATAATTTTTACTGGTTCTGGGACAGAGAGCTGTAACTTAGCAATCTTTGGTATGGCTGAAGATTTTTCAGAAAAAAAAGGTCATATAATTACTTCAAAAATTGAGCATCACGCTATTTTACGGCCTTGCGAGAAATTAGAAAAGAAGGGCTTTAGTGTGACCTATTTGCCGGTTGACAGAGAGGGGATAGTTGATGTTCTTGATATACAAGAAGCGGTAAAACCAGAAACATTCTTAATTTCTATAATTTATGCCAATAATGAAATTGGCGTTATCCAATCAATTGCTGAAATTGGCAAATTAATTAAAAGGTTAAATACCGCTCGGCCTCCAAAATCTAAAATCTATTTTCACACAGATGCCTGTCAGGCAGCCGGCTTTTTAGACCTTAATGTTAATAAATTAGGAGTTGATCTTTTGAGCTTAAATGGTTCAAAAATTTACGGTCCAAAAGGAGTTGGAATGTTGTTTGTCCGTCAGGGAATTCCAATTAAACCAATGATTTTGGGCGGAGGCCAAGAAGAAGGCTTGAGAGCGGGGACTGAAAATTTAGCTGGTATTATAGGTTTTGCTAAAGCTTTGGAGATTGTTCAAAGGGAGCGAAAAAAGGAATCAGCAAGATTGATAAAATTGAGAGATTATTTAATTTCTGGAATCGAAAAGAAAATCCCAAAAATCGTTTTAAACGGCCACAGAGAAAAAAGGCTGCCTAATAATGTTAATGTTTCTATTTTAGACATTGAAGGAGAGGCTGCTTTACTTTGGTTAGATAAATACGGAATTTATGCTTTAACAGGTTCTGCTTGCGATTCCCAAAGCTTAGAACCTTCTCATGTTATTTTGGCTTTAGGCAGACCTTATGAGTATGCCCACGGTAGCTTACGGTTTTCCTTGGGCAGAAAAACAACTAAAAAAGACATTGATTATCTTTTAAAAGTCCTGCCAAGAGTTGTTAAAACTTTAAGAGAAATTTCGCCAATTACAGTCAAACTTTAATTTTTCCTAAAACATGTCCAAAAATATAAAAAATTTAAAAATCGCAGATGTTATCAGCAAAACAGCCGGCAAGGGCTGGATTTATTCAGATATTGTTAAAGATCATTTTTTTCATCCCAGAAATTTACTTTTAAAAAATCCCAAAACCGGCGAATTTGATGCTGAGGGTCAAATCGGCGCTCCGCAGTGCGGAGATGTGATGCGAATGTGGATAAAAGTTGACCCTAAAACAGAGAAAATTAAAAAATTAAAATGGCGGACTTTCGGCTGCGGTTCAGCTATAGCCACAACTTCTATTTTTTCGGTGATGGTAACAGAAAGGGGAGGAATGAAAATTGACAAAGCATTAAAAATTCGGCCTCAAGACATAATGAAAAGGTTAGGAGGGTTGCCAGCCAGAAAAGTCCACTGTTCGGTTTTGGCAGATAAAGCCTTCCGGACAACAATTAATAATTATTTCAGAAAAACAGGCCAGTACCAAAGAATAATTACTGAGGGGACAAAGATTATTGATAAGACATTAAATATAACAGAAAGAGATATTGAAGAAGCGGTTTTGGAAGGAGCTGAAACAATTAATGATCTGCAAAAGAGGCTAAAAGTAGGGATTGGCGACAATAGTTCTTTATTGGAGATTGAGCAACTTCTAAGATTTTATAAAGAAAAATATTATGGAGGCTCTGAAAATAGAATTTGACTTTGGGCCAAAAATAAAATAAGATGAAATAAGAAATAACCTTTATCTTTCGACAAGCTCAGGACATTTCGACTACTTGCGCTAAGCAAGACCTGAGCGAAGCGAAGGACGAGTCGAAGTGTGAATGGAGGTAACTTTACTCATAAAGCCCAAGAGGCAATACTTAGGGCGCAGTCATTAGCTTCGGAGAGAGGCCAACAGCAAATTGACGCTTTGCATCTGCTTTATTCTCTTTTAGACCAAGACGGCAGCGTGGTTTTGACATTACTTCAGAAATTGGGAATTGATATTGAAAACCTGAAAAAGAAGACCAAAGCTTCTTTAGATAAAATCCCGACTATTATCACTTCTCAAACAACCTTTGGCCAGTTTTATTTAACTCAAGATTTAGCCCGAGTTTTAGAGAGGGCCCGTCAGGAAACGATGAAAATGGGGGACGAGTTTGTTTCAATTGAACACTTGCTTTTAGCTTTATTAGATACTGATACCAAAGCCAAAGAAGTTCTTAAAGAAGCTACTTTTCTACAAAAAGGGGGGACTTCTGTTTTAGAGTTTGGCAAATTAGATTACGAAACAATTCTGAAATCCTTAGCCAAAATTCGCGGAGGACAAAGAATTACAGATCCAGAGCCTGAATCAAAATATCAGGTTGTTGAAAAATATGCCAGAAATTTAACCCTATTAGCCAGGCAGGGAAAACTTGACCCGGTCATTGGCAGAGAAAATGAAATTCGCAGGTTAATGCAGGTTCTTTCCCGAAGAACAAAAAATAACCCAGTTTTAATTGGCGAAGCTGGCGTTGGTAAAACAGCAATTATTGAGGGATTGGCTCAGATAATTGTCAGAGGAGACATTCCGGAAAGCCTTAAAGAAAAGGAAATTATTGGTTTGGATTTAGGATCTTTAGTAGCCGGAACAAAATACCGGGGAGAATTTGAAGATCGGGTCAAAGCTTTACTTAAAGAAATTAATCGGGCAGCCGGCCGTTATATTTTATTTATTGATGAGCTTCATACTTTAGTTGGGGCAGGAGCTGCCGAAGGAGCTATTGACGCTTCAAATCTGTTAAAACCCGCTTTAGCCAGGGGCGAACTTAAAGCAATTGGAGCTACTACTATTAAGGAATATCAAAAATATATCGAAAGAGACGCAGCTTTAGAAAGAAGATTTCAACCAATTTACGTATCAGAGCCCTCAATTGAGAATACTATTGCTATTTTAAGAGGAATTAAAGAAAAATATGAACTTCACCACGGAGTAAAAATTCAGGATTCTGCCTTAATTGGGGCAGCTGAATTATCAGCCCGTTACATTACAGATAGATTTTTGCCGGACAAGGCGGTTGATCTAATGGATGAAGCAATGTCGGCCAGGAGACTGGAAATTGAATCAGAGCCTGTCGAATTGGATGCCTTAAAAAGAGAAATTCAGAAATTAGAAATAGAAAAAGAAGCCCTGAAAGGAGAAAAACCTCAAAAAACAAAAAGATTGCGGGTTATTGCCAGGCAATTAGCTGATTTAAAAGAAAAGGTGGGGGCCATTGAAACTCGCTGGCAAACAGAGAAAGAAATTATTGCCAAAATAAAAAATCTCAAAAGAGAAATAGACGCTGCTAAATTTGAAGTTGAAAGATATCAAAGCCAGGCTAATTTGCAAAAGGTAGCTGAAATTAAATACGGAAAAATCCCCGAATTACTGAAAGAGCTGAAAAAAACTGAGCAAAGATTAGCTAATTTCCAGAAAAAGAGAGCCCTTTTAAGAGAAGAAGTTACAGAAGAAGATGTTGCTCAAGTTGTTTCTCGCTGGACTGGGATTCCAATTACCAGGCTCTTGGAAGAAGAAGCCAGGAAATTAGAAAAAATGGAAAATATTATTTCCCAAAGAGTGATTGGTCAGCCAGAAGCTATCTTAGCTATTGCTAACGCCCTTCGTAGGTCTCGGGCTGGTATCGCAGAAGAAAACAAGCCTTTGGGCTCTTTTATGTTTTTAGGTCCGACTGGAGTTGGAAAAACGGAAACCGCCAGGGCTTTAGCTGAATTTTTATTCAATGATGAAAATGCTTTGGTGAGATTAGATATGTCAGAATATATGGAAAAACATACAGTTTCTAAAATGATAGGCTCTCCTCCAGGTTACGTTGGATACGATGAGGGGGGTCAGCTAACAGAGAAAATTAGAAGGAGGCCCTACAGCGTAATTTTATTAGATGAAATTGAGAAAGCTCATCCCGAAGTTTTCAATATTTTACTCCAGATTTTAGAAGACGGCAGATTAACCGATGCTAAAGGCAGAACAGCTTCTTTTAAGAACGCTATTTTGATTATGACTTCAAATGTCGGCTCAGAATTAATTGTCAAAATGGGCAAGTTGGGTTTTGATGCCGAAGAAGAGGACTTTTCCCGGAAAGAGAACCTAAAAGAAAGAGTGACAGAGGCCTTGAAGGAGAGCTTCCGGCCGGAGTTTCTAAACAGAATTGATGAAATTATTATTTTTAACTATCTTGGCAAGCAGGAAATTAAAAGAATAGTTGATTTAGAGCTTGGGAAAGTTGCTTCAAGATTGGCTGGCAAAGGGATTCAATTAAATTATTCAGAAAAAGCCAAAGAAATTTTAACTGAGCAGGGATTTGATCCAAGTTTAGGAGCCAGGCCTTTAAAAAGGGTTATTCAGAGAAAAGTTTTAGACCCTCTTTCTTTAAAGATTGTTTCGGGAGAGATTCAAGAAGGAGAAAAAGTTTTGGTTGATGCTGAAAATGGAGAAGTTATTTTTAAAGGAACAAAAAGTTTCTTGAAAATTGGATCAAAAAAATTGAAAAAGGTTTTGATAAGATAGCTCCAGCCGCCCGAAGGGCGGCTGGTCTTTGAATAATGAAAAAATCTATCTTGAGAATTCTTTCTATTTTAGTTGTTGGAGCCCTGGGGGGAATAATCTTTCAGGCTTTTATTTTGCCATACTTGGCCACAAAAAACTTTTTTAGACAATTTGGCTTTGTAAAAATTTTGACAGAAAAAGAAGTAAATCTATATCCGGAAGAAACAGTTATTGTTCAGGAAAACAAAGCTCTTCAAGATATTGTTGAAAAGGTTGAGAAATCAATAATCGCAGTGAGGGCTCAATCTGCCCAGGGAAAAATCATTGAAGGTTCTGGTTTAGTCTTAACTAACGGAGGAGACGTTGTTACTTTAGGCAGCCTTTTGCCTGTAGGTTATAATTTTAGCTTCTTCTGGAACGGAGAAAAAGTAGCATACGAAGATTTAGAAGTAGATAAAACCGGCAGCTTAGTGAAATTAAAGATTGATAAAAGAGATTTACCAACACTGCCCTTTGCTGATTTGGGAAGCGTAAAAAAGGGGCAGCGGGTTTTTCTGGTCGGAATAATTTTTGAAGGAGGAGAGGCTAAAAAAATAGTGAATGAAGGTATAATAAAGACTTTTGACGAGGAATTAATCAGAACAAACATATTTGAAAACAGCAGCTTGATAGGTTCTCCTTTATTTGATATTGAGGGCAAAGTTTTGGGGCTAAATATAATTGATAAAGAAGGAAAAGTTACTGCTATTTCTATTAAAAAAATCAGAGAATTCACCGGCTTTTAAAATTATAAAATAGTCATTTTTTAAAAGAGATTGGGCCAAAAGCCCATTTTTTCTTTAATAGCAAAACAAAAACTTAATTCCAGCCGGTAATTTTTTTGTTGACATTCTTTTATAAAAAACTGTAAAATAAAAAATACGCCTTTTTTTATTTATAATTCTAAATTCAAATGATTAAAGAAAATCTTATAGAACTTGCTAACAATCTTTATCGCTTGACTTCGCTTTTTCCAAAAAAAGAACCCCTAAGATTTCAAGTAAGAGAATTAAACAACGAGATTTTAAAAGATTTAATTTTTATTTTAAAAACTAATCCCAGCAGGCCAAAAAGCTTGCTTTTGGATACAGAAAAGAACCTTGAGGTCCTGGATAGTTTTTTTGAGGTAGCCAAAACCCAAAGTTGGGTTTCGTCTGATGAGATATTG
>MHLV01000001.1:178-482 GCA_001819145.1 Candidatus Nealsonbacteria bacterium RBG_13_36_15 | reverse complement strand
AATTTCTCAAGGAAATAAAAGATTATCCTGAAGTTGAATCGCCAAGAGGTCTTTTAGTAATACCGGAGAATGAATCCAAGGTTATTCTTAACGGGCAAATATCTTTGCGCCAGAAGAAAATTTTGGGAATTCTTAAAGAAAAAGAAAAGCTTCAAGTTAAAGATTTGAAAGATTTTTTTCCACAGATTAGCAAGAGGACTTTTCGCCGGGACTTTGAACAGTTAACAAAAAAAAGATTAGTGGTAAGAGTGGGGGAGAAAAACGACACTTCTTATCAGTTCCCAGGGAAGCACGAACCTAAGTC
>MHLV01000001.1:0-170 GCA_001819145.1 Candidatus Nealsonbacteria bacterium RBG_13_36_15 | reverse complement strand
ACATATAAATTTTGTCCTATTATTGTCCTAAGTAATTTAATATCATGGATAGTTACCAAAAAAACTTTAGCCAGCTTTACGATCAACATATTGATAAAATCTACCGATTTGTTTTCTTAAGAGTAAATTCGCAGGAAGTTGCTGAAGATTTAACTTCAGAGACCTTTTTG